>NZ_JANXUQ010000095.1 GCF_025356155.1 Rhodoferax sp. | reverse complement strand
AGTCTTTGAATGCATCGACTCGCAGCAACGTCGCCACGCGAGCACCTCGCGGCAGTTCAGTCCAACATGGTTTATCAGCCGCAGGAGGCGATCTTGGTTTCTACGAGCATTGCAGCGCGGCTGATAAACGCTAATCGTTATCCCTCAAGTTCGGCGCTCGCAGCGGTTCGCACCCTTCAACGGTAAACTTAGGCTTCCATCAGGAGATCACAATGGCCAGCCTCATCGAAGAACTCAGCTCACAAGCTCGAACACTGCCTCCGGCGGACCGGGTTCGCTTAGCCGAGGAACTCCTTGCTACGGTGCACGAACCAGACGACGAAATTGATGCGGCTTGGGACAAGGAAATTCGAATCCGAATCGCCGATATTGACGCCGGAACGGCGAAGCTCATTCCCGCTGAAGAAGTATTTGCAGAAGTTCGGCGTCTGCTGAATTGATGCGCGTCCAATTTCACGAGGCCGCGATGGCCGAGTTGGCGTGGGAGGTTCAGTACTATGCAAAGATCAGTCCGCAGCTTGGTGAGAGATTTGCAACGGGCGTTGAGCGGGCGCTCGCGATTGCAGCTGAATTCCCAGACATGGGTGCACCTCACAAGTATGGCACTCGCAGAGTTTTTCCAAAGCGCTTTCCATTTTCTGTCGTGTACCTACACCGCAATGATGAAATATTGGTGCTGGCAATCGCACCGGACGACAGGAAGCCAGGCTATTGGCGTTCCCGGGTGATCAAGGGATAACATGTCAATGGACTCGGACTCACAACAGCAGGAGGCGGCTGCGCCGTAAGTGTTGGTGGTCCGGTCATCTTCACGTTAGATATTTGTGGAATCTGCGATGCCATTCCTACCATCTGAGAGAAAAGCTCCCCTTGCTGTCAAAGGCGTTGGCCCTACAGTTGTGGCTCGTCTTGAACAAATGGGGTGTGCATCTTCGGCGCATTTGAGCAAAGCCAATGCTCTTGATATTGCTTCAAAAGCGTCCTCAATTGTTGGCTCAACGTTTTGGAAAAATAGTCCCCAAGCCCGCGCAGCCATTCAGTCTGCCATTGCTCTCTCACAATCTCATCAGGCGCAAATGTCCAATCCTCATGTCAAACGTTAAAGCGCTAAGACCATTGGGTTGAATGTCTGCTGTCAGTAAATATGTACGTCAGCAATGTGTCTTACCCGGGTGTTCAAGTTCGTGTCCTTCCCCACCACTGAAGGCGGGTGGTGGGGTTTGCGGGCGCAGGCCGCACTCGCGGTTGCCACACCGCGGCCCTGCCAATCAACGCGTTAACGCAGCAGCGTCAGCGCCCCGGCCCAGTCGCCTGCGACGCGAGCCGCAGAATGCAAGCAACGTCGCCCGCCTTGCGCGAGGGTTTTGGCTAGAAGCGCATTTGAACAACCGGCCTCTAGCCCTCGTGCAATAAGCATATGCTGCTATCATAACTATAGTTCATCAGTTTTCACAACATAGCCAGCAAAGGCTGCAACACACTCGCCCCCAGCTTGCGCGAGCGCTCACCACTCCAGCCCGTCTCAGTGTTCGGCAGTTGCGCGTTGTCCTTGAATGGCATCTCAATCGTCAGCGCCAGGCAACCAAATTGCTGCGCCACCCAGTTGGTCGCCAAGGTGGGGTTGGCGCTATTTGGGGCGCTGCGCCCATAGTTGTACTGGTCCTGGAAATCCGGGCAGTTGGCCAGCCAGGCGGCTTTGAAGGTGTTTTCCAGCATCGCGATGCTTTCGGTGTAGCCCGGGTTACCCTCGGAGCCGACGACGAAGTTATAGGGCAGGCCCTCGTCGCCGTGTACATCCAGGCACAGGTCCACACCCATGGCGAGCATGTGCTCGCGCACCAGGAAAACCTCGGGCGATTTGTTCATGCTGGGCGTGGCCCATTCGCGGTTCAGGTTGGCGCCCGCTGCATTGGTGCGCAGGTTGCCGCGCACCGAGCCGTCGGGGTTCATGTTGGGCACGACGTGGAAGACGCAGCGGTCCAGCAGCACGCGGCTGACCGAATCATCCGGGTCCAGCAGGCGCTCCAGGAAACCTTCGGCGAACCATTCGGCCATGGTCTCGCCGGGGTGCTGGCGGGCAATCACCCACACTTTTTTCTTCAACTCCAGCGGCGTGGCGCTGTGGGCGTTTGTGATGTGCAGCGCGGTCATGTCGTGGCCATCGAGTGTGCTGCCCAGGCGGTGCACGGTCACATGGGCGGACTGCGCGGCAGAGCCCAGCAGGTCCAGGTGCTGCTCGTACGAATAGGGCTCGAAATACGCAAAGTACATGCAATTGCACTCCGGCGTGGCGTGGGCTGTCATCACCGTGCCGTCGAATTCGGTGTCTATGCGAAACCAGGTTTGCCGGTCGTGGCTGGCCACCACGCGGTAGCCCTCCCAGCCGTCGGGGTAGGCGCTGGTACCGGCGTTCATAAAGCGCAGCGTGACGACCTTGTCGGCCGCGCCGTGCAGTGCGAAGTGGAACCACTGGGCAAATGCGCTGGCATTGTCAGCGCGGATGTTGAGCTGGATATTGCCGGGGTCGTCCAGGCTCAGCACCTCTATGGCGCCGGAGTCAAATTGGGTGGAGATGTGCAGTGCGGTCATGGCGGGGTCTTGTTCGGATGGGTGACGCACTGTAACGCCGTTGGCCGTGCTGCTGGTACTGCCCGATAATTGGGCATGACACTTACCAAGAACACCGCGCCTGACGCATCTCCCCCCACCAGTTTTGCCAATTTGGCGTTGAGCCCCGCCGCCTTGGCCAATTTGCAGCAACTCGGCTACAGCGACATGACGCCCATCCAGGCGGCCAGCCTGCCCATTGCACTGGCCGGCAGCGACCTGATCGCCCAGGCACAGACCGGCAGCGGCAAGACAGCCGCCTTTGCATTGGCACTGCTGGCCAAGCTCAACCCGCGCTGGTTTGCGGTGCAGGCCATGGTGCTGTGCCCCACGCGGGAGCTGGCCGACCAGGTAACGGTCGAAATCCGCCGCCTGGCGCGGGCCGAAGAAAACATCAAGGTCGTGACGCTGTGTGGCGGCATTGCGCTGCGTGGCCAGCGGGCCAGCTTGGAGCACGGCGCCCATGTGGTCGTCGGCACACCCGGCCGCATCATGGACCACCTGGAGCGGGGCTACCTGACGCTGGAGGGTTTGAACACCCTGGTGCTTGACGAGGCCGACCGCATGCTGGACATGGGCTTTTTCGACGATATTGCCAAGGTCGCCAAGCAGTGTCCAGCCAACCGCCAGACGCTGTTGTTCTCGGCCACCTACCCGGAGGGGATTGAAAAACTGGCCAAGCAATTCATGCGCGATCCGCAGCGTGTGGAAGTGGCGCCACCCAAGACCGAGAGCCTGATCGAGCAGCGCTTTTATGAAGTTACCCAACCCAACCGCTTGCACACCGTAGGCCAACTGCTGCGCCACTTCAGGCCCGTGAGTACGCTGGCGTTTTGCAACACCAAACAGCAGTGCAAAGACCTGGTCACGCTGTTGCAGGCAGAAGGCTTTTACGCGCTGGCGCTGTATGGCGAGCTGGAGCAGCGCGAACGCGACCAGGTGTTGGCCCAATTTGCCAACCGCAGTTGCTCGGTGCTGGTGGCGACCGATGTGGCATCCCGCGGGTTGGATATCAACCAACTGGAAGCGGTGATCAACGTGGACATAACCCCAGACCCAGAAGTGCATGTGCACCGCATAGGGCGCACCGGTCGTGCCGGCGCGACGGGGCTGGCGCTGAGCCTGGCCATCATGAATGACATGGGCCGGATCGGCAAAATTGAGCAGTACCAGAACAAGCCCTCGGTCTGGCACAAGGTGGATGAGCTGACACCCACCGGCGACGGCCCTTTGTTGCCGCCGATGGTGACCATTCAGATTCTGGGAGGCCGCAAAGAGAAGATTCGCCCCGGTGATGTGCTGGGCGCGTTGACCAGCAAAGAAGGCGGCCCGGCCTATACGCGGGAGCAGATTGGCAAGATCCAGGTGACCGAGTTCAGCACCTTTGTCGCCGTGACGCGCGATATCGCCAAGCAGGCCTGTGCCAAGCTCAATGCCGGCAAGGTCAAGGGCAAGAGCGTGCGGGCGCGGCTCATGTCTCTGGCAGATTACACGTAACCATTGCCCGCGAGGGCGCCGCGTCTACGGTTTGCCCAGATCCATCGTCCAGTAGGTGCGGTAGGTCGAGCTGAGGTTGATGACGCAGGCCACGCCGACTTCGGTGAAGTTGGCGCCCATGATATTGCTGCAGTGGCCTGGGCTGGCCATCCAGCCTGCCATCACCGTTGCCACGTTGGCTTGACCC
This sequence comes from Rhodoferax sp., assembly GCF_025356155.1. Lineage (GTDB taxonomy): Bacteria > Pseudomonadota > Gammaproteobacteria > Burkholderiales > Burkholderiaceae_C > Allorhodoferax. The sequence continues at coordinate 16,959 of NZ_JANXUQ010000095.1, read as the reverse complement.
GCAGCGATGTTTTCACCCAAGCGTGACCAGCTATACCCAGCCGCCGAGATGCGCTGGTCAAATGTGCGGCCGTCCAGGCTGTTGTGCGAGAAATAATTTTGGTTCGCCATGTCGGCCGAATGGCCTGCGGACGCATCGAACAATTTGCTGTTCCAGGCCAGCGACGCAGCGGCCGGGTAGACCGTGGTGCCACAGGTCCGGCTGGTGGACCTTGCCTGGTTGATCAACGCCATCAAATCGATTTGGAAGTTCGACAGGTTGCAAGTATTGGCTGCTGCCAGCACGCCGGGCGTTGTGGGTGTCGGCGGTGTTGTTGGCGGCGTGGGTGTGGTCGGCGTCGTGGGTGTTGGTATGACCGGTGTGGTTGGGGTAACAGGAGTGCCCGCCGTAACCAGGGTGGCCGCCAGCAGCGTGAAGGAGTTGAGCTGCACCCGCACGTTGTTGTACGTCGCGCCTTGGAAAACCACCGACCCGAGTGTCAGCAGGTTGTTGGCGGGGTTGAAGACGTCAGTACCCGGCGTGCCGTTGTCCATGCCCAGCAGCGTGTAGGAGCTGACGTTTGCCGAAATGTTTTGGTAGCTTGCGCCGTTCACCGTCACCGACGTCATGGACAAGCGGTTGATAGTGGAGTCAAACGCACTGGCGCTATGGGCATTGAGGGAGCACAGCAGGGACAAAACTGCGAGTGTGCGTGCTGTGTGTTTGAGAGCATTCTTCACTTTTCAACCCATTCTTTTGGTGGCACTGCAGATTGCTTTTCAGCCAAGATTTTGCGGCAGTTCTCGCTTGTGGCCCTGGTGCAATCGTAACAAGGCGTTTTGGCATACAGCCGCCGTGTTGTAAGGCAAATTCCTACACGCTTTCCAGCCTGCGGCTGACTCCAGTTTCGCGCCAGAGTGACTACAGTTGCACCAAGCGCCAAACCCTTTCCTGACCCGGCGCAGGATGCAACCGGAGAACTACCATGACAATCGCAGCCCTGGCACTCAACCCCTTCAGCCTGATGATGGAGCCCGAATTGGTTCTGCAAACCATGGAGCGCTCCCAGCAATTGCGCGGCCTGCGCCGCCACAAGCTGCGTCCGCTGGACAAACCACTGATCCCCTACACCAAGGAAGCGCTGGCCAACCGCGCTGCCTTTGATGCCGCTATTGACGCTGAAGACTTCGAGGCCCATGCGGAGTCGTTCCTGAACTGACAAATCCACGGCGGGCTGGGAGCCCCGGCATGCGGATAATCACCGCATTCCATCGCACTCCCAAAGGCTTTCCCCATGCGCACGCTGTACCGCAACTTTGACACCCAGGCGCAGATAGACGCCCAATACAACCCCAGCCTGGTGCTGGAGCCCGGCGACCAGCCGATGCAGCACTTCACAGCCCAGGCGAACCGGGCACGGTCTGAACTGCGCAACACGCTGGATGTGCCCTACGGGCCTACGCGCGAAGAAACCCTCGACATTTTCCCGGCGGCCCAGCCCAATGCACCGGTCTTTGTATTCATCCACGGTGGTTACTGGCGTTCATTGTCCAGCAAAGACTTCCATGGTGTGGCGCTGGGCTTGAATGCCTTGGGCATCACCACCGTCGTTGTCAACTACGCGCTATGCCCCTTTGTCACGATTGATGAAATCACCCGCCAATGTCGCTCTGCAATTGCCTGGGTGCTGCGCAACATTGGTCAGCACGGTGGAGACCCTTCCCGCGTGGCCATTGGCGGGCATTCAGCCGGTGGGCACCTGACCGCCATGTGCCTGCAAACCGAATGGGCGCGCGACTATGGGCTGCCACAAGACCCGTTGGCGGGCGCAGTGGCCTTCAGCGGCTTGTTTGATTTGGAGCCTCTGCGTTACAGCTACCTGCAACCCATGATCCAGCTTGATGACGGAATCGTCCGGCGCAACTCGCCTGCCTTTACGGTGCGACCTTGCAAGACGCCGCTATGGATTACGTGGGGCGGCCTGGAGAGCGCCGAATTTGCCCGCCAGTCCACGTTGTACCACGATGCCTGGCGTGCCGCGGGCAATACGTCCACGTTGCAGGAGCATGCCGACACCAACCATTTCACAGTAATTCACGGGCTGGAGGATGCCAATAGCGCCATCTGCCAATGGCTGGCCAGCGCTCTCTGTTAGTTACGCGCGTGGCTGATTAGCAAACGGTCGACACCGGCCACCTCACGCAGCTTGCGTGACAACTGGAGCGCGGAGTTGGGTTCGGGCCGGCTATGTTTTTTTCCATCAGCCCTCGTGCACAGGACGTGACTAGCTATCAATAGCAGAGCAAATTTGACCTTGGCGGTAGTGCTTGCACAATCGCCGGTATAGAAAACAAAAAGGTCGTCATGGAAACTGCAGGCATTGCCATCTACCCTCCGAATGCGCCTAAGCAGAGCGTGCGCTTGCGGCGGTTTTTTGTCGGTTCGGCCGCCCATACGATGAACCTGGCTTTCGTGCTGCTGTGCTGGGCGCTGGGCTTTCTGGATACCTATAGCGTTACGGTCTATGCGGCCATTGCGGTGGCATTCAACCTGGTGGTTTACGGCGTGATCCGCAGCGGGCTGAACCTGCGCTTCAAGGACCCCAGCCTGACGTTTCTGCAAATTTCTATTCCTGCTGTGATGGGTCTTTACATCATGTACTTCGCGGGCGTGGCGCGTGGCGCCTTCTTGTTGCTGGGCCTGGCCATGTTTTCCTTTGGCATGTTCCGCTTCAGGGCCCGTGGCTTTGTGCAACTGGCCGCTTTCATCCTGACGGTATATGCGGCGCAGACTGGCCTGCTGCTGTATTTCCATGGAGACGAGGCCAACCGCAAGCTGGAGCTCTTGTTGTGGGTTGCGTTTGCCATGGCGCTGGGCCAGTTCAGCTTTCTGGCCGCCATGGTGGGCAGTTTGCGTCACAAGGTGGCAGAAAAAAATCAGGCCCTGGCCAAACAGAATGGCGAGCTGGAGGTGGCCCTGCAGCGCATCAGCGACATGGCCATCCGTGACGAGTTGACTGGCGTCTACAACCGCCGCTACCTGATGGAGCGCATCACCGAGGAAACCCTTCGCGGCCAGCGTAACGGCAGCGCGTTTTGCATCTGCATGGTCGACATCGACTTCTTCAAGCGGGTCAATGACCAGTATGGCCACCAGCCTGGCGATACGGTGCTGCGCAGCGTGGCGCATGCGGCATCCAAGGCTTTGCGCCAGCTCGATTTTTTTGGCCGGTATGGCGGCGAGGAATTCCTCATGGTGCTGACCGACACCGCGCTGGAAGGTGCCATGGTCACGGCTGAGCGTGTGCGCGAACGGGTCGCGCAATTATTGTTCCCGGACATTGACCCCGCGCTGCGCGTCACCGTGTCCATTGGTGTGGCCGAGCACGTGCGCCGCGCTGACGCCGCATCTACCCTCAAGCGTGCAGATGAGGCGCTTTACCGTGCCAAGGATGGCGGCCGCAACCGCTGCGTGGCAGCACCGCTGGGCGACGGCTCACTGCACGAAACCCATTGATCCCTTCTTGCCACCGGGTCGTGGCAGGTCGGCCACGTTGATGTCGCAGCGGCCATCCAGCCGCGCATTGCCAAACCCGGTCATCAGTGCACGGCGCATGTCGCGCGGGGCCAGCAGGCTCAGCTGGTCCAGTACGTCATCGTCTGGCTGGGGCCCGAAGCGGGTGCCCCAATCGTGGTCGTTACGGATGCCCTGGTACAGCTCGCGCGCAATCTGTCGCGCAGCCTCCAGCGTGGGTGCCTCCACGGTGAACACATTCATGCGATTTAGTATCGGGGCCGGAATGCCGCGCTCGTCATTGGCAGTGGTGACCCAGATGACTTGGCTGGCGTCGATGGCGACCTCGGCAAACTCGTCGGTAAAGCTCAACGCGGTGTCGTGTTCCAGCAAGCTGTAGAGCGCGCCCAGCGGGTCGTATTGGGCGTCGGCACTGGCCTTGTCGATCTCGTCCACCACGATGACCGGGTTTGCGTATTCGCCGTCCACCAAAGCCTCGAACACCTTGCCGGGCTTGGCGCCCTTCCACTGCGAGGATGAACCCGACAACAGCCAGCCGGCGGTCATCGAACTCATCGGCACCAGGCTCATGCCGGTGCCCAGCAGGTCGGCCAGCTTGCGGGCAAAGTGCGTCTTGCCAATGCCAGGGGGGCCAAGCAATAGCATGGGGGTGACCTCCAGCGCGTCGCGGCTGTCTTGCGCAAGGGCGACGTGGCGTTTGATATCGTCCAGCACCTCGGTGAAATTGGGTAGCGACTGGTACAGGCCCGCCATGTCCGGCACGCCCGACGGCTTGACCGAAAAGCGCTGCGGCCCGCGCTCCAGCATGCGCCGGTAGGTGGCCCGCAGGCTGTCGTGTTCATGGTCCTGCAACTTGGCCAGCTTGCGCTCGACCTCGTCGGGTTGGAACACACGGCGCATTTGCGCAATAGGCAGTTGGAACAGGGAAGACTGCGGAACAAGACTGCGAGATGACGAATCCATAGCGGCCTCCTTTGCAATAATTGTGAACCCAATACAACGAACGAGTACACCAACGACTACAACACCATTGAAGCACAGCTCTTGCCATGGGTTAAGCCCATAAATGGCAGGCGTTGTAAATGCACTTCAGGCCTTGCTCGCGGTGACGCTACGGTGCAGAGGTCCAGCAGAGAGGAATGGATAGTGGAAAAGGTCGATTGGAGGCATTTAGCGATGGCGTGATGGCCATCATCATCATGGTGCTAGAGCTAAAGGTGCCCATGGATTCAGCCCTGGCCCATGCGGTGGGTGGCGACTTCAAGGGCAAGGTCTCCCCGGCGTCCTATGTGCTCGCCTTACCCCTGGCCCTGTCGGGCTACGCGTGGTTTGCCGGCGCACTGTTGATTGCGATGGCGCTGATGTGGTTCATACCCGATCTGCGGATCGAGAAAGAATTGCACCAATAGCCGCTGGGTATAAGCGAGATAGGCATAACCCCTCCCTGTGGCAAAATCCCCAGTCGCATAGAAATGGGTGGTAGCGCCGTCCATATGCCTGCTTTGTGCCCGCTCTGCCGCCCCATCCATGACTGCCAACACTCCCCCGCCTGACCCATCGCTATCTACAGCCCGCCCAAGCGCCGTACAGATACGCGAGACCGGCCGATCGCGTTTGGCGCATGCCTTGCACGCCGTCGTTCGGCGTGCCCGCTTGGTGGGTGAGGCCTTGCGTGGGCAACATAATGGGGGGCAAAAGCGACAGGAATCCACGGGGGGTGTAAGGCGTCTGCTAACGCGTGTTCTACGCGCCATTTACGTGGCGCTGCCGTTTCAGCAGCACGTCAAGCAGAGACTGGCCACCCGGTTGCTCAACACGTCAATGCGGTTGCGCAATGGCGTCAAGCATTGGCGGCCCTGGGCCCGCAACCTCACGGGTGGCACCACCCATAAGTTCGTTCGCCAGTTGTACAGCACGGGTCGTTTGCAATGGGATCGCAGCGAGTACGTGCCCTATACCGACCAAGGGTTGAAATCGGAAGATTTGACCTTGCGCTGCCTCGCCTATTACTTGCCGCAATTTCACCCGATTCCCGAAAATGACCGTTGGTGGGGAACTGGTTTTACCGAATGGACCAACGTGACCCGTGCGTTGCCGCAATTCATGGGGCACTACCAACCCAAGTTGCCGGGCGACCTGGGCTTCTACGATTTGCGCGTGGTCGATACCATGCGCAAGCAGGCCGAGCTGGCACGCCACTACGGGCTGGCCGGCTTTTGCATGTATTACTACTGGTTCGACGGCAAGCGCCTGCTGGACATTCCGCAGCGTCAGGTGTTGGACAACCCACAGCTGGACTTCCCGTTTTGCCTGTGCTGGGCCAACGAGAATTGGACAAGACGCTGGGACGGGCAAGACGCCGATATGCTCATGGCGCAGCGCTATTCGCCGGAAGACGATTTGGCCATGATCGCAGACCTAGTCCCGTCGTTTCTGGACCCGCGCTACATCCGCATCGATGGGAAGCCGATGTTTCTGGTGTACCGGCCATTGCACTTGCCACAGTTGCGCGACACCGTGCAGCGCTGGCGCAAACATTGTCGCGAGAGCGGTGTTGGCGAGTTGTATCTGGTGGCCGTAGAGTCCTTTGAGTTGCTGGAGCCGCAGGAGTACGGGTTTGACGCAATTTGCGAGTTTCCGCCGCACCAGGCGAATTTGCCACCGGTCAACCATGAGGTCGAATTGATCAATCCCCGGTTTGAGGGTCGCGTCTATGACTACACGCAGATGACTGACTACTTCACCAGCAGGCCAGAGTCGCAGCATGTGCGCCTGTCCGGCATCGCGACCGCATGGGACAACGAGGCACGCAAGCCGGGCAAAGGCAACATCTTCATCAATGCCAGCGTAGAAAATTACGCCAGCTGGCTGGAGACCGCCGCCTCCAGAACCGCCAAATGTAATAGTGGCGACGAACGTTTGATGTTTGTCAACGCCTGGAATGAATGGGCCGAAGGCGCTTACCTTGAGCCAGATCGCCGCTTCGGCTACGCGTATCTGCACGCTACTGCCAGCGTGTTGCGCCAGTTCCGCAGACAAGACCCGGCCACCGGATCGATGTTTGCGTTATCGCGCACCACGTTCACCAAGAAGGCTTCGGCCGCGCTAGTGGTTCACTTGTTCTACCGGGATTTGTTGGACGAACTGTGCGCCTTGATTGGCAACGTGCCCGGCCCCATGGACGTATTCATCACCGTTGCCGATGATGCGCCGCTGGAGTGGGTGCGCACGTTGCGTGCCAAGCTGCCGAATGCTTATTTGCTTGCGGTGCCCAACCGGGGGCGCGACATCTTGCCATTCTTCCTAATGCTGCCTGTATTGCAGCAGCTCGGATATGCCACAGCGTGCAAATTGCACTCCAAAAAATCCCCCCACCGGGAAGATGGCCAGGATTGGCGGGCTTTGTTATGGCAGGGCCTGTTCAGCCCCCAATCCGTTGTGGTCGCCAGCAAGGCTTTTGAAAGTGATAAATCCCTCGGGCTGCTCGCGCCCGCCAACGCGCTAACAGACCTGGACCAATTGGACATTTACACCAATAACCGCCCCTGGCTGGACCGGCTGTTGAAACACATTGAGCCCAGGCGTTACAAAGGCAACTACAGGCTTCGCTTCCCTGCGGGGTCCATGTTCTGGTTTCGCCCGAACGCGATGCCGTCGATGACCGAACTCGGCATTGAGGCGGCGGACTTTGAGGTGGAGCTTGGCCAGGTGGACGGTACGCTGGCGCATGCGCTCGAGCGGTTGTTTGCGTTTGGGGTGGCAGCGCGCAGGTACAAGGTGGACGACATTTCCTTTCGCAAAGCCTGATGAATAGGGCGCACCTGTATTCCCTAAGCGTCTTCGTTTTGTGACCGGCACCGCCGTGCCGGTGGCCGGCGCACTGTAAATGGTTACCGCTAATTGATTTAGCAGTTGCCCAATGCGGACACGGGAGACAAAAAGCCCTAAGGCCACCGGATGAAGACCAAGCGCACCAACCGCGACCACAATTTCGCCATCAAATTGATGCAGGATGTGGACCATTTCAAATAGTTCAACGACCACTATGGGCATCCGGCGGGCGACGACTGCTTTCGCCCTATCGCTGAATACCTGGCGGCCATCGTGTTGCCCTCCGTTGAAATGGACGGCGCGCTCATGGTTGCCCAGCGGGTGCGCGAAGCGGTGCACCAATTGGCCATACCGCACGCCGACAGCGCGTTCGGTCAGGTTACGGTGAGCATTGGCGTGTCGTGTGGTGTGCTATGTTATTCGTAGCTGTCTGCGCATATTCCGCGAGGGCTACAGTCTGATTTGGTGCAGCCGATTTACACCAGCAGCGCATTCACCCGCTTCACATACGCCGCCGGGTCCGCAGGCATGCCGCCTTCAGCCAACAGCGCTTGGTCAAACAGGATGTGCGCCAGGTCATTGAAGTGCACCGAGCCGTCCAGCTTCTTGACCAAGGCGTGTTCGGCGTTCACTTCCAGCACCGGCTTCACCTCAGGCGCGGCCTGGCCGGCTTGTTTCAGCATGCGGGCCAGCTGGGTGCTCATGCCGTCGTCTTTCACGACCAGGCAGGCAGGGCTATCCACCAGCCGGGTGGTTACGCGAACGTCTTCAGCCTTGTCTTTCAGCGCTTCCTTCAGTTTGGCCAGCAGGGGCTTGAAGGTTTCGGCAGCTTCTTCCGCGGCCTTCTTTTCGGCTTCGTCCTGCAGGCTGCCCAAATCCACTGCACCCTTGGCCACGCTTTGCAGCGGTGTGCCGTCAAACTCTTGCACAAAGTTCAGCGCCCACTCGTCCACGCGGTCGGTCATCAGCAGCACTTCGATGCCCTTCTTCTTGAACAACTCCAACTGCGGGCTGTTCTTGGCGGCGGCCAAGGTGTCGGCGGTGATGTAGTAGATCGCCTCCTGGCCTTCTTTCATGCGCGCCTTGTAGTCGGCAAAGCCCACGCTGGCTGAGTCGTTGGTGGTGGACGCAAAGCGCAGCAGCTTGGCCAAACGCTCCTTGTTAGTGAAGTCTTCGCCCAGGCCTTCCTTCAGCACGGCGCCAAATTCGCTGTAGAACTTGGTGTACTTGCCGACATTGGCTTTGTCTTCATCGCTCAGAACGTCAGTGACCCCTTCGGTAGTCGCATCGGTCACGCCGTCGGCTGATGCCTCTGGCAACTTGTCGTTGTTGGCCAGGTCTTCCAGCATGCTTAAGACGCGCTTGGTACATCCTTCGCGGATGGCTTTAACGTCGCGGCTCTCTTGCAAAAGCTCACGGCTGACGTTCAGCGGCAGGTCGGCGGAATCAACCACGCCTTTCACAAAACGCAGGTAGTTAGGCAGCAGCGCCTCGGCGTCGTCCATGATGAACACGCGTTTGACATACAGCTTCAGGCCGCCTTTTTTCTCGCGGTTCCACAAATCCATCGGCGCCTTGCCGGGGATGTAGAGCAACTGTGTGTATTCGGTGCTGCCTTCGACGCGGTTGTGGGTGTGGGCCAGCGGTGCTTCAAAGTCGTGGCTGATCTGTTTGTAGAACTCGTCGTATTGCTCGGCGCTGATATCCTTCTTGGGCCGGCTCCAGATGGCGCTGGCCTTGTTGACGGTTTCCCATTCGCCGGTCTTGACCATGCCACCGGGTTGGCGGCCACCTTTTTCGTCGCTGGGGTTGATCAGCTCGCCGTCTTTCCACTCTTCCTTTTCCATCTGGATGGGCAGGCTGATGTGGTCAGAGTACTTGTTAATGATGCCCTTGACTTTCCAGGCCTGGGAGTAGTCCTGGGCGTCTTCACGCAGGTGCAAGGTGACGCTGGTGCCGCGCTCGGCACGGTCAATGGCTTCCACCTCAAACGCGCCGCCACCGCTGGCACCGCCGTCGCTAACCCAGCGCACGCCTTCAGCCGCAGGCAGGCCCGCGCGGCGGGATTCAACGGTGATCTTGTCGGCGACGATAAAGCCGGAGTAAAAACCCACACCGAACTGGCCGATGAGGTTGGAATCCGCCTTCTGGTCACCGCTGAGCTTGGACACGAAATCCTTGGTGCCGCTCTTGGCAATCGTGCCCAGGTTGTCGATAGCTTCTTGCTGGGAGAGGCCGATACCGTTGTCGGTGATGGTCAGGGTCTTGGCGTCCTTGTCGAAGGTGACCTTGACCTTGAGTTCGGAGTCGTTCTCGTACAGACCGCCGTTGTTGATGGCCTCAAAACGCAGCTTGTCGCAGGCGTCGGAAGCATTGGAAATCAGCTCGCGCAGGAAAATTTCCTTGTTGGAGTACAGGGAGTGCGTCACCAGGTGCAATAGCTGGGCTACTTCGGCCTGGAAGGAAAGGGTTTGCTTGGTCATGGGAATGGAACCTTCGGTAAAACGAGATCAAATAGGGCTTGCTGGCGGACGCCCACTGCGTCGCCCGCGAAATCCTCAATTATGGGCGATGGCGTGGTATTCAAGGGCTTGGGCGTCTGGCAGAAACCTTGGGGTTGGCGCCATGGTCACGCTGGTCTCAATCGGATAGCGGGTTTTGCTCCGTGTCCCCCACCCTTCGGGCTCCTCCTTGACCGGCGCAAAACCCACTACCCGATTGATACGGCGTGGCTGGGTTTGTGCGGATCAGGTGACGAAAGGCCGTTGGCTGCAGCCGCGCCAACTTATCCTAGCCACTGCACCACCTGGCGTGTCACTTCCGGACTGTGCAGGAGCGCCATGTGGTTGGTGCGGTAGACGATGACTTGATTCGCCTTGGCAAAAGCCAACTGGTGCAGCGGATCGGCGTGCTGGCCCAGCGCACTGGGCAGGGGTACCAATCCGTCGCCTATAACTCGCTCGGCTAGCGGGCTGCGTTTGGCGACCGTGGTGGCGGCCACCGTGTAACAGGTTACGTCCTGGGGTAAAGGCAGCGGCCGGCGGTTGTCGGGTTTGCGTTTGAAGCGGTCTTGATCGGCCCAGTCCGCGTCGAGCACGAAGCCATAGCGGAGATCGGTAATCCCTGCGCTGCGCAACTGGCCCAGCTTGGCAAAGGGCTTGCTGAACGGCGTGGCGCCGAGCACTACATCGATCCAGTTGCCAGCACGCTCTAGCGGCGCGCCGTGGTGGGGCGTACCCAGGAAAACGATGTTTTTAAGCTGCTGTGGCCAGTGCAACTTACTTTGCTGCGCGATGTGGAAGGCATTGCGGATGACCAAACCGCCCATGCTGTGGACGACCACGGTGAGCTCCTTCAATGCCACCGGCCAATGGGCCAATAGTTGCTCCAGCATTCCCGCCAATTCATGGCCGTTTTGCGATGTGTGCCGGCCGGTGTTGTAGCGCAGGTAGATGGGCGTGTAGCCCAGTTCGGCAGCCAGGGTGGCGGGGATGTTGGCTGCGGCCTTCTCGCCGTCGGTCGACGACTCGACCGGGGTCCATTGCAAATCGTTCATGCACAGACCGTGGATCAGCAGCAGGGCCTTTCCGGTGGCGTCCGGTATAGCGGAGGTGAGGGCGTTCAGGTTCAGCACGCGGCCCTGGTAGCGCAGCGTCATGGGTATGGCCAGCGGATTGTGGGTTTGCTCCAATTGGTCACCCAGCACGCCATTTAGCGCGGCCAGTATCGCCTCGCGCTCGGGGGTTTCGGGCGGCGCATCCACCAGTGCGGCGAGTGCGGGCTCCAGTTTGGTGAAGGCTGCTTCCAGGCCCTTGCCGACCAATTCTGTCACGCCACGCACGGTGCGGTAGACAAATCCGGTGACACCGCTAGTTTGCTGCCCGGCCTTGCCTCCCGCCAGGCCCATGGTGCCCAGTACCGCATGGTGCACACCCTCGGCCATGGTGGTCACGCCGCGAGTGGCCCGGGTGGCCAGCTGCGCCACGCCGCGCAGGTCGGATGGGCGCAGGTGTTTGAGGGTAAAAGACGTGGCAGTTTTTGCGGGAGATTTGGGCATGGGGTGCTTCCGGCAGGTTAATCAGTTGAGGACAGCGCTTGCTCGCCTTGCGTAACTGCGGTCTATCCCCCAAAGTCTCAGAATTGCTCATGCGGCGCCAGGTAGCGCCACTGGCCCACTGGCAAATTCCCCAGCATGACTTTGCCCACGCGCACACGTTTCAAGCCCACCACCTTCAACCCGACCAGCTCGCACATGCGGCGGATCTGGCGCTTCTTGCCTTCCACCAGCACAAAGCGCAGTTGCTCGGGGTTTTGCCATTCCACCTTGGCGGGCTTCAATGCCTGGTCGTCCAAGCGCAATCCATGGCGCAGCAGGCGCAGCTTTTCCACCGGGAACACGGACTGCACATCGCTGCTGACGGGGTCGTCATCGTCAATGCGGCTCAGCTGTGTGGGTGGTGCGGGGCGTGCGGCTGCCCGGGCATTGTAGGTGGCGGCGGCCGAATTGGCGGCCGCCGGATTGGCCACGCCGGTGTAGACCACGCGCACCAGGTATTCCTTCTCCATGCCAGAGTCTTCACCAATCAGTTGGCGGGCGACACGGCCGTCCTGTGTCAGCACCAACAGGCCCGTGGAATCAATATCCAGCCGCCCGGCCGGTACCAGGCTTTTGAGCTGGCTGCCATGGAAGAAGAAGCGTGCGTTGTCGTCCACCCAGCGGTTCTGCGGCTGGACCAGCGTAATGGCGGGTTCGTGTCCGTCTTCGGCCTGGCCGCTGACGATGCCGATCGGTTTGTTCAACAAAATCGTCACCTGGTTGGCTTGCGCGCCCTTGGCCTGTTGGGTCACTTCGATGCGCGCGTCCGCAGCCACCTGCATGCCCATCTCCGCCACCTTGCCATTGACCTTGACCCAGCCCTTGGCAATCCAGTCATCGGCCTCGCGGCGCGACGCCAGCCCCAATTCGGCCATGCGCTTGTTCAGCCGCATCGTGCCGTTGGCGCCATGGGCGGCGGTGTTGGTCTGCCCGGCGGGGATGGCGGCGCGGTTGGCGGGCGCATTGTTGGCCGGGGGCGGCGCCCGTCGGAAGGAGGGGGCAGGGGCGGGTGGTTTGTTGGAATCTGTCATTTGCTATCTCTTTTGTAGCTACTTGAGCATATTTTACGAGGGCTGGAGGGCTTTTTGTCGGGCGTGACGATCAAAGCGCCTTCTGGCAGCATGTCTTTCAGCAGCGCAGCCTCATCGGGGGAAGCGATGACGCCATGGCAACCGGCGGCCATGGCAAGCCGCGCGAGACGGGCCACCTGAACGCAGACTGCATCTGGGACGCCGATGTCTCTCAGATCTTCATCGTTCAAGCTAGTGATCACCGTGAGTGCCAGTACTTTCAATTCAGGAAACGGTTTTGCGGCTGCGACCGCAGCCTTAAGGACGGCAGTGCCCCCGCTGGCATGCACCGTGACCATGCACGCGCCCAATTTCGCCGCTGCGTCGACAGCACCGGCTACGGACGCGGGTATCTCGTGGAGCTTGAGGTCCAGAAAAACCTTCTTGCCTTGGGATACCAACGCCTTGACGACGGCTGGCCCTTCCGACGTCAGCAGTTGGAGGCCAATCTTGAAGTGGCCGGCTGAAGAGCCCAGGCTGTCTACAAGCGCCATCGCGTCCGATGCTGAATCGAAGTCCAGGGCGACGATGACGCGGGAGTTTGTAAGCATGGGGAATTCAGCGGTTGGTCTGTGAAAAACTGGTGCTGCTCAAAATCAGAAACTGCCGCCCATAGTCAATAATGGCCTTGCGATCGTACAAGATGTCGGCGCCCAACACCCCGACGATGGGCCTCACCTTTTCGGCGGCCAATAGTTGCATGGACATGCTTCCGAGTCCACCACTCTTATGGGCAGTTCTATAAGTCTTTGGTGGGTGTGACAGCGATAGGGTTAGTGGACGTTTTTGTTCGTGCACTATAGCGGTGCGCCCTCGGCTGTAGTTCGTGTTTTGCAGCCACGGAAGTTAAACTTAACTGTGGAAGTCCACAGCTGGCGTTTTTTCGGTGGCTCTCGCACAATCGGCCGACAAATAAAAGGAGACATGCCTCATGACCGCTGCGAGTCCGCGCCACGCGTCGGGTGTTTCTGGCTTTTTTAAGCCAGCGGTCGCCCTGATGAAGCGAAACAAGTATCCCTATAAATTTGCAATACTTGGTGTCGGAGGCGCGGTCGCGATCCTGTTCCTGCTCGGGAGTTTGTTGGTCAGTCTTTTGGCTTCGGTGAACGTGGCGCAGCGCGAGTTGGGCGGGTTGGAACTGGTTAAGCCGACGCTGCGGTTTGTTCAACTGGTGCAGCAGCACCGCGGGCTGTCGTCGGCCGTGCTTGCGGGAAACGACGCACTGAAAGAAAAGGCAGCGGCCAAAGAGGTGGAAATAGCCGAGGCGATCAAGCGAGTCGATGTTGCGCTTGCTGCGAGCGGCATGTCTCCCAAAATTAGGGAAGACTGGGCTGCCATCAAGAAGGCCTGGACGTCGTTGGCGGGCGACTGGGCGGATCTGGCCAGAACCGCCAATCTGTTGACATACCAAGAACTCGTTCAACTGTCGTTGAAGTTCGTCTACGCAACGGGCGACTACAGTGGTTTGGCGACGGACCCTTCGCTGGATTCCTATTACCTGGTCGGCATGTCGGTGTACACCATGCCGGACCTGATAGAACTGCTGGGCCAAATGGGGGATGCGGGGTCGGACACCTATGCCCGAAAATCGATGTCGGACGACCAGCGCGCCGTGTTCGCCGGGCAGAGCGGCGTTCTCAAACGGATCGCATTGGAGCTGGGCGTCAGCCTGGACCGCTCCGCCAGTTACAACGACGCCATCAAGGGCACGCTGTCGCAGTTTCAACCCAAATTCCTGGCCGGCGTCAATGAAGTGGTAGTGGCCATCGATGGTGAATTCGTGACCGGCCGCTTGGCACAACCACCGCAATTTATTGCGGGCAAGATCGTGAACGTGGTCGACCTGGGATACGAAGAACTGTTTGGCGAGCTGTTGCCGACGGCCCAGAAACTGATCGATGCGCGCAGGGCCAAGCTCGAGGACCAGGTGTACCTGAGCCTGGGCACGGCGCTGGTGCTGCTGGGTATTTCCACCTACTTGTTTATCGCGGCCTATATAGCCATCATGGCCGATCTGGCTGGGCTGTCGATGGGCGCCAAGCGCATTGCCGAGGGCGATTTATCCGCACGGGTGGACATCACCTCAAAAGATGAGTTGGCTGTCGTAGCCGTCGGTTTCAACTCGATGGCCGATTCGATTGATTCCCTAGTTGGAAAAATCCACGAGAAGACGCAGGACATTCAAGCCATGTTGGAGCACATTCCACAGGGCATCCTGACCGTTGTCGCGGATAACATGGTCCATTCCGAATATTCCGCCTACCTGAAAGAGTTGCTCGAGACCACGGATATTGCGAGTAAGGATGTCATGGAGCTGATGTTCTCGAACTGCAACATCGGGGCGGATACCGTTGCACAGGTCGAAGCTGCCATAGCGGCTTGCATCGGGGAAGACCGGATGAATTTGGAGTTCAACTCCCATTTGCTGATCACTGCGTTTGAGAAGACTTTCGACGGTGGCCGCGTCAAGTCGATGGAGCTGAGTTGGTCGCCCATCTGCAGCACTGCCGATGTCGTCGAGAAATTGATGCTCTGCGTGCGCGATGTGACCGAGTTGAAGCAGCTCTCCGCAGCAGCCGGACAACAAAAGCGGGAGCTGGAGATCATTGGCGAAATACTCGCGGTCAACCAAGAAAAATTCCATGAATTCATCGGCGGCTCCAGCGCATTTTTGTCGGAAAACGCAGAACTGATCAAGACGCCGGGTGACCAGCGCGGTGACGTCATCGGCCAGCTGTTTCGCAATATGCACACCATCAAAGGCAATGCGCGCACCTATGGGCTGCTGCACTTGACCAACCTGGTCCATGAAGCCGAGCAAAGCTACGACGCGTTGCGCAACAACGCCGACGTCCCATGGGATGAGGACAAATTACTGGCGGAACTGGCTGCAACCGTTGCCATCGTCGAAGAGTACGCCCGTATCAACGAAGTCAAGCTGGGTCGTAAGGGTCCCGGACGCCGAGCCGGGGTCGAGAAATATCTGATGGTCCAGAAGGAACATATCCAGGATGCGCTCGAGATTTTGGAGACCGCCCGCGAGAGCGATGTGTCCTCCATGCGAACGGCGAATCGGCGGGTGCAGAACCTGTTGCAGATGATAGGCACCGTGCGCGTGAAAGATATTCTGGACGGGATTCTTGACTCGTTACCGTCTCTGGCCAAAGAGCTGGGCAAGGAGCCACCCGCCACCGCTATCGACGACCGCGGCATTGTGATCCGCACGCAGATTGCGGACCTGCTGAAGAACGTCTTCATGCATCTGTACCGCAATTCGCTGGACCATGGGCTGGAGGCGGCGGCCGAGCGCGTGGCGCAGGGTAAGCAGGCTGCGGGACGCATCCAGCTGGAGTTGGCGCTGACCGATGACCGGCTCTGGCTGCATTTGCGCGACGATGGACGCGGCCTGGCAGTTGCCACGCTGCGCAGGAAGGCGCTTGAAAAGGGACTGCTGACCGAGCAGGACCAGCGTTCGCCCGAGGAGGTCGCGCAATTGATATTTGCGCCGGGGTTTTCCACAGCGGCTGTTGTGACCGAGGTATCGGGTCGCGGTGTCGGCATGGATGCGGTGAAGGATTTTGTCCAACGCGAGGGCGGAACCATCGAACTGCGTTTTCTGGACGAGAATGCGCAAGCCGAGTTTCGGCCGTTCGAAACCGCCATTTCACTGCCGGGCAAGTTCGCGTTGCGGTCGCTGGATTTCTCCAGCTAACGCGTGCGCTTCTAGGCGCAACCGGCCACGCGCACTGGTGAAGCAGCAAGCGGGTGAGGGCGGGCGGGGTATGGCGGCGCGTCACTCGATCTGCTATCTAAATCATAGTACCATGTCACCATTCTACGAGGGCTAGCGGCTGTTTTTTACTGAGGACTTAGTTAAAAACCCCATTTTGGGTATAAGCTGGCTCTTGCACCGCCACTTGGCTACCTAAAAGTCAGGTTGCTGCGCAAAGCCTGCAAGTCCACAACCCGCAGCCCACCATATTCCACCGCAATAGCCCCGTTCGCAGCCAGTGCCGTCAGCGCCTCGTTGACCCGCTGGCGCGACAGGCCGACCAGGTAGGCCAACTCCTGCTGCGTGATGCGCAGCACCTCGCCCACGCCGGGGTACAGCACCGGGTTGAACAGCGATGCCAGGCTGCGCGCGACGCGGATGTCGGGGTTGGTCATGCGGTCGATCTCGCGGGCGGCGATGAACTGGCCCAGGCGCTCGTTCAGCTGGTTCATCACAAAGCGGTTGAAGCCGATCGAGTGGTCCAGCAGCCAGTGGAAGGTGTCGACGTGCAGGCCGGCTACGCGGCTTTTGCGCAGGGGCTGGATGTTGTAGCGGTAGGTCTCGCGCTTCATGGCCGTGCCCTCGCCAAACCAGCCGCCGGGTGGCACGCCGGTGAAGGTCATGGTCTGGCCCTCGGCGTTGTCGCTGCTCATCTTCAAGAGGCCGTCCACCACACC
>NZ_JANXUQ010000077.1 GCF_025356155.1 Rhodoferax sp. | reverse complement strand
AAGTTCAATGACGCTGTGCTGCGCCACCTGACCGTGTTGAAGAAGAAGGCTGATACCGGCCCTTCGTCGATGATGAAGACCGTCGAGCGCGAAGAAACACGCAAGACACAACAGGCTGAATACAACGCTTAACGGCGTTTTTAACGACGTTTTTGTTTTCGGAGAGTGCCTGCCAATTCCCTTGTTTTGAGTGCCTGTGTCGCAGAGCTAGATGCCATGCGATACACACCGGCTGGAATACCCGCCCTGAACCTCAAACTCGAACACGAGTCTGAAACACAGGAAGCCGGGCAGCCCAGACAAATCAAGGTGGCAGTGAAAGCAGTGGCTTTCGGCGCATTGGCGGAGCGGTTGGTCAAACAGCCCATCGGCAGTGTCTGGAGGTTCAGCGGTTTTCTAGGCAATACCCGTAACGGCAAAAGCATCGTTTTCCATATTCAAGAATTTTCGCAAGATTAGTTTTTTAGGAGGCCCACATGGCCACATTCAAAAAATTCAGTAAAGACAAGCGCCCCAAGCGCCCAGCACAAAATCTGCTGTTCAAGCGCAAGCGTTTCTGCCGATTCACAGTGACCGGCGTCGAAGAGATCGACTACAAAGACATCGACACACTGCGTGACTTCATTGCCGAAAACGGCAAGATCATTCCCGCACGCCTGACCGGCACCCGCGCAATTTTCCAGCGCCAACTCAACACCGCTATCAAGCGCGCTCGCTTCCTGGCGATGCTGCCTTACAGCGACCAGCACAAGATCTAAGGAGTACGAACATGCAAATTATTCTGCTCGACAAGGTCGTGAATCTGGGCAACCTGGGCGATATCGTCAAGGTTAAAGACGGTTACGCACGTAACTTTTTGATCCCTTCGGGCCGCGCTCGCCGCGCTACCGAAGCCGCCAAGGCTGCTTTTGAAGTCAAGCGCGTCGAGCTCGAAAAAGCTGCCGCCGCCAAGCTGGCTGAGTCGCAAGCTTTGGGCGAAAAGCTGGGTGGTACGACCATCAAACTGACACAAAAGGCCGGTGTGGATGGCCGTTTGTTTGGCTCTGTGACCAATGCTGACATCGCTGAAGAGCTGGTCAAGAATGGCTACAAGGTTGTGAAGTCGCAAATCCGTATGCCTTTGGGCCCAATCAAGACTGTTAGCGAAAGCACAGTCTCGGTGGCTCTGCACACCGACGTGGTGGTGGACATCACGGTTTCCGTATACGGCGAAACTGCTTAGAGACAATTGGCTGGCCCGCAAGGGTTGGCACTGTTACCAAAAGCCG
This sequence comes from Rhodoferax sp., assembly GCF_025356155.1. Lineage (GTDB taxonomy): Bacteria > Pseudomonadota > Gammaproteobacteria > Burkholderiales > Burkholderiaceae_C > Allorhodoferax. Next base: position 3,549 of record NZ_JANXUQ010000077.1, on the reverse strand, counting down.
CAAGGGTTCGCCCTGGCGGCTTTTGTTTTTGCTGTCTGGCTGATCCCGCGCAATTCCTATCTTTTCCACTACTTTTCCACAGGTTTTGCCCAGCCATTGCCATTGCTGCCACATAGCCTAGCGCTTAGCATCGATGGCTTCAAGGAACATTCCAACCCATGTCCACCGTTCTTTCCCCAGTCGACGAATACGGTCAAGACCGCCAGATTGCGCAGCTGCGCGTGCCACCGCACTCCATTGAGGGGGAATCCAGCGTGCTGGGTGGTTTGCTGCTGGACAACGCCGCCTGGGACCGGGTCGGTGACATCCTGATGGACGTCGACTTCTACCGCTATGAGCACCGCCTGATCTATGCGGCCATCGGTGCCCTGGTCAATGCCAGCAAGCCGGCCGATGTGATCACGGTGTTTGAGCACATGCAAAACCAGGGCAGGGCGGAAGAAATCGGTGGTCTGGCCTATTTGAATTCGCTGGCCCAGTATGTGCCCAGTGCCAGCAATATCCGCCGCTATGCGGAGATCGTGCGCGACCGTTCCATTTTGCGCAAACTGGTCACGGCCAGTGACGAAATTGCCACCAATGCCTTCAATCCCAAAGGCCGGCCGGTCGCCGAGATTGTGGATGAGTCCGAACAGAAGATTTTCAAGATTGGCGAACAGGGCAAGCGCAACAACCAGGGCTTTCAGGCCATGGAGTCGCTGGTCGTCAAGCTGCTGGATCGGGTTCAGGAGATGGCGGACAACCCCAACGATGTGACGGGGGTACGCACTGGGTTCCATGACCTCGACCGCCAAACTGCGGGGTTGCAAGCGGGTGATCTGATTGTGCTGGCGGCGCGCCCTTCCATGGGTAAGACCGCGCTAGCCATCAATATTGCGGAAAACGTGGCCCTGAATGAAGGGCTGCCTGTGGCCGTGTTCTCCATGGAAATGGGCGCCGCCCAACTGGCAGTGCGTATCGTGGGCTCCATTGGCCGTATTGACCAGGGCCACTTGCGCACCGGCAAACTGACCGATGACGAGTGGCCGCGCCTGTCGGAGGCGATTGAAAAACTGCGCACCATTTCGCTGCATATCGACGAAAGCCCGGGCCTGACCTCCAGCGAGGTACGTGCAAACGCACGCCGCCTGGCGCGCCAATATGGCCAATTGGGCTTGATCGTGGTCGACTACTTGCAACTAATGAGCGGCAGCGGTGGTGACGGCGAAAACCGGGCCACCGAGCTGGGCGAAATTTCCCGGGGTTTGAAGATGCTGGCTCGGGAGTTGAAATGCCCGGTGATCGCGCTGTCGCAGCTCAACCGCAGTGTGGAGCAGCGCCCCGACAAGCGACCGATGATGAGCGACCTGCGTGAATCTGGCGCCATCGAGCAGGATGCCGACATCATCATGTTCATCTACCGTGACGAGTATTACACCAAGGACCAGTGCAAAGAGCCAGGTGTCGCCGAGGTCATCATCGCCAAGCAGCGTAACGGCCCTACCGGTACCGTCAAGCTTGCCTTTTTGCGCAATATCACCAAGTTTGAGAGTTTGGCTTCGGGTGGGGGCGGGGACTACTAGAGTCAAGTTGCAACTTTTCCGGGGCCGCAGCAGGACTGGGGTCATGGCGCCGCTCATGTCCCCCGACCTCGGGCTTGCGCCCGTGATCTCCTCCTTGACTTCGCTTTGCCACGCACCCCAGCCCTGCTGCTCGGTAGTCTGCACAAAGAAAAAGGGCTAGAAGCAAAATTGTCCTCTAGCCCTCGTGTTAATTGCGTGGGATGCTACTGAATCAATAGCATTTCAATCAGTTGGGGTCAGAGCACGTCGCTGCGCGAGTGGTCTGACCCACAAACACTAGAGTACTTCACTGGCAAAGTCTGCCAGGCGTGAACGTTCCCCGCGGGCCAGCGTGATGTGACCACCGTGCGGCCAGCCCTTGAATTTGTCGACCGCAAAGGTCAGACCCGACGAGCCTTCGGTCAGGTAGGGTGTATCGATCTGGGCCAGGTTGCCCATGCAGATGATCTTGGTGCCCGGGCCAGCGCGGGTGATCAAGGTTTTCATCTGCTTGGGCGTCAGGTTCTGCGCTTCGTCGATGATGACGTACTTGTTCATGAAGGTGCGCCCGCGCATGAAGTTCATGCTCTTGATCTTGATGCGGCTGCGGATCAGTTCATTGGTAGCCGCGCGGCCCCATTCACCGGCACTGGTTTCGGTCTTGCCCAGCACTTCTAGGTTATCGTCCAGTGCGCCCATCCAGGGGCCCATTTTTTCTTCTTCGGTGCCGGGTAAAAAGCCGATGTCTTCACCCACACTCACGGTGGCGCGGGTGACGATGATCTCGGTGTAGCGTCGGTCGTCCAGAACCTGGGTCAGGCCTGCGGCCAGCGCCATCAGGGTCTTGCCGGTGCCGGCTGTGCCGGTCAGCGTCACGAAGTCCACCTCGGGGTCCATCAGCAGGTTCATTGCGAAGTTCTGCTCGCGGTTGCGTGTGGTGACGCCCCATACCGCGTTCTTCAGGTGGTTGAAGTCGCGCAGGGTCTTGATGACGGCCGTGGTGCCTCGGATCTCGGTCACGCGGGCATACAGGCTGGGCTCACCGGGGGATTCAAAGTACACAAACTGGTTGATCATCAAACTGGGCACCACAGGCCCGTTGATCTTGTAGAAAGTGTGCTGGCCTTGCTGCCAGCTCTCCACCGCTTGGCCATGTGTGGCCCAGAAGTCGCTGGGCAGGGCGGTGGCGCCAGAGTACAGCAGATCGCCGTCTTCCAGTGTCTTGTCGTTCTGGTAATCGTCAGTAGCCAGGCCCAATGCACGGGCCTTGACGCGCATATTGATGTCTTTGGACACCAGCACTACTTCGCGCGGTGCGTAGTGCTGGCGCAGTGCCTCGACCACGCCCAGGATCTGGTTGTCGGCCTTGCCTTGGGGCAGGCTGGTGGGTAACGTGTAATTGAGAGGCTGGGTCTGGAACAGCAGCTTGCCACGCGCGTCGCGGTGGCCGGTGCTGGCCAGTTGGAAGCCAGCGGTGATATCGGCGCCGGGTGCGCCAGCCAGGGCGTCCAGCGTGCGGCTGGTTTGGCGTGCATTGCGGGCGACTTCGGTCATGCCCTTCTTATGGCCATCCAGTTCTTCCAGCACGATCATTGGCAGGTAGATGTCGTGCTCTTCAAAACGGAACAGCGACATCGGGTCGTGCAACAGCACGTTGGTATCGAGCACAAACAGCTTGGTCGGGCCTGTACGGACGGGTTTGCGCGAGCGGGCTGTTCCGGTGCGGGTCTCTACCTGCACCATGACCGGAGCAGCGACTGGCACTACGGGCGGTTGTTCGCGCACGGTCTTGTCCAGCAACGCTGCAGTTGCCCGCTTAGGCGCTTCTTTGACGACAACTTTTTCCATGGCGGGCCGCGCGCTGGGTGCTTTGACGGTTTCGAAGTTTTCCGACTTCTGCATGGGCCGGGCGGTGGTGCGACCAGACGCAACAAAAGCCTTGGGAGGGAGACGATCAGCAGGTTTGCTGGGGGCGGGTGGCAGTGGCATGGATGGTGGGGCTCATGGA
>NZ_JANXUQ010000035.1 GCF_025356155.1 Rhodoferax sp. | reverse complement strand
CCAAAGGTCTCCTCGCGTGCACATAGCATGTCAGGCGTGGCATCGGCCACCACGGTGGGCTCAAAAAACTGGCCCGAGCCCAGTGACTTTAGGCGCTTGCCGCCCACCACCACGCGGCCACCCTTGGCCACGGCGTCATCCACATGGCGCTGCACTTTGACCAATGCGGCTTCTTCGATCAGCGGGCCTTGGTTGACGCCATCGTCAAAGCCATTGCCGACCTTGGCGGTGCGCACCTTGGCGGCGAACTTTTCGACAAACTGGTCGTAGACGCCCTCTTGCACATAGAAGCGGTTGGTGCAAACACAGGTCTGGCCTGCATTGCGGTATTTGCTGACAAAGGCGCCTTCTACTGCGCTGTCGATGTCGGCATCATCAAACACGATGAAGGGCGCGTTGCCGCCCAGCTCCAGCGACAGTTTTTTGACCGTGGGCGCACTTTGCGCCATCAGGATGCGGCCCACTTCGGTGGAGCCCGTGAAACTGATGTGGCGCACCACGTCGCTGGCGCACAGCACCTTGCCGATGGCGATGGAGTTGCTGCTGTCGGCGCACAGCATGTTCAACACACCGGCCGGAATGCCCGCGCGCTGGGCCAGCTCGGCGGCCGCCAGCGCGGTCAGTGGTGTCAGCTCGGCGGGTTTGATGATGACGGTGCAACCTGCTGCCAGTGCAGGCGCCACCTTGCGGGTGATCATGGCCAGCGGAAAATTCCACGGAGTAATGGCCGCGCAAACGCCAATCGGTTGCTTGATGACCATCAAACGGCGGTTGTTGTCGAATTGGGGCAGGGTCTCGCCGTTGATGCGCTTGGCCTCTTCGGCAAACCATTCCACGAAACTGGCCGCGTAGGCCACTTCGCCTTTGGCCTCTGCAAAGGGCTTGCCCTGCTCTGCGGTCATGATGCGGCCAAGGTCGTCCTGGTTGGCCATCAGCAGGTCAAACCACTTACGCAGAATCGTGCTGCGCTCCTTGGCAGTCTTGGCGCGCCAGGCGGGCAGGGCGGCGTTGGCGGCGGCGATTGCGCTTTCAGCATCGGCGGCGCCCAGGTTGGCGGCAGATGCCAGCTTCTCACCAGTGGCCGGGTCCAGCACGTCAAAGCGGCTGGCGCCAGTCATCCATTCGCCGTTGACCAGGGCGTCGGTTTTGAAAAGGCTGGGGTCTTTGAGCAGTGAGAGGGGGGCGGTTTTCATATCCATGGTGTTCATTTCAGGGAAAAAAAGTATATTTTTTGATCAGCGCGCAACCCGCAAGGTTAGCCATTTTTAATGTCTTGCCCTTGCGCAGGGGCCATTGGTCGCCCCGTCTGTCGATCCGTCGGCAGCCCTGCGGTTCATCCAGAGGCTGCACCTACACTGCGGCGCATGGCTTCACATCAACTGCACGCACTGTACCAATCTTGGCGCGCCTGGCTGGGCAGCGACCGCAAACCCGCCGGTCCGAAGTGGCTGTCTTGGGTCAGGACGCTTCTCTTTTGCTGTCTCTGTGCGCTGGTCTTAACGGTCCTGGGTTATGCCTCGGTTGCTGCGGGGGAGGGCCCCTTTGCCCACGTGCCCGGGTGGTGGTCTTACTACCGAATTAACTTGGTGATTTCCCTTTTTTGCGGGTTCAGCATACGGGGCCTGTTCGCGCTGGGCTTTTACGTTTTGGGGCAAAAGCGCATACGCAGTCTGAGCGGTGTTGCGCGTCTGGCCTATTACTGTGGTGTGCCCTTGGTCGGGGTCTGCATCGCATGCCCTCTGGGGATGGCTGCGGTGGGTTATGGCCATGTGGTGGTAGAGCTGGTTCAGAGTCCGCAATCGCTGTTGGCCTCGGGAATTTTTACGTTGATCATCACCGCATTCTTTTACATCTTGTTTAGCGTCAGAGCGCAGCGCATGCAAGCCGAGAAGCGTGCAGTGGAGGCGCAACTGCGTTTGCTGCAGGGCCAGATTGAGCCGCACTTCTTGTTCAATACCTTGGCCAACGTGGTCTCGCTGATGGACGAAGACACGCCGCGTGCCAAGCGCATGCTGGAGACCTTTACCGACTACTTGCGCTCCTCCCTGAGCAGCCTGCGCCGCGACGATGCTACGCTCGGCAGCGAGTTGGAGCTGGTACGAAACTACCTGGAGCTGATGCAGTTCCGCATGGAGGACCGGCTGCAATTTCGCTTTGACTTGGACGGCGTGGACCGCAACGCGCGCATACCGCCACTGCTGCTGCAACCCCTGGTCGAGAATGCCATCCACCACGGTCTGGAGCCCAAGGTGGAAGGTGGCGCCATCCGCGTGAGCGCTCGCCGCGACGG
>NZ_JANXUQ010000003.1 GCF_025356155.1 Rhodoferax sp. | reverse complement strand
AAGGCCACCGAATACGGGTTGGACATAGACCCCGCGCGCCCGGTGCACACGCTCAGCGTGGGTGAGATGCAGCGTGTGGAAATCATCCGAGCCCTCCTGACGCGGCCCGAGTTGCTGATACTGGACGAGCCCACATCGGTGTTGACACCCCAGGCGGTGGAGAAGTTGTTCGTGGTATTGAAGAAGCTCTCCAGTGAGGGCTGTAGCATCCTGTATATCAGCCACAAGCTGCACGAGATCCGTGAACTGTGCACCGCATGCACCGTGCTGCGCGGCGGCAAGGTTACCGGTGTGTGTAACCCGCAGCAGGAGACCAATGCTTCGCTGTCGCGCCTGATGATTGGTGCCGAGCCGCCGTTGCTGGAGCGCGCCACACGCGCCGCGGGCGCGGCCGTGATGCATGTCAAAGGCCTGAGCCTGGCGCGCGACGACCAGTTTGGTGTGGACCTGGATGGCATCCAACTGCAGGTGCGTGCCGGTGAAGTGGTGGGTATTGCGGGTGTATCAGGCAACGGCCAGCGGGACTTGCTCTTTGCGTTGTCGGGCGAAGACTGCCGCTCACCACGTGGCAGCATTCTGATGGGTGCGGTCGACGTGTCGCACCTGCACCCCGGCAAGCGCCGCGCCATGGGTTTGCACTCTGTGCCCGAAGAACGCCTGGGCCGTGGTGCCGTGCCCACGCTGAGCCTGGCGCACAACCTGTTGCTGACGCGTACCGAATCCATCTCCATGCCGCGCTTTGCCGGGGGCTGGATACGTGTGCGCCAACTGGAGGCCCATGCGGCACGGCTCATCAAGGAATACAAGGTGAAGGCCAATGGACCGACAGCGGTGGCGCGCTCCCTGTCCGGCGGCAATTTGCAGAAATTTATTGTGGGCCGCGAGATCGATGCCAAGCCCAAACTGCTGATCGTGTCGCAGCCCACGTGGGGTGTGGACGTGGGCGCTGCGGCCCAGATCCGCGGCGAGATTCTGGCGCTGCGTGATGCGGGTTGTGCCGTGCTGGTGGTCAGCGAAGAGCTGGATGAATTGTTTGAGGTCTGCGACCGCCTGCACGTGATCGCACGTGGCCGGTTGTCACCCTCGGTACCGATTGCGGAGGCGACAGTGGAAAAGATTGGCGAGTGGATGAGTGGGTTATGGGAAGAGGCCCGGACTCCTCAGCATATTGCGAAGGAGCTGGCCCATGCTTAAGCTCGAAGCCCGCCCCCAGCCTTCGAAGGGCTGGAGTTATGGCTCGCCGCTATTGGCGCTGTTGTGCACCGTTGTGATTGGTGTGATTCTGTTCGCGTTACTGGGCAAGAACCCGTTGAGCGGTTTGCAGGTCTTTTTCTGGGAGCCGATCAAGAGCGGTTATGCCCTGGGCGAACTGATGGTCAAGGCCACGCCACTGCTGTTGATTGCCCTGGGGCTGGCCGTGTGCTTTCGCTCCAATGTGTGGAATATTGGCGCCGAGGGCCAATACATCTTCGGTGCTATCACTGCCGGTATGGTGGCGCTGATGGCCGACAAGACCACCAGTGGCTGGATTGTCGTGGCCATCCTGCTGGCGGGTGTGGTGGGTGGCATGGTGTGGGGCGGGCTTACGGCCCTGCTGCGTGACCGCTTCAATGCCAATGAAATTCTGGTGAGTCTGTTCCTCGTCTACATCGCCGCGCAATTGCTGGGCTACCTGGTCGCAGGGCCATTGAAAGATCCGCAGGGCTACAACTTCCCGCAGAGCAAGACCTTTGAAGCGGTCACACGCATTCCGCGCCTCTTCGATGGCTCCCGTGTCAGCATTGGCGCACTACTGGCGGTGGCGGGTGTGGTGGGTGTCTCGGTGTTTCTGTTCCGTACGCGGGCCGGATTTGCGCTGCAAGTGGGTGGTTTGGCCAAGGCCGCATCCCGCTATGCCGGCTTCTCGTCACGCCGCGCGTTGTGGACGGCGCTGCTGGTATCCGGTGGGCTGGCCGGGCTGGCCGGTGCGCTGGAGGTAGCTGGCCCCATTGGGCAGCTGACGATCTATTTGCCTGCGGGTTATGGCTTTGCCGCCATCATTGTTGCGTTTGTCGGACGGCTGCACCCGGTGGGTATGGTGTTCTCCGCGCTGCTGATGAGCATGTTTTATATTGGCGGGGAACTGGCGCAGTCCCGCCTGGGACTGCCCAAGTCGTTGACCGGAGTCTTTCAGGGGCTGCTGCTGTTCACGCTGTTGGCGTGCGACACCTTGGTGAACTACCGCCTGCGGTGGGTGCGCACCGCTCAACAATCTCTAGCGCTGGGAGGGGTTAAGTAATGGATTCCTACGCACTGTTGATAGCTGCCACGCTGAACGCGGGCACGGTGTTGGCCATCGCCTCCCTGGGCTTGTTGATCAATGAGAAGGCTGGCATCGTCAACCTGGGGGCTGAGGGAATGATGCTCTGCGCCGCGATTGCCGGCTTCGCCGCAGTGGTGCATACGGGCAGCGACACGGTTGGATTCATCGCCGGGATGGGCGCTGGTGCTGTGATGGCTGCCCTGTTTGGTGTATTGGTCATCTGGCTCAACACCAACCAGTATGCGACCGGCCTGGCCTTGGCCTTGTTCGGGGCGGGCTTGTCGGCCTTTGTAGGGGCCGGTTACGTCAAGGAAAACCTGCCCGAACGACCCAACTTTGCCATTCCTTTCCTTTCGGACATCCCCTTTGTTGGCCCGGCCTTCTTTCGCCAGCACCCCTTGGTGTATCTGGCCATCATCTTTGCCTTTGCACTGATCTGGTTCCTGTACCGCACGCGGGCGGGGCTGATCTTGCGCAGCGTAGGCGAGAGCCCGGAATCGGCCCACGCGCTGGGCTACCCGGTGCGCTGGATTCGCTTGGGTGCAGTTGCTGTGGGAGGGGCGCTGTGCGGCCTGGCCGGTGCTTACCTGTCGATCATCTACACCCCGTTGTGGGTAGAGGGCATGGTGTCAGGCAAGGGCTGGATTGCGCTGGCGCTGACAACCTTTGCAACCTGGCGCCCGGCGCGCGTATTGCTTGGAGCCTATTTGTTTGGTGGCACGATGATGTTGTCGTTCTATCTGCAGAATATTGGCGTCGATTTCCCGTCGCAGTTTCTGAATATGCTGCCCTTCGTGGCAAACATTGCGGTACTGGCCCTGATCTCGCGGGATCAGGGCTGGATACGGATTAATATGCCAGCTTCCATTGGAAAACCGTTTTACCCCGGCTCCTAGTTTTCTCAGCCTATCCGCTGATTTTTTCGCAACCCCGAGTTTTTAGAAAGAACTGACATGACAGATTTGCAAAAACGCGCATTACTGAAAATCGCCGCTTTGACGGCCGTTGCCAGCGCTGCACTGGTTGGCTGCGGCAAGAAAGAGGATCCCGTAGCGGCTGCGCCCACGCCCGCGCCGGTTGCTTCCGCCCCGGCGCCCAAGGCCGAGCCGCTGAAGATCGCCTTTGCCTATGTGGGCCCTGTGGGCGACGGCGGCTGGACCTTCGCACACGACCGGGGCCGCCTGGCGGTGGAAAAGGAATTTGGCGACAAGGTCAAGACATCGATGGTGGAAAACGTACCCGAGTCTGCCGATGCCGAACGCGTGATCCGTGATCTGGCCAGCCAGGGTAACAAGCTGATTTTCGGCACCACCTTCGGCTATATGGAACCCATGCTCAAGGTCGCCCCCGAATTCAAGGGTGTGAACTTCCAGCACGCCACTGGCTACAAGACGGCCGACAACCTGAGCACCTACGACAGCCGCACCTACGAAGGCGCGTACATGGCGGGTGTCATTGCCGGCAAGATGACCAAAACCGGCACACTGGGCGTGGTGGCCTCGGTGCCAATCCCTGAAGTCATCCGCAACATCAACAGCTTCACGCTGGGCGCCCAAAGCAGCAACCCCAAGATCAAGACCAAGGTAGTGTGGGTCAATGAGTGGTTCAACCCACCGAAAGAAACCGAAGCCGCTACCAGCCTGATCAACGGCGGTGCCGACGTGCTGTTCCAGAATACCGATTCGCCTGCCGTGCTGAAGACGGCACAAGACAAGGGTAAGCGCGCCTTTGGTTGGGACTCTGACATGACTGCCTACGGACCCAAGGCCCACCTGGCCTCCAGCATCATCAACTGGGCACCGTACTACATCAAGACCACCAAGGATGCACTGGAAGGCAAGAACGCATCCACCCAAAGCTGGTGGGGTGTCAAAGAGGGGGCCATTGACATCGTCTCCATTGCCGACGACGTGCCTGCCGAGACCAAGGCCAAGGTGGAGGAGGTTAAGAAAGGTCTGAAGGACGGCAGCTTTGTTATCTGGAAAGGCCCGATCATGGACAACACCGGCAAGGAGCAAGTCGCCAAGGACGCCGTTGCGGACGACAAGTTCCTCGGTGGTCTGAGTTTCTACGTCAAGGGTGTGGAAGGGAAAATCCCCGGAGGCAAGTAAACCCCTCTGCTGAGCTATTGAAGGCCGCTTTCGAGCGGCCTTTTATTTCTGCGGAGCCGTTGGAGGAGGATCCGCCGGGCTATGCGTTTTGCTCCGTGTCCCCCGCGCTGCGCGCTCCTCCTTTACCTGCGCAAAACCCATAGCCCGGTGGATCTTGTGACGTGTTGGAGTGCCAACGACGGTGAATGCCATCCTTAGTGCGTCCAACTCTCCAGCACCCGGCGAGGCTGGGGTGTTCTGCGTAGGTAAAGGAGGAGGCCGCTTGCGGCTGGGGGACACGGAGCAGAATACCCCAGCCTCGCCGGGTGCTGGCGAAAGAGATGCCCTAAATCAATAGAATGCCAAGACGTTAATCGCCCGCGTAGAGCGGATTCATTAGGAAAAAACGATGCGCTTATCCACTCGATTTGTTTTCCTGGCAATGACTGCCTTAACAGTGTCTGCCGTTTGTGCGCAAGACCTGCGCGCGGTGGTGGAAGATGGGCGAAAAGTCATACTGTTGCCCAATGGAAAGTGGCGGTTTGACGCCAGTGCCGCGCGCACGAAACCCCCGGCGCCGGGCGGTATGCTCACCTACCAGCCCTCTGCCAAAAAATTCAGCGTAGCCTATAGCGGCGACACCTGGGAGCTGATGCAGGTCAAGGACAGCGACTCTGCTAGCAAGCGCGCCTTTGCGCACAAGACCTTGCCGATGTACGCCATGGTGATTGCAGACGAGATACCCGTGTCCACCGCAGCGGTGAAAAATGTCATCCTTGCCAACGCGCGGGCCGGCGGCGCCGAGCCTACAGTTTTGCTGGACAAGCCGGTAGACATTGGTGGCAACGCTGCAGGCAACATCCGATTCGCCGTAGCGCACAAAGGCGTTGAATTCGAGTTCGTAGCCTATTACTTTGGCAGCCCCGATGGCAATGTGCAGGTGAGCTGTTACACCGCTCAGTCACTGTTTGCCAAATATGAAAACGAGTGCAAGAAGTTCCTGGATGGCCTCGTCATCAAGTAAACGGCACACCGCGCAATCCAACGCCCAACCCCACTGTCCACTCCAACATTGCCCACCATGAAAAAACTATTGCTAGGCACCATGGCTGCTTCTCTCCAACTGCTGTTTGCCAGCGGCGCCTTGGCCGCCAGCGCGCCCAAACCCACGACGCAAAACCGTGCGGATATTCCAGCACAGTACCGTTGGGATTTCTCCCCCATCTACCCCAGTTGGGAGGCATGGGAAGCCGCGATGAAGGACACCGAGGCCCAGATGGACGCCTTCGCCGCCCGCAAAGGCACGCTCAAGAATGGCCCGGCCGCGCTGCTCAGTACCTACAAGGCCTTTGACGCGATCGGCATGCTGCAAGACCGCGTCTACCGCTACCCACAGTTGCAGCGCGATGTGCAAACGCGTGACCAGAATGTGGCGGGCAAGTTCCAGCGCGTGGGCGCCTTGTCGGCAAAGTTTGGCACAGCCACCGCCTGGTTCACGCCCGAGCTCCTGAAGATTCCCCAGGCCACCATGGAGCAGTGGATTCGTGACACACCGGCGTTGGCACCGTACCGGTTCACCATTCTGGACAACTACCGCCAGCAGCAACACGTGTTGGAAGAGCAGGGTGAAAAGCTGTTGTCCCTGGCTTCGCGTTTTCGGCAAACACCCAAGGCCACGTTTCAGGAGCTGTCTACCTCTGACATCAAATTCCCAAAGATCACCCTGGCAGATGGCAAGGACGTCACGCTGACGCCCGGCAACTACCAGGGCCTGTTGCAGACCAACTACCTGCAGGGCGACCGTGCCAAAGCCTTTGAAGCCTTTTTGGCAACCTACGCCGCCACGGCCAACACCTATGCCGCTGTTTACAACGGCGTCATGCAGCAGGGCTGGTTCAATGCCCAAGCGCGCAACTTCCCCGCCGTGCTGGATGCCGCACTCGATGGCAATGCGGTGCCCACCAGCGTGGTCCAAACCCTGGTAGACACCGTGCGTGCGGGCACCGCGCCGCTGCAGCGTTACGCCAAGCTGCGCAAGAAGCTGCTGGGGCTGGACAGTTACCACCTGTACGACGGATCCATCCCCATCTACAAGACCACGGCCACTTACCCGTTTGACGATGCCAAGCAGACCGTGCTGCAGTCGGTTGCACCACTGGGTGCGGAGTACACGGCCAAGTACAAGAAGTTTTTATCGGGTCAGCAGATCGATGTGTACGAGAACGAAGGCAAGCGCTCGGGTGCCTATGTTGGTGGCCTGTATGGTGTCGGCCCTTACATGCTGCTGAACCACAACGACACACAAAGCGCATTGTTCACGCTGGCCCACGAAGGCGGCCATGCCATGCACTCCATCCTGTCGGCCGAGACCCAGCCCTATGTTACGGCGGACTACACCATCTTTGTGGCCGAGGTGGCATCCACCACTAACGAACGCTTCTTGCTGAACCAGTTGCTGGCCAGCACGACGGACCCCAAGGAACGCTTCCTGCTGTTGCAGCACGCGGTGGACTCCATCGTCGGAACCTTCTACACCCAGGTTCTATTTGCCAACTTTGAACTACAAGCGCACAAATTGGTGGAAGAGGGCAAGCCGGTCACTGCGGCCGTGCTCAACAGCATTTACCTGCAACTGCTGAAAGACTACTACGGTGACGCTGTGACCGTGGACGAGGCCTACCAGACCACCTGGGCCCGCATCCCCCACTTCTACAACTCGCCGTATTACGTCTACCAGTACGCAACGTGTTTCGCATCGTCGGCCAAGCTGTTCAAGGATATGACCACGGGCGAACCCGCGTCCCGCGCGGCAGCCACCGCGCGTTATCTGGAGCTGTTGCGCAGCGGCGGCAACGACCACCCCATGGCCCAGTTGCAAAAGGCGGGTGTGGATTTGTCCAAGCGTGAAACCGTGCAGGCCGTGGTGGACCAGATGCAAGAG
>NZ_JANXUQ010000265.1 GCF_025356155.1 Rhodoferax sp. | reverse complement strand
CTCATAATCCTGGCCAACCATGGACTGGATCATTTGCGAGCCAATATTGCTAGTCATCACAATGATGGTGTTCTTGAAGTCCACGGTGCGGCCCTGGCCATCGGTCAGGCGGCCATCGTCCAGTACCTGCAGCAGCACGTTGAACACATCGGGGTGGGCCTTCTCGATCTCGTCCAGCAGCAACACGGCATACGGCTTGCGGCGCACTGCCTCCGTCAGGTAACCGCCCTCCTCGTAACCCACATAACCCGGAGGCGCGCCGATCAAGCGGGCCACGGAATGCTTCTCCATGAATTCGCTCATGTCGATGCGGATCAGGTGCTCTTCGCTGTCAAACAAAAAGCCCGCAAGCGCCTTGCACAACTCGGTCTTGCCCACACCGGTGGGGCCGAGGAACAGGAATGAGCCGGTGGGGCGATTCGGGTCCGACAGACCCGAGCGCGAGCGGCGAATCGCATTGGCGACGGCCGCAATGGCTTCGTTTTGCCCGATGACGCGGTCGTGCAGCTTGGTTTCCATTTGCAGCAGCTTGTCCTTTTCGCCCTGCATCATTTTGCTGACGGGGATGCCCGTGGCACGGCTCACGACTTCGGCAATTTCATCGGCGCCGACCATGGTGCGCAGCAATTGCGCGCGGCCACCGTGCTTGGCCGATTGGGCCTTACCAGCTTCTTGTTCCTGCGCATCTTTCAGGCGTTTTTCCAGCTCGGGGAGCTTGCCATATTGCAACTCACCGGCCCGGTTGAAGTCGCCCTTGTCGGTCAGCTCCTTGATCTGGAAGCGCACCTTCTCCACCTCTTGCATGATGGTTTTGGAGCCTTGGGCCTGGGCCTTCTCCGCTTTCCAGATTTCGTCCAGGTCGGCGATCTCTTTTTGCAGCGCGGTGATCTCTTCATTGATCAGCTCCAGGCGTTTTTGCGAGGCTTCGTCCTTCTCGCGCTTCACAGCCTCACGCTCGATCTGCAACTGGATCAGGCGGCGGTCTTTCTTGTCCATGACCTCGGGCTTGGAGTCCAGCTCGATCTTGATCTTGGACGCAGCTTCGTCGATCAGGTCAATCGCCTTGTCGGGCAAAAAGCGGTCCGTGATGTAGCGGTTGCTCAACTCGGCCGCGGCTACGATGGCCGGGTCCGTGATCTGCACGCCGTGGTGCGTTTCATAACGCTCTTTGAGGCCGCGCAGGATGGCGATGGTGGCTTCCACCGTGGGCTCGCCCACCAGGATTTTCTGGAAGCGGCGCTCCAGCGCGGCATCCTTCTCGATGTATTTGCGGTACTCGTCCAGCGTGGTGGCGCCCACGCAGTGCAGTTCGCCCCGAGCCAGCGCGGGCTTGAGCATATTGCCGGCGTCCATCGCGCCCTCGGCCTTGCCCGCGCCACCATGGTGTGCAGTTCGTCAATGAACACGATGGTCTGGCCTTCGTCCTTGGCCAGGTCTTTGAGCACATTCTTCAAACGCTCTTCAAACTCACCGCGGAACTTGGCACCGGCCAGCAGCGCGGCCATGTCCAGGCTCAGCACGCGTTTGCCCTTGAGCGAATCGGGCACCGCACCATCGACGATGCGCTGGGCCAGGCCTTCCACGATGGCGGTCTTGCCGACACCGGGTTCGCCAATCAGCACGGGGTTGTTCTTGGTGCGGCGTTGCAGCACCTGAATGGCGCGGCGGATCTCGTCATCACGGCCAATCACTGGGTCCAGCTTGCCCATGCGGGCACGTTCGGTCAGGTCAATGCAGTATTTCTTCAGCGATTCGCGCTGGTCTTCGGCGTCCGCGTTGTCCACGTTCTGGCCGCCGCGCACGGCACTGATGGCACTCTCCAGGCTCTTGCGTGTCAGGCCATTGGCGCGCGCGATGTTGCCGATCTCGGCCTTGCTGTCGGCCAGCACCAGCAGGAATAGCTCACCGGCGATGAACTGGTCACCGCGTTTGATGGATTCTTTTTCGGCGGCCTGTAGCAGCACGCCCATGTCGCGGTCTACCGTCACCTGCTCTTGCCCCTGTACCTGGGGCTGCTTTTTCATGTAGGTCTCGGCCGCAGTCAACAACTGGGGCACGTTGACCCCGGCGCGTTGTAGCAGTGCCTTGGGGCCGTCGTCCTGGCGCAGCATGGCCACCAGCAGGTGGGCGGGTGTGATGTAGGCGTGGTCATTGGACAGCGCCAGCGTCTGCGCTTCGCCCAGCGCTTCTTGGAATTTGGTAGTCAGTTTGTCCATTCGCATATCAAAATTCTCCGGTTGGCACAGAGCTTGGGCTCTATGTGCATATTTCAAGTGCAAACGCCCTGCAACGACTTGACTAGAATCAAACGATGGACATTCGCCAGATATCGATTCGCTACCACCAGGACCACGATCGTATTCTGGTGGACATCAACACCGGTGCGGGTGCAGAAGTGCAAGTCTGGTTGACCCGGCGCATGACCTTGCGCCTGTGGCCCCTGCTCAACCGTGTGGTCATCGACCATTTTGCAATTCCCCAGGACGCCAAGACCGACGGTTTTGTAAACTTGGCGACCATGGACACCCAAACCAAAACCATGCTGGCCGAATTCAAGCGTGACGAGGTGATGCAAAAGGCTGACTTCAGCACCCCCTACAAGAGCGGCGCGACCCAGCATCCGCTGGGCCAAAACCCGTTGCTGGTCACCGAGGTCAATTTGACGCCTTTTGGCAATGGCCAGTTGCAACTCAACTTCAACGAAAAGCTGGAAGACCCTGTGTCAACGCGCGGTTTCCAGATGGATTTGTCGATGGAGTTGGTGTTCGCCGTCATCAAGCTGATGGGAAATCTTGCAGATGTGGCCTGTGAAGAAACGCTGTACGACAGCGTCGGCCTGCGCAACTTCGTTTGCATTGACCTTGGGCGCGAACCGGTTCCTGACTCCACCACCACACCGAAGTTTCGTAAGCTACTCAATGACCACGAGCTGAGGTGTAGCATTGTTT
Organism: Rhodoferax sp.; assembly: GCF_025356155.1. Classification (GTDB taxonomy): domain Bacteria; phylum Pseudomonadota; class Gammaproteobacteria; order Burkholderiales; family Burkholderiaceae_C; genus Allorhodoferax. Next base: position 142 of record NZ_JANXUQ010000265.1, on the reverse strand, counting down.
GCCCAGGTTGGCAAGGAACTGTAGACGCGTGGCTTCAAGGTCAACACAGGCAATATAGTGGACGTCACCATTATTGGAGCACCCAGTTCGACAAAGAATGCTGACAAGGCACGAGACCCCGAGATGCACCAGACCCGCAAGG
>NZ_JANXUQ010000237.1 GCF_025356155.1 Rhodoferax sp. | reverse complement strand
ACAGCATGGGGTTGGGCAGGTTGGCGGGTTCTTTGAACTCGAACGTGAAATCGGCCTCGCTGAGCAGCGGCGCGATCTTCTCCATGCGGTCCAGCGCCTTGACCCGGCTCTGCGCCTGCTTGGCCTTGCTGGCCTTGGCTTTGAAGCGGGCAATAAATTTTTGCAGGTGGGCAATCTTGTCCTGCTGCTTACTGAATGCAGTTTGCTGCAGCGCCATCTGCTCCGAACGCAGATCTTCGAACTTGCTGTAGTTACCGCCGTAGCGCACCAACTTGCCAGCGTCGATATGCAACGTGACATTGGTCACAGCATCCAAAAATTCACGGTCATGGCTGATGACGACCATAGTGCCTTCGTACTTCTTGAGCCAAGCTTCCAGCCACACCAAGGCGTCCAAGTCCAAGTGATTGGTCGGCTCGTCCAGCAGCAGCAGGTCCGACGGGCACATCAGCGCGCGGGCCAGTTGCAAGCGCATGCGCCAGCCGCCGGAAAAGCTGTTGACCGGGTTGGTGAGTTCGCTGGTCTTGAAGCCCAGGCCCAGGATGAGCGCCTGCGCGCGAGCCGGTGCGTCGTGCGCTCCGGCATCTTGCAGCGCCATGTAGGCGTGGGCCATGCGGTCGTAGTCTTCAGTCGCTTCCGAAGCGGTTACTTCTTCCTGTGCCGCTAGCAACTGTGTATCGCCTTCGACGACAAAGTCGGTGGCCGACTGGTCCGTCTCGGGCATATCCTGCGCGACCTGGCCCATGCGCCATTGGCTGGGGATGTAGTACTCGCCCGCGTCTTCATGCAGACCGCCATTGAGCAGCGCGAACAGCGATGATTTGCCTGCGCCGTTGCGGCCGACCAGGCCGACCTTTTCGCCGGGGTTCAGGGTGACGGACGTCGAGTCCAGCAATACCTTGGCGCCGCGGCGCAGGGTGACATTTTTTAAGGTAATCATTTTTCAGGACTCAGTTATCTAATCAATTCATTCAGGCACTTCAGGCCTTAGGGTTCGCGTGGGCTGGTAGACGGGTCTCCGTTCTACGGTGCATCTTGCGGGCGAACGTTGTGTTCGCTGTGGTTATTTCGTTAACGACTTGGTGGGCAGGAGGATGGGGCACTGCAAAGCTTCGTGTCCCCCAGCCTTCGGCCTCCTCCTTTACCTACGCTTTGCAGTACCCCATCCTCCTGCTGTACGGCGCTATTGGTGCGCTAACAGGAAAGAGAAGAGACGGAATCTTTCGCAAAAAGTAAAGCTGTTCGCAGCAGCAGGCTTGGGGTACGGGGCGCAGTGAGGTCAAGGAGGAGGCCAAAGGCCGGGGGACACGAACGGAGTCCCGTACCCCAAGCCTGCTGCGAGCTCAGCAAAAGCGAGCCCAACAAAAAAGGGGCTCAGCAAAGGCGCTAAAGCAGCAAAGCCTCCTTGGCCACCAACAACACCTGGTCTTCCCCCGCACTGGTCTCCAGCCACACCACTTCCAGTTGCGGAAAGGCGGCTTCAAAGTGTTCGCGTTCGTTGCCGATCTCCAGCACCAGCACGCCGTCTTCGGTCATGTGCTGCGGGGCATCTTTCAGCAGGGCACGGATGAAGTCCATGCCATCGCTGCCGCCCGCCTGGTTGCCGCTCAGCGCCATCTCCGGCTCGGCTTTGTATTCGGCGGGAAGATCGGCCATGCTTCGCGCGTTCACATACGGCGGGTTGCACAGGATCAGATCGAACGGTCCCCGCGCGGCCAAATCTGCAGCAGCCATGCCATCGGATGCAACCAAGACGATGCGGCCCTGCAAAGCATGCTTGTCCACATTGATGCGAGCCACTGCCAGCGCATCTGTTGACAGGTCCGAGCCGGTAACCACTACATCCGGGTAGGTCAGCGCGGCAATCACGGCGAGGCTGCCGTTGCCGGTGCACAGGTCCAGCACCGTGTGGGTCGATTCTTTCAGCCAATAGTCGATGCTGCCATCCACAATCAATTCAGCGATCAGCGAGCGCGGCACGATGGCCCGTTCGTCGACGTAGAAGGCCACGCCCTGCAACCACGCCTCCTGTGTCAGGTAGGCGGCGGGTTTGCGTGTTTTGATGCGTGCTTCCAAAATGCTAGCGGAACGTTCAGTATCGGCGAGGGCTACCGGCTGATTTGCCTTGGAGCCTTCGCCGTCTAGCGGTGTATCAAGCGGCAGGCCCAGGCTCCACAGCACCAGCCAGGCGGCCTCGTCCTTTGCATTGGTCGTGCCGTGGCCGAACGACAACCTGGCGTCCTCAAGCTGTTGCGTGCCGGATTCGATCAGTTCGAGTAGCGTCATCATGCGCGGGCCTGACGGTCCAGGTTTTCCAGCACCCGGCGATAGATGTTCTTCAACGGTTCGATGTCGGCCACCGCAACGTATTCGTTGATCTTGTGGATGGTGGCGTTGGGCGGGCCCATCTCAATGACCTGCGCGCAGATCTGCGCGATGAAGCGCCCGTCGCTGGTGCCTCCGGTAGTGGACAACTGGGTGACGATGCCGGTCTCCGCCAGGATGGCCTCTTGCACCGCGCCCACCAGCGTGCCGGGTGTGGTCAAAAAGGGCAGGCCGCCCACGGTCCAGGTCAGGTCGTATTCCAGCTCGTATTTCTCCAGCACGCGGGTCAGGCGGGACTGCAGCGATTCGGGGGTGGATTCGGTCGAGAAGCGGAAGTTGAAATCAATGACGACCGACCCCGGGATCACATTGCTGGCGCCGGTGCCGCCGTGGATATTGCTCATCTGCCAAGTCGTCGGCGGGAAGAAGGCATTGCCCTTGTCCCACTCCACGCCCACCAGCTCAGCCAGCGCGGGCGACACCAAGTGGATGGGGTTTTTGGCCAAATGCGGGTAGGCGATGTGGCCTTGAATGCCCTTGACCGTGAGCTTGCCGCTCATGGTGCCGCGGCGGCCGTTCTTGATCATGTCGCCCGTGCGTTCGACCGAAGTGGGCTCGCCGACAATGCAGTAGTCAATGGTCTCACCACGCGCCACCAAAGCCTTGCAGACCACGACCGTGCCGTCATTGGCCGGGCCTTCTTCGTCGCTGGTCAGCAGCAGGGCGATGTTCAGCTGCGGGTTGGGGTTGGCGGCGATGAACTCTTCAATGGCCACGACGAATGCGGCCAGCGAAACCTTCATGTCGCTGGCGCCGCGACCAAACAGCTTGCCGTCGCGGTGTGTGGGCGTGAAAGGGGCGCTGTGCCACTCGGCCAAAGGGCCGGTCGGCACCACGTCGGTGTGGCCAGCGAAGACGAGAGTTTTTGGTTTTGCTGCGAAATTGATAGCGGTATGCGCAGATTCCAAGAGGGCTCCAGGTCGTTTTGCCCAAAGGTTGGTGACAGAGAAGTCGGCTGGCCCGCTGACGATGGTTTCGCAGTGGAAGCCCATGGCAGTGAGTCTCTGTGCCATCAATGCCTGGCAGCCACTATCCGAAGGGGTGAGGGATGGCCGCGCAATCAATTGCTCGGCCAGTTGCAGCGTCGAACTCATCAATGCTTGACATCCAGTGTGATTTCGGTGAACGACGCTTCTTCCGGTTCCTCGGCGGCAGCGGCGGGCGCTTGTGATTTGGTGAAGTCGTTTTGCAGGCGCCACATCAAATTGGTGGGCGAATCGGCATTGGCCAAGCCTTCCTTGCGGTCAACGACGCCTTCGACAATCATGCGGGCGATGTCGTGCTCGAACGACTGCGAGCCGTCGGCCATGGAGTTTTCCATCGCTTCTTTGACGCCCGAGAAGTCGCCCTTTTCGATCAGCTCCGAGATCAGCTTGGTATTCAGCAAAACCTCGATGGCGGGCACGCGTGTGCCTGCAGTGTTACGCAGCAGGCGCTGCGACACGATGGACTTCAGCGCCGCGGCCAGGTCGCCCAGCATCGTGGGGCGCACTTCTACGGGGTAGAAGCTCAAAATACGGTTCAGCGCCTGGTAGCTGTTGTTGGCGTGCATGGTAGCCAGGCACAGGTGGCCGGACTGGGCGTAGGCAATAGCGGCCGACATGGTTTCGCGGTCGCGGATTTCGCCAATCAGAATCACATCAGGCGCCTGGCGCAGCGCATTTTTCAGGGCCACTTGCAAGGTTTTGGTGTCGGAGCCAATTTCGCGCTGGTTGATGAGCGATTTCTTGTTCTTGAACAAAAATTCCACCGGGTCTTCGATGGTCAAAATGTGGCCGGACACCATGCCATTGCGGTAGTCGATCATCGACGCCAGCGTGGTGCTCTTGCCGGCGCCGGTGGCACCTACCATCAGCACCAGACCGCGCTTTTCCATGATCAGGTCGCCAAGGATGGGCGGCAAAAATAGATCGGCCAAGGGCGGCACGTCCACGGCGATGTAGCGAATCACGGCGGCAATGCTGCCACGCTGGCGCATCGCGCTGACCCGAAAACGCCCCAAACCGGCGATAGGGAAGCCCATGTTCAGCTCACCCTCGGCATCCAGCTCGGCCATGCGGTCGGCGGGCAAAATTTCAGCCAGCAGGTTGCGCGTGGCCTCTACCGGCAGCGACTGGTTGTTAATAGGCACGCACTGGCCGTTGATCTTGATCAAAGCCGGTGAGTTGGCCGACAAATAAACGTCCGACGCTTTCTTTTCGCTCATCAAGCGCAGGATGCGCTCCATGGTGCCGGGTGGGTTAGGTGTCGTCGTAGCCATAGTTCAGCCTTGGTTGGGGATCAACAGAGGGTCAATCAATCGCGCAGCAGGTCGTTCAGCGAGGTCTTGGCCCGGGTTTGGGCGTCGACACGTTTGACGATGATGACCGCGTACATGCTGTATTTTCCGCCGTCTTTCGGTAGCGTGCCACTGATAACGACCGAACCGCTGGGAATGCGGCCGTAACTGATCTCGCCGGTGGAACGGTCATAAATGGGGGTGCTTTGGCCGATGTAGACACCCATGGACAGCACGGAGTTCTCTTCAACGATGACGCCTTCGACCACTTCAGAGCGGGCGCCGATGAAGCAGTTGTCTTCGATGATGGTGGGGTTGGCCTGCATGGGTTCCAGCACGCCGCCAATGCCCACGCCACCCGACAAGTGCACGTTCATGCCGATCTGGGCACAAGAACCCACTGCGGCCCAAGTGTCGACCATGGTACCGTCGTCCACATAGGCGCCAATGTTGACAAAGCTGGGCATCAAAATCGCGCCCTTGCCGATAAAGCTGCCGCGGCGTGCGACGGCCGGTGGCACCACGCGTACGCCGGTGGCGCGCATTTCTTCGGCCGACAGGTCGGCAAACTTGGTGGGAACCTTGTCGTAAAAGCCCAGATGGCCGGCCTGGATGATTTCGTTGTCGCGCAGGCGAAAGCTCAGCAACACGGCCTTTTTGATCCACTGGTGGGTGGTCCACTGGCCCACGGCTTCACGGGTGGCGACACGCAGGCGGCCGCTGTCCAGTTCGGCGATCACATGCTCCACGGCATCGCGCACTTCTTTGGATGAGGACTGGACCGAGATATTGGCGCGGTCTTCCCACGCGGCGTCGATGATTTGCTGGAGTTGTTGGCTCATGGAATGTTTCCTAAAGGGTCAGTAACTAAAGATGATTTGCCGCGCAAATCTTTTACTTGCGAGATTGCACAAATTCAACGATGCGCTGGGCGGCTTCCACACACTCTGCGGTTTCGGCCACCAGCGCCATGCGGATGCGGCTGGCACCGGGGTTGAAGCCCCGCGTCTCACGGGCCAAAAAGCTGCCGGGCAAGACCATCACATTGTAAAGAGCGAGGAGGTCGCGGGCGAAGTCGGTGTCGAGCCCGTCCACTTTGGCCCACAGGTAGAAGCCGGCGTCTGGCAAAGCGACGTCCAAAACGCTGGCCAGCAGCGGCGTGACCTGGGCAAACTTGGCCCGGTACTGCTCGCGGTTGTCACGCACATGGGCCTCATCGTCCCAGGCGGCGATGCTGGCGGCCTGCACCACCGTGCTCATGGCACTGCCATGGTAGGTGCGGTACAGCAAAAATTGTTTGATCAGCGCGGCGTCACCCGCCACAAAGCCACTGCGCATGCCAGGCACATTGCTGCGTTTGGACAGGCTGGTAAAGGCGACGAGGTTCTTGAAGTCGGTGCGGCCCAGCTTGGCCGCGGCTTCCAGCCCGCCCAGTGGGGGCTCTTCGCGGAAGTAAATCTCGCTGTAGCACTCGTCGGACGCAATGACAAAACCGTAGCGGTCGCTCAGATCGAAAAGCTTCTTCCACTCGTCCAGTGGCATAACGGCGCCCGTGGGGTTACCGGGTGAGCAAACAAACAGCAATTGCGTGCGGGCCCACACGGCCTCAGGCACGCTGTCCCAGTCCTGCGCAAAATTGCGGTCCGGGTCAGACGGCACGTAATACGGTTGCGCGCCAGACAAGAAGGCCGCACCTTCGTAGATTTGGTAGAACGGGTTGGGACAGACCACGATAGAGGCTTGGCCATGGGAGTGCTGTGCAGCCGGGTTGATCACCGTTTGTGCGAAGGCAAACAAGGCCTCGCGAGAACCGTTGACGGGCAAGACCTGTGTATGGACATCCAGCTTCAGCCCATAACGGCGCTGCATCCAGCGGCCGATGGATTGCCGCAAACCCAGCACGCCAGCAGTGGCGGGGTAGACCGACAGCCCGCCTTGCGGGTCCATGATGGCATCGCAATACGCGCGTTTGATCAGTGCGGGTGTGGCGTGGCGGGGTTCGCCTATGCCAAGGCTGATGGGCGCGTACGCAGGGTTGGGGGTGACCGTGGCAAATAATTGCCGCAGACGCTCAAAAGGATAGGCCTGCAGGCTGTTCAAATTCGGATTCATGGGCCGCCATTATCCCCGAGCAGTCGCTACACTGCGTGACAGGTTTGTGGGCATCTCCTCAATTAACAGCTAGTCAAGGAGCAATCAATGGCTACAACTTCGCCCGATGGGCAAGTTCGGGTTCAATTGGATATCGCGCGGGCGCTGGAACAGATCGGCGACGAAGCCGCCATGCGCGGCATGTTGCCCATGCTGCAAGAGCTGCTGGAGCGCGATGTACCCAAGATCACGCAGTTGCTGGCCAACAACGACGTGCGCGGTGCCAACCCCTTGCTGCACTCACTCAAAGGCTGCTTACCCATTTTTTGCGCACCGGCATTGTGTGAACACATGGCCGTGGTGGAGCACATGAGCAAGGCCGGTGAGAGCGCCGAAGTGGGTGAAGCCTTTGGCCTGCTGCTGCCCAAACTTCAGGAGCTCCAGGAAGAAGTTACGCAGTACCTGGCGTTGCCATAACCGGTGGAGTGGTGAAGTGGATATAAAAAAGGCACGCATCATGGTTGTTGAGGATGAAAACGTCATGAGCACGTTCATTTTGAACAACCTGTTTCGCATCGGCATCAGGGATGTGCATACTTTCAAAGACGGAAGCAGCGCCTTGCGGGAGGTGAGCCGGCTCAAACCGGACCTGATACTCACCGATATCCACATGCAGCCCGTTGGCGGTATCGAGTTCGTGCGGCAATTGCGGGCGCTACCCAGCGGCCCGATCAGCAATATCAAGGTCATTTTTTTAAGCGCTGATTCCAGCCCCGCTACCGTGGGAGAGGCGCTGCCCCTGGGTGTGGCTGGCTACTTGGTCAAACCCCCGTCGTTGAGTGCCTTGGCCAACAAAATCGAAGCGGCTCTGCGCTCTTGAAATGGCGCATTGGGCAGTGGGTATGCCAGGGCACCGAAACTGAGATACCCTCACGGTATCATTGCAGGCCGTCAAATCAACTGCTTAGCTCGAGTTTCCTTCTCCCGTGCGTCTCAATTCCATCAAGTTATCGGGGTTTAAATCCTTCGCTGAACCCACCAACTTCCTGTTGCCAGGCCAATTGGTGGGCGTCGTTGGGCCCAATGGATGTGGAAAGTCCAACATCATGGACGCGGTGCGCTGGGTGCTGGGCGAGAGCAAGGCCAGTGAATTGCGTGGTGAGTCGATGCAAGACGTTATCTTTAACGGCACCACGACACGCAAGCCGGCGAGCCGCTCCAGCGTCGAACTGATTTTTGACAATGCCGACCATCGCGCGGGTGGTCAGTGGGGCCAGTTTGGCGAGATCGCCGTCAAACGTGTGCTGACGCGCGACGGCACCTCCAGCTACTTCATCAACAACCAGCCGGTACGCCGTCGTGACGTACAAGACGTTTTTCTGGGCACAGGCCTGGGGCCACGCGCCTACGCCATCATTGGCCAGGGCACGATCAGCCGCATCATCGAATCCAAACCCGAGGAACTGCGCCTGTTCCTCGAAGAGGCCGCTGGTGTCTCCAAATACAAGGAGCGCCGTCGCGAGACCGAAAATCGCCTGTCGGACACGCGCGAGAACCTGACCCGCGTCGAAGATATCCTGCGCGAGCTGAACGCTAATCTGGAAAAGCTGGAAAAGCAGGCTGAAGTGGCGATGAAATACAACGCCCTGCAAGGCGATGTGACGCTGAAGCAGCACCAACAGTGGTTTTTGAAGCGGGCAGAAGCCCTGGCGGACCAGTCCAAGGTCAGGGCTGACGGTCTGGGCGCCGTCAATGCGCTGGAAAGCCGCATGGCGGACTTGCGCCATATCGAGGCCGATCTGGAAACCGTGCGCCAGGCCCATTACGCGGCGGGTGACCAGGTCAACCAGGCCCAGGGTTTGTTGTACGAGGCCAGCACCGATGTCGGCCGTCTGGAGGCCGAAATCCGCTTTGTCGTCGAAGGCCGCCAGCGTGCCGAGCAACGCCTGGCCACGCTGCAAGAGCAAATTGGCCAGTGGGCCGCTCGCAAGGAAGACGCCCAGGCCGAGATCGAACGCCTGGCCGAGCTGGCCCTGCTGGGTGACGAACAAACCGAGTTGCTGTCTGCGCAG
>NZ_JANXUQ010000235.1 GCF_025356155.1 Rhodoferax sp. | reverse complement strand
TGGCGAGCTGCAACTTAAATGGCAAACGGCGCCGGGCAGCACGGCGCCCGGTGCAACCAACGCGGCCCAACAAACTGCGGCCCGTTTCCCCGGCATTCTGGACTTGCAGGGCAGCTTGAGCCGTGCAGACGGTACCAAGGTCTACCGTTATCTGCCGCTGGGCATACCGCAACCGGTTCGCGACTATCTGCACGAAGCCATTACCGCGGGCACCGGCTCCAACGTCAAGTTCAAGGTCAAGGGCAACCTGCATGACTTCCCGTTTGCGACCGCCAAACAGGGCGATTTCCGCATTTCGGCGGATATCCACAAGGCCACGTTTGCCTATGTACCCAGTTTTCTATTGCCCAAGGACGCGCCCCAGTGGCCGGCGCTGACGGACTTGTCGGGAGAGTTCGTCATAGACCGCTCGGTACTGCAGGTCAAGGGCGCCAATGGCACGGTGCAGGGCGCCCCCGGCCTGCGTATCAGCAAGGCCGATGCCGTCATTGACAGCCTGTACCACGGCGCCATAGTTTCCGTGACCGCAGAGGCCCAGGGGCCTTTAGCCGATATGCTGGGTTTTGTGAACGGCTCGCCGTTGAACGCATTGATGGGCAAGCCGCTGGAGCACGCCACGGCCACTGGCCCGGCCGACTACAAATTCAAGCTGACTTTGCCGATTGCAGCCGTGGACAAGACCACGGTACGCGGCACCGTTGCACTGGGCGGCAACGACCTGCAAATTACCCCCGATACGCCGCGGCTGGCGCGCGCGCGCGGCGTCATCAGCTTTTCTGAAACCGGCTTCTCGGTGGCGGGCGCCCAAGCCCGCGCGCTGGGTGGCGATGTGCGCATCGACGGTGGCATGGGTGGCCAGGGCGCAGGCAACCCGGTTGCGGGCAGCAAGACCCCCGCGACAACCCAGTTGCGCCTGCAGGGCACGGCCACCGCCGAAGGCTTGCGCCAAGCCCGTGAATTGGGCTTTGCCGCCCGGCTGGCAGCGTATGGAAACGGCACGGCCGCCTACACCGCCACGCTGGGCTTTCGGGGTGGCATACCTGAGCTGCTGATCAACAGCAACCTGGTCGGCATGGCCCTGAATCTGCCGGCTCCCTTTGCCAAAACGGCGGAGGCGCCGCTGCCACTGCGCGTTGAGACTTCGGCCGTGCGGGCTTCTCTCGCAGTAGGTAGCGACGGTACCGTGCATGCGCAAGACCAGTTGCAGCTGGATGTGGGCAAGCTGGTCAGCGTCGTGTATGTGCGTGACGTTTCTGGCCCCGAGGCCCGCGTGCTGCGCGGCGCGCTGGCCGTGGGGCTGGCGGCCGACGAGTCGGCACCGCTGCCCGCTGAGGGCGTGGTGGCCAACGTCAACTTGGCAGCTATCGACATCGATGCCTGGTCCGACATTTTGTCGCGTGCTGCGGGTGCTGACGTGTCGGCAACCAGTGTTGCTGCAACCAGCAGCAGTAGCAGCCCGGTAAGCATGGGTTACCTGCCCACCAGCGTGGCGCTGCGCGCACGCGAACTCACGGTGGGTGGGCGCAAACTCAACAATGTGGTGGTTGGCGGTGGGCGTGACGGCCTGCTGTGGCGCGCCAATCTGGATGCGTCGGAGATCAATGGTTATGTGGAGTACCGCCAATCGTCTGGCTCCAATGCCGGGCGCCTCTACGCACGGCTGGCCAAGCTGGCGATTGCGCAGAGCACCGCGCAAGAGGTGGAAAGCGTGCTGGACGAACAACCCGCCAGCATCCCCGCGCTGGACATCGTGGTGGAAGACTTTGAGCTGCGCGGCAAGAAACTGGGCCGGGTCGAAATCGACGCGGTCAATGTGGGGGCCAATGCGTCCGTCGTGGCGCGGGATGCGCCACGCGAATGGCGATTGAACCGCTTCAACATCAGCACCCCCGAAGCGACGCTGACTGCCAACGGCAACTGGACTAATGTCAATGCGCAGGCTGGCCCGGCAGCGGCGCGCAGCATCAAAGACCGACGGCGCACCGTGCTGAACTTTAAGCTGGACATCAACGACTCGGGTGAACTGCTCAACCGCTTTGGCATGAAGGGCGTGGTGCGCAAAGGTCAAGGCAAGGTCGAAGGCCAGGTTGCCTGGCTAGGTTCACCCATTACGCTGGACTACCCGAGTTTGAGCGGTAGCTTTAACGTCAATGTGGAGAATGGGCAGTTTTTAAAGGCGGATCCCAGTATTGCCAAGCTGCTGGGCGTGCTCAGTCTTCAGTCGCTGCCGCGGCGCCTGACGCTGGATTTTCGTGATGTGTTCAGCGAGGGGTTCGCCTTCGATTTCTTCCGTGGGGATGTCAGCATTGCGCAAGGCATAGCGCACACCAACAACCTGCAGATGAAGGGTGTCATCGCCGCCGTGCTGATGGAAGGCCAGGCTGATATTGCCAAGGAAACCCAGAACATCAAGGTGGTGGTGGTGCCCGAGATCAATGCCGGCAGTGCGTCGCTCGTCGCCACCTATATCAACCCGATCATTGGCCTGACTACCTTTTTGGCCCAGCTTATTTTGCGCAAGCCGCTGATCGAGGCCGCGACCTATGAGCTCTTGGTAGACGGCACCTGGATGGACCCCCGCGTCACCAAGGTTGACCACAAGAACCACCCCACGCCCGCTGCCAGCGCACCGGTCACCCCCTAATGGAGTCCCCATGAAAATAGCCGCCATACAGATGGTCTCCACCGGTGTTTTGGCCGAGAACCTGCAACAAGCCCGCAGCTTGCTGGAGCAGGCGGCGCAGGAAGGTGCCGAACTGGCCGTGTTGCCAGAATACTTTTGCCTGATCGGCAACCACGATGCGGACAAGCTGGCCATTCAGGAAGAGTTTGGCAGCGGCCCTATCCAAAGCGCTTTGGCGGACGCCGCACGCACGCTGGGTCTGTGGGTGGTGGGCGGCACGTTGCCGCTGTCGGCCTCCAGCCGAGACCGTGTCTACAACAGCTCGCTGGTCTTCGACCCGCAGGGTGCCTGTGTGGCGCGCTATGACAAGATGCACCTGTTCCGCTTCGACAACGGGGTTGAGTCGTATGACGAATCCCGCGTGCTGGACCAGGGCGCACACCCGACCCGTTTTGCGCTGCCCTCCAGGGACGGGCACCTCTGGCAGGTGGGTTTAAGCGTCTGTTACGACCTGCGCTTCGCCGAGCTGTACCGGGGTTATGCCCGTGACGGCGTGGACTTGCTGCTGGTGCCCAGCGCCTTCACCCACACCACCGGCCAGGCCCATTGGGAGATCTTGCTGCGGGCCCGCGCCATCGAGAACCTGGTTTATGTTGCCGCCGCAGCCCAGGGTGGTGAGCACCCCAATGGCCGACGCACCTGGGGCCAATCCATGGTGGTGGATCCCTGGGGCCTGATCCTGGCGCAGCGTGCGCATGGCGCTGGTGTCGTGTGTGCCGAGCTGAGCCCACACACGCTTCAGCAGCGCCGCGCCCAGTTGCCAGCGCTGCAGCACCGGCTGCTGTAGTGGTGGTGGTGCAGCGGTTTCTTAGGGTTGCTATCAAAAAAATAGCTGCTAACACTTATTACACGAGGGCTAGCGGTCGTTTTTGTCTGAGCGTTCGGCTGCGGGCGCCTGTTGGGCCGCACCCTCGGCGGGCGCGTGTGGCGCCCCGTCCGTGCGGGTTTCTGTCGGCAGTTCGCCATTCTTGCGCCCCGAAAACATGGTCCACCAGATGATTCCAACGAACAACAGCCCTGCGCCCAGGGCCTCCAGCAATAGCAATGTCATGGTGAAACGGCTCCTGGCCTGTGGGTGGATGGCCATGATTGTAGGAAGTCTGGTGGCCTGCGGCAGCGCGCCGCTGCACATCCCAGCGCAGACTCCGCCCCCGCGCACCGAGCCCGCGCGCACCAGCCCATCGACGGATGTGCCCGGCACGTTGAACCAGTCCAAAGGCCGTTGGGTACCGGTGGCGTGGAGTGATTTGCCCGGCTTTGCCGACGACAGCCTGTTTGAAGCCTGGAACGCGTGGATCAAAAGTTGCGAGCGCCCCGGCGCTGTGTTTGCCCCGCTGTGTGGCGATGTGCGCCGCCTGAGCATTGGCAGCGCGGACGAGCAGCGCGCCTGGATGCAGGAGCGCCTGCAGCCCTTTCGCGTAGAGACCGTTCAGGGCGAGGCCACCGGCCTGCTGACCGCCTACTACGAGCCGGTGCTCGAAGCCAGCCGCCTGCCCAATGGCAGCTTCGCCACGCCGCTGTACCAGCCGCCCGCCGGGCTGGCGCAACGCAAGCCCTGGTATACCCGACAAGAGATCGACACCCTCCCGGAGGCCCAAGCCGCATTGCAGGGCCGCGCCATTGCATACCTGGCCGACCCGGTGGACGCGCTGATGTTGCAGATCCAGGGCTCGGGGCGTATCCGCATCACCCAGCCCGACGGTAGCGCGCGCTGGGTGCGCCTGGCCTATGCTGGTACCAACGACCAGCCCTACCGCAGCGTGGGGCGGTGGCTGCTGGACCAGGGCTTGATTCGCGACGCGTCGTGGCCCGGCATCAAGGCCTGGCTGATCCAGAATCCGCAGCGCCAGCAAGAGCTGCTATGGAGCAATCCACGTGTCGTGTTCTTCCGCGAAGAGGCCATTTCCGCGCGCGACTCCAGCGAAGGACCGCGCGGCGCGCAGGGCGTGGCGCTGACGCCAGGGCGCTCCATCGCTGTGGACCCGACCAGCATTCCCTACGGCACACCGCTGTGGCTGGCATCCGCCGGCCCCCAGACCACACTGCAAAAGCTCGTGCTGGCGCAGGACACTGGCAGTGCCATCACCGGCGCCGTGCGAGCCGATTATTTCGTCGGCTGGGGGCCAGAGGCGGGTGAGCTGGCCGGGCGCCTGCGCCAGCCATTGCAGATGTGGGTTTTGTGGCCCAAACAGACCAGATAACGCTACTATGATGACCATCACCGTTTCAGCCCTTAACCACCACCGAACACTGGGGAACACGCCATGAGCACCATGCGGGATATTGACGAGCGGACCAATCTGGCTTCCAACAGCATGTTCGAGTTGTTGCTGTTCCGTCTGGGTGAAGCGCCTGGTACCGAGCGGCGTGAGCTGTTTGGCATCAATGTGTTCAAGGTGCGTGAGATCTTGGTGATGCCCGAGATCACTTCCATGGTCAACATGCCGCCAACCGTCATGGGCGTGGCCAATATCCGTGGCCAGATGATCACCGTCATCAATTTACCCAAGGTCGTCGGCTGCAACCCGACCAAGGGCCTGGGCATCTTGCTGGTCACCGAATTCGCCCGCACCACGCAAGCCTTTGCGGTGGAAGAAGTCAGCGAAATTGTGCGCCTGGAGTGGAAGCATGTGCTGTCCGCCGAGAGCAGCGGTGGCGGCCTGGTGACCAGCATCGCGCGGCTGGACGGCAATGCCGAAAACACCCGCCTGGCCCAGGTGCTGGACGTGGAGCAGATCCTGCGCGACGTGATGCCGCAAGACCATTCGTCCGACGTCGATGAGAGCAAGGTCGCAGGCGTAAAGTTGCCGCCCGGAACCGTATTGCTGGCCGCCGACGACTCTGCCGTGGCCCGCATGATGATCGAGCAGGGCTTGAAGGCTATGGGCGTGCCGTATGTGATGACCAAGACCGGTAAGGAAGCCTGGGACATGCTGGAGACGATGACGGCCAAAGCCATTGCCGAGGGCAAGACGATCCAGGACAAGGTGGCTGTTGTGCTGACCGACCTTGAAATGCCGGTCATGGATGGTTTCACGCTGACCCGCAACATTAAGCAGGATGGGCGGTTCAAGGGCATTCCGGTGATCATCCATTCTTCGCTGACTGGCTCGGCGAATGAGGGGCACGTGAAGAGTGTGGGGGCGGATGCTTATATTGCCAAGTTTGTCGCTGAGGAGCTGGGGAACACCATTCGCACGGTGTTGGCGCGCTGACAAAGAACTTAGCTGAATTGGCTTTTAGCCCTCGCCGAATGGGGGTTTGTTGCTTCTGAACTCATAGCAATTTGATTTCCTCCGATGAGGTGGTGGGATCTTTTTGTTTTTGTAGGCCCCCACTCCCCCCAACCCCCTCGCCCCGCCGGGCGAGGGGGAGCCAAAGCGGACAGCCGATTTGGTGGCTGCGCGCCGAATACGGCATTACTGCAGTGAGGCTGCGGTACGGGTTTGTTTTCTCAGGCTCATCGCCAGCGGTCGTAGATGTCGCGCACTCTGTAGCGCGGAGCCACTGGCACGCGCAGCGGCCAGCGTTGGCATTCCCGCACGCGGTCGTGGACTACGACCGCCACGCCTGCAATCGAGGTGCCACTATCACGCACCGCGACGCAACGCCTGTAAACGCGTGTTCGGCGCGCAGCTACCAAATCGGCTGTCCGCATAAACTCCCCTTGCCCGGCGGGGCGAGGGGGCTGGGGGGAGTGGGGACCTACAAAAGCCAAAAAATCCAACCCGCAGTCGCCGCGCCAAAAGCGAATAGCTACAAAATCAATAGCTACTTACCCAATAAAGACGAGGGCTGCAGGTGATTAAGAGGTAAAGCACTACTAGCCTTAACCTCCCCCAACGAAAAGCTGGTGTGCAGGTCCTTGACGTGGGGAAGATTAATCAAACTCTCCCGCGCAAACCGCGAAAAACTGTCCAGATCCTGGCAAATCACCTGCAGTTCAAACGTACCCGATCCACTGATGTAGTGGCAACTGACAATCTGCGGCAGCTTTTGAATCGCCTCTTCCAGCGCCCGCGTCGAATCCCCTGTGTTGCGCTCCGCGTCCAGCCGCACAAATGCCAGCACCCCCAGCCCCAGTTTCTGCCGGTCCAGCTCGGCGTGGTAACCCTTGATGTAACCACTCTCTTCGAGTGCACGTACCCGGCGCCAGCACGGTGCGGTGGATAGCCCAACGCGGCTGGCCAGTTCGGTGTTGCTCAAGCGGCCGTCGTTTTGAAGCTCGTTGAGGATTGCAAGATCGAATTTGTCCAATTGTTCCATTTATTGGCATTTTGCAGCAATATCCTTTCTCTTGCCCGGTTTGTTTGGGCACAAAACGCAATGACATATCAGGCCAAACTGCCTACACTGATCCCCGATACGAGAAGGCCCAGCGCATGCCCGCAGACCCCATTTGCGCCAGCCACAACACAGCCAGCCCCGGAGACACACCGCCATGAATGCACCGCTACCCGAACACGTCCGCATGGCCCTGGAAACCGTCACGCTAGACGACAAATATTCCCTGGACTACGGCCATGCCTTCATGAGCGGCGTGCAGGCGCTGGTCAAGCTGCCGATGCTGCAGCGCGTGCGCGACCTGGCGGTCGGCAAGAACACCGCCGGTTTCATCAGCGGCTACCGCGGCTCGCCGCTGGGCACGTATGACCAGTCCCTGGTCAAGGCCGAGAAATATCTGAAGGCGCACCACGTGGTGTTCCAGCCCGGTGTCAACGAAGAGCTGGCCGCCACTGCGCTTTGGGGCACGCAGCAACTGGGCTTTGCACCCCCGGGCAGCAACAAGTACGACGGCGTATTCGGCATCTGGTATGGCAAGGGCCCGGGCGTGGACCGCTGCTCCGAC
Organism: Rhodoferax sp.; assembly: GCF_025356155.1. Lineage (GTDB taxonomy): Bacteria > Pseudomonadota > Gammaproteobacteria > Burkholderiales > Burkholderiaceae_C > Allorhodoferax. The sequence goes on along the minus strand of NZ_JANXUQ010000235.1, from coordinate 468 downwards.
GTGTTCAAACACGCCAACATGGCGGGCACCACGCCCTGGGGTGGTGTGATTGCGGTGGCGGGTGACGACCATATCTCCAAAAGCTCGACCGCCGCGCACCAGAGCGACCACATCTTCAAGGCCTGCGGCACGCCGGTGTTCTTCCCCGCCAATGTGCAGGAGATTTTGGACCTGGGCATCCATGCCTTTGCGCTGAGCCGTTTCTCCGGCGTCTGGGCGGGTATGAAGACCATTCAGGAAATCGTCGAATCCAGCGCTACGGCCATGATCGACCCTGACCGTGTGCAGATCAAGATTCCTACCGATTTCGTCATCCCCAATGGCGGTCTGCACATCCGCTGGCCCGACCATGCGCTGGAGCAGGAAGCCCGGCTGTTTGACTACAAGTGGTATGCAGCCCTCGCCTACATCCGCGCCAACCGCCTGAACTACAACGTGATCGAAGGGCCGAACGACCGCCTGGGCCTG
>NZ_JANXUQ010000220.1 GCF_025356155.1 Rhodoferax sp. | reverse complement strand
TGCAACAAAGCGGCGGCGCTCAGCCTATAGCTTTTCAATTCCTGTTCGGCGTTCTTTTTATCTGTTATATTTCTAAAGCTGATGATCTGCCATTTTGTATCATCCTTCTCAAAAACATTGCTGTGAACCGAGGTGTAAAATTTTTCTTTTTTGTAATTGATAAATCCGGCTTCACCCGTCCAGCAATCTGGCACCTGGTTCATCATCAAATCTTTATTATCACTGTCTTCAGCCAGGTAACGCATCATAATCTGGTTAATCTGCAAATCCTTCAAATTTGTTTGAGAAGGCAATGCGAATAACGTGATCATTTGATTATTAAAATCGGTTATATAATTTGTTTCGGTATTAACCACCACATAGGCATCAACATATAATTGAAGAAAAGCGTCGTGGAATGCTCCGTTTGCAGCAGTATCCTTTTTACTGCTGCCAGTTACTAACCGGCTGAAAAATCCGCTGCCTTTTTTATCTGCCTGTGTCATATAAATCGCTTCAAATAGGTGACTAATAACCATGGAAACGAAAAAGCGCTGAATTTATTGGTGTTTTAAAAACTATATTCTTTGCGGGCTAAATAAATTATCAACCACTTGAAAAGGGATATTGAACGGTATCAAAATAATATCGCTTCGCTACGGTCTGTCCCGCAAGAACTCAGTAAAACCGCCATGTCCAGTGCCCACATCGACACCTTCGCCCGCGACAACCTGCCGCCCGTCGAACAACAACCGCAGTTCCTGTTCGACCTGCCGGAGCTGCAGTTCCCCGATCAGTTGAACTGCGCGACGGAGTTGCTAGACCGCCATATCAGAGAAGGCAACGGCAGTCGCCTCTGCATCCGCGCCCCCGGCTTGAGTTGGACCTATGCCGACCTGCAAGACAAGGCCAACCGCATCGCCAATGTGTTGGTCAAAAGCATGGGTGTGGTGCCCGGCAACCGCGTGCTCTTGCATGCACCCAATAACGCCATGATGGTGGCCTGCTGGTTTGCCGTCATCAAGGTGGGCGCCATTGCCGTGGCCACGATGCCGCTGCTGCGCGCCAAGGAACTCAAGCCCGTCATCGACAAGGCGCACATCCGCCACGCGCTGTGCGACTTCCATTTGGCCGCCGAAGTGCGGAGCGCCGCCCAGCAGTGCCCCACGCTGCAGACCATTCGCTACTACAACGACGAAAGTGCGGATGGTCTGGAGGCGGCCTTGGCCCGCCACAGCCCCGAGTTTGCCAACGCCAATACCGCGTCGGATGACACCTGCATCATCGCCTTTACCTCAGGTACCACCGGCATCCCCAAGGCAACCATGCACTTCCACCGCGACGTGATGGCGAGCTGCGCCTGCTGGCCGCGCCATGTGCTGCGCGCCACGGGCGAAGATGTGTTTATGGGCAGCCCGCCACTGGCCTTTACCTTTGGGCTGGGTGGCTTGGTGCTGTTCCCCATGTCGGTGGGTGCATCCACGGTGCTGCTGGAGAAGGCCGGGCCACCCCAGTTGCTGGAAGCCATACAGGCTTTTGGCGCCACTGTGCTGTTTACCGCACCCACGTCGTATCGTGCCTTGGCACCCCAGGGTGCGGCCTTGCGTAACGGGAGCTTGCGCCGCTGCGTGTCGGCCGGTGAGGCACTTCCGGTTTCGACCCGCACGCTGTGGCGCGAAGCCACCGGCATCGAGTTGATAGACGGCATAGGTGCCACCGAGCTGCTGCACATCTTTATCTCTGCCGATGAAGAACATGCCCACCCCGGCGCCACCGGCAAGGTCGTGCCCGGTTACCAGGCGCAGGTGGTGGACGATGACGGCAAGCCAGTGCCCGTCGGCACGGTCGGCAAGCTCGCGGTGCGCGGCCCCACCGGTTGTCGTTACCTGGCCGACGAGCGGCAAACCAAATATGTGCGCAACGGCTGGAACCTGACCGGCGACGCCTACAAGATGGATACCGATGGCTATTTCATCTACCAGGCCCGCACCGACGACATGATTGTCTCCAGCGGCTACAACATCGCTGGCCCCGAGGTCGAAGAAGCCATGCTGCTGCACCCCGCCGTAGCCGAATGCGCGGTGATCGGTTGCCCCGACGATGAGCGAGGCCAGATCGTGCAGGCGTTTATCACACTGCGTGCAGGCCACGAGGGCAATGAGGCCATGGTCAAGGACCTGCAAGACTTTGTGAAGAACACCATCGCGCCCTACAAGTACCCACGGGCCATCACATTTGTCAGTATGCTTCCCCGCACCCAGACCGGAAAGCTGCAGCGCTTCAAGCTGCGCGATTTGGCCTGATCAACCTCTTCATCCATCCCCTGCCTGCTTGATCAACCCAAAGGAACCACTGTGAACCGTAGTACATCTCGCCCCTCGCTCTTCCTGCGCACCCTGGTCGCAACTGCTGTTGCAGTGACCGCGCTGTCTGCTACGGCACAGACTTCCGAGCCGGTCAAGATTGGCCTGCTCAGCACGCTGTCCGGCCCCGGCGCCGGCCTGGGTGTGGACATTCGCGATGGCTTCCAACTGGCGGTTAAGCTGGGCGGTGGCAAGCTGGGTGGGCGCGCGGCCGAGGTGGTGGTTGCCGATGACCAGGCGAGTCCCGACGTGGGCCGCCAAACGGCGGACCGCCTGATCAAGCGCGACAAGGTCGACTTTTTGACCGGCATCGTGTTCTCCAACGTCATGTTGGCCGTGGGTGCACCTACCTTTCAGTCCAAGACCTTTTACGTCAGCGCCAATGCTGGCCCCTCGCAATACGCGGGTGAGCAGTGCAACCCCTACTTCTTCAGCGCATCCTGGCAAAACGACAACCTGCACGAAGCCGTGGGCAAGACTGTGGTCGACAAGGGTTTCAAGAACGTGGCGCTGATCGCCCCTAACTACCCAGCGGGCAAGGACGCGCTGACCGGCTTCAAACGCTTCTACAAAGGCACCATCGCGTCTGAGAGCTACACCCAGCTCAACCAACTGGACTACGGTGCAGAGATCTCGCAACTGCGCGCCACCAAGCCCGACGCGGTCTACATCTTCCTGCCCGGCGGCATGGGCATCAACTTCATCAAGCAGTTTGTCGGCGCAGGTCTGTCCAAAGACATGACGCTGTTTGGCCCCGGCTTCTCGGCCGATGAAGACGTCATAAAGGCCGTGGGTGAACCCATGCTGGGCATGTTCAACAGCTCGCAGTGGGCGCATGACCTGGACAACGCTGCCAACAAGACTTTTGTGGCCGCGTTTGAAAAGGAATACGGTCGTATCCCATCCCTCTATGCGGCGCAAGGGTATGACGCCGCAAAGCTGATAGACGCTGCCGTACGTGACAGCAAAGGCAAGCTGGACGACAAGGCCGCCGTGCGCAAGGCCCTGGAAGCCGCCAAGTTTGACTCGGTGCGCGGTGCCTTCAAGTTCAACACCAACCATTTTCCCATCCAGGACTACTACCTGCGTGTCGTCACCAAGAACGCCCAAGGCAAGGTCACCAACCGCACGCTGGGCACGGTGTTCAAAAACCAGCCCGACGCGTATGTCGGCAGCTGCAAGATGCCCTCGTAATTAACCCCAGAGCCCATGAACACCATCCTGATCCTGGAGCAAATGCTCAACGGCCTGCAGTTCGGCTTGATGCTGTTCCTGCTGGCCGCTGGGCTCACGTTGGTGTTCGGCATCATGGACATGATCAACCTGGCCCACGGCTCACTGTACATGGTGGGTGCGTATTTGATCGCGTCCATCGCGCAGGCCACGGGTTCGTTTTGGTTTGGTCTGGGGTTCGGCATTGTGGGCGCTGCCATCTTTGGCATGCTGCTGGAGATGACGGTGCTGCGCCGCCTGTACCAGCGCGACCACGTGTCGCAGGTGCTGGGCACGTTTGCCATTTTGCTGATGTGCAATGAAGGCGTGCGCATGATCTGGGGCTCGCAACCCTTGTCGCTCAATCCTCCGGCGGCACTGGCCGGGCCTGTCGAGTTGATGAGCGGTTTCTACTACCCCGCCTACCGCCTGTTCATCATTGGCGTGGGCCTGTTGGTGGCGGGCTTGCTCTACTTGCTGATCGCCCACACCCGCGTTGGTATGCAGGTGCGTGCGGGCGCGGCCAACCGCGAGATGGCCATGGCCATGGGCACCAATGTGCAGCGCCTGTTCACTGCGGTGTTTGGCGTTGGCGCCGCGCTGTGCGCCGTGGCCGGAGGCATGCTGGGGCCGCTGCTGGCGGTGCAAGTGGGCATGGGCGAAAGCATTCTGATTCTGGCGTTTGTGGTCATCGTCATTGGCGGCATTGGTTCCATTCGCGGTGCCTTGCTGGGCGCGCTGTTGGTCGGCATTGTGGACACTGCCGGCCGCACACTGATTCCACCATCGCTGGGTTATCTGGTGGGGCCAGAGGCCGCGTCCAACGCCGGCCCCGCAGTAGCCTCCATCCTGATCTATGTGCTGATGGCCGCTGTGTTGTTTTTTAAACCCCGGGGCCTGTTCCCCACCCACGGCTAAGCCAGTCCACGCATGCAGACGACACAGGACTCTTCTTCCCCCAGCCTGCTGGACCATTCGCTGCAACTGCGCTGGTCGCTGCCGGTGCTGGTTGTGCTGGCAACACTGCCAGTGTTGGCTTCCCTGGCAGGTGACACCTTTTACGTGGGACTTGCTACCCGCATTCTGATATTCGCGTTGGCTGCTAGCAGCCTGAATTTGATTTTGGGTTTTGGTGGCATGGTCAGTTTTGGCCATGCGGCTTTTGTGGGCGTGGGCGCGTACACGGTTGCCATTCTGATGCAGAGCGGTGTGGTGTCAGCCTGGGCCGCGTGGCCCATCGCCATGCTGGTCAGCGCCGCCGCCGCGTTGCTGATCGGCTGGGTCAGCCTGCGCACGCAGGGCGTCTACTTCATCATGATCACGCTGGCCTTTGCGCAGATGCTGTACTACCTGGTGGTGTCGCTCAAGGCCTATGGTGGTGACGACGGCCTGTCGCTGGCGGGGCGCTCCAGCATGGGCCTGGGTATCAACTTGGGCGAAGACACACACTTCTATTACGTCACGCTGGCAATCTTGGTAGGCGCCCTGGTGCTGATCACCCGCCTGCTGAATGCTCGCTTTGGCCATGTGCTGCAGGCCATTCGCGAGAACGAGGTCCGCATGACGGCGATCGGCTTCCCGGTGTTCCGCTACAAGCTGGTGGCCTTTGTGCTGGCCGGTGCGCTGGCTGGTTTGGCCGGCGCGCTGTTGGCCAACCAGGGCAGTTTTGTCAGCCCGGCGCTGATGCAGTGGAGCCAGTCCGGCATGCTGATGATCATGGTCATCCTCGGCGGTGTGGGTCACTTGTATGGCGGCGTGCTCGGCGCAATCGTCTTCCTGCTGCTGGAAGAGTTTTTAAGCCACTACACCATCCACTGGCAGTTGGGCCTGGGTGCCGTGTTACTGGGCGTGGTGCTGCTGGCGCCCAATGGCCTGACCAGCTTGTTGCGCCGCAAGGGGGCAGCAGCATGAGCGCAGTCAACGTAGTGTTGGACGTGCAAGGCCTCGTCAAGCGCTTTGGCGGCCTCACCGCCACCGACCATGCCAACCTGTCCGTGCACCAGGGCCAGATCCACGCACTGATCGGCCCCAACGGCGCGGGCAAGACCACGCTGATCCACCAGATATCGGGCGCGTTGCAATCCGATGCCGGCCGTATCCTCTTCAACGGTGCCGACATGGGTGGCATGCCCATGCACCAGCGCGCACGCAAAGGCCTGGTGCGGTCTTACCAGATCACCAGCATCTTCAAGAAGCTATCGGTGCTGGACAACCTGGCGCTGGCTGTGCAGGCGGTGGAAGGCAGCAGCATGCAGTTCTGGCGCGCCGCGCGGCTGGAGCGTGCGCGGTATGCCACTGCCACAGCGGTGGCAGAGCGTGTGGGCCTGGGTGCGCAACTGCATCGCCTGTCGGGCGCGCTGTCGCACGGCGAACAACGCCAATTGGAAGTGGGCCTGGCGCTGGCCACCAAACCGCAATTGCTGCTGCTGGACGAACCCATGGCCGGCATGGGGCCGGACGAATCCGAACGCATGGTCACGCTGCTACAAAGCCTGCGCGGCGACACGACGATCTTGCTGGTGGAGCACGACATGGACGCCGTGTTCCGCCTGGCCGACGCCATCTCGGTGCTGGTGTTCGGCAAGGTCATCGCCAGTGGCAACGCCCAGGCCATACGCGACAACGCCGAGGTGCGCAAAGCCTACCTGGGTGATGAGGTGGAGGCCGCAGCATGAGCGCCGCACCGGGCCGCCCCAAGCAAGCCCGCACCGCAGCCCGCAAGGGCGGAGGTGTACTCCGATGACCGCGTTGCTGGAAATCGACGACCTGCAAACCGCCTACGGCCCTAGCCAGGTGCTGTTTGGCATCACGCTGCGCATAGAGCAAGGCGGCGTGTCCACACTGCTAGGCCGCAACGGCATGGGCAAGACCACCACCGTGCGCTCGCTGCTGGGCCTGACGCCCAGCCAAAGCGGCACGGTGCGCTTCAGGGGCGAGCGCATTGAGCGGCTCAGCGCCGACCGCATCGCCCGTATGGGCATGGCCGTGGTGCCCGAAGGCCGCATGATCTTCCCCACGCTCAGCGTCGCCGAGAACCTGAAGGCCTTTGCTGGCAACCGCAATGCATCCAGCAACCCGTGGACGCTGGACCGTGTCTACGCGCTGTTCCCCCGCCTGGCCGAGCGCGCACGCAACATGGGCAACCAGTTGTCGGGCGGTGAGCAGCAAATGCTGGCCATAGGCCGCGCGCTGATGACCAACCCCCACCTGCTGGTGCTGGACGAAGCCACCGAAGGCCTGGCACCGCTGGTACGCGAAGACATCTGGCGCTGCCTGGCCACGCTGCGCGCGCAGGGGCAGAGCATTCTGGTGATTGACAAATACGTGCAGCGCCTAGTGCAACTGGCCGACCAGCACACCATCATCGAGCGCGGCCGCGTGGTGTGGGCGGGCAGCTCGCAGCAGTTGGGCGCAGACCCCAGTCTGTGGCACCGCTATATCGGGGTCTAGGCAGACGGCAAGCAAGCCATTCAAAGATAGAAAAATTCAGGAGCGAGTTCACCATGACAACAACACCAACAACAAACACCGTACTGCAACCCGCCGACTGGGCCCGCCCCCGCGGCTACGCGAACGGCGTCATGGCCCGCGGGCAGACCGTGTACGTGGCCGGCATGATCGGCTGGGACGCGCAGTGCCAGTTCCACACGGATGACTTCGCCGGCCAGGTGCGCCAGGCGCTGCTGAACGTGGTGGCCGTGCTGAACGAGGTCGGCGCCAAGCCCGAGCACATCGTGCGCATGACCTGGTACGTGACCGACAAGCGCGAGTACATCGCCGCAGGACGCGAGATTGGCTTGGCGTTCAGAGAAATCATCGGCAGCTTCAACGCGGCGATGACAGCCGTTCAGGTGTCGGCGCTGATAGAGGACCGGGCCAAGGTGGAGATTGAGGTGACAGCGGTTATTCCAGATTGAAAACGGTCACACTGCCCTAGAAATACCCAATTAAGATTTATTGAAAGGTCTTAAAAGAGAAATAAGCCTCTAGCCCTCGCAGAATATGCGTATGCCGCTATCTATTCCGTAGCGTGCTACTTCTGAGCCGCGTTGTTCTTCGTGGCGGGGTGCTGCTGCGCATCGCCCTTGAAGAGCTTTCCCAGCGCGCCGCCTATGCGGGCGCCGATCACGGTGCCAATACCCGGCAACACCACCGTGCCAATGGCTGCACCTGCGAAGAAGCCCGGCGGCACGGTGATCTTGGGCTTGTGTACCGATCCGCTCAGGTTAAACGGCACGCCCAGGGCGCCTTCCACCAGGTCAAAATTGCCGCTCGCTTCTATCTGTCCGTGGTAGAGCGTGCCCTGGCCGGTGGCGGTGAACTTGCCCGCGCGGGCGCGGATGTTGGTCCCGGTGACACGCATGCCTTCGGGGCCATTCTGCGTGTCCAACTGGCCGGTCAGCTCCTGCAAAGGGGTGTGGCCATCGTGCTCTTTGCCGCGCGTACTGATGGCTTTGTCCAGGTCGAAACGCAACACCGTTGCTTGGTTGACGGTGAACGTGGTGTGTGTATGGAGCGAGCGTGTCAATTCGCCCAGTGAAGCACCGTTGGCAGACACCACGGTTTGGCCCGTGCCCTTGCCGGATATCGGTGATCTGCGGTTGAACGCGCTGATGGCGCTTTCCACCTCGACATCGCGCGGGGCCAATTCGCCCGTCAGGTGCATGGCGGTGCCATCTTCGGCCGTCTTTAACGCAATGTAGCCATGCGCCGTGCCGCCACCGACAAAAATCTGTGTTTGCCATCGGTCCGCGTCTGCCTCGCGCGCCAATGTCAACGTGAACCGGGGCGTGATACCGGGGCGGCGCAGTTCGGCGCGGCGTGGGCGCCAATGTAGGTCGAAATCGATCTCGCCATCAAAACTTGTTGCAACGCCGCTGTAAGAGATCCAGGTCAGGTTGCGAAACACCAAATGCTCCAGCAGTACGCTCGCATCCGCAGAGTGCATGCTTATGCCTGGCTTGACGTGCAGTGCGCGCAGCGTGTTGCGGGGGATAGTAGCGTCATCCACGTCGATGTGTTCAACCACAAGCTCGCCATGCACTAACCGGGGCAGGCTGGGATATACGCTAAGTTTGCCGACCACAATGGGCGGCGTTTGCTGGGTGCGAAAGTCGTTGACGGTGATGGCAGGCTGGGGCAGCAGCGTCCAGTGCACAGAGCCAATGCTGACTTTGACGCCAAGGGCTTGTTCGACCTCGGCGGTCAGCCGCAAAGCCAGTTCTTCGTTTGTGGGGAGCCACCAGGCAAGGGCAAACGCTGCTGTGCACAGCACTGCAACACAAGCAATGCCGACGCGGACCGCCCACTTTTTCCAAGCCTTCACCATTTTATTTTTGTTGCACCCGCAGGTGCAGGGTTTCTGCTACTGCACCAGCATACCAGCGAGGCGGTCCATGTCGTGGACTTTATGCGCGTCAATTGGGGCGCCCTGCAGCACGATGGTCTGTCTGCCATCGCCATCGTCAACGAAGGTAAATTGCTGCCCTGGCGTAAGGCCTTTGGCCGACGCAAACAACGCAAATACCTGGTCGCCAGCTTTCAGGGCGGCCACTGCGTCCGCAACCGGTGACATGGCTTCGTCGCCAATCCATTCAACCACGCGGTCACCCACGTCCAGGTAGGACTTGGAGTCCACTTCGCTCCACAGTACATGGGCTACCCACCCAGCGTCGTCCAAGCGAACTTTGGACACCGAAAAGGGCCGTTTTGTCTCACTCTCTGCTGGCCGGGACCGTGCGCCTTGGTATGTCATGGGCCTATGGTGGCCGGGGGTTGCGGCGCCGTATGTGCGCAATACCACATTGCGCATGAATAGAGCGTATTCCATCCGCAGGAAACATCCTCTTACTAAAAACGGGAGGTATTGGTTGCGAGCCAAGTGAGAATCGCCGAGTTGGAAAAAAGCCTTCCCAAAAAAGCTTTAACTGTTGCAACTTCCAGGAAAACACCATGCTTACAAAAATCGTAGTCGCTTCGCTGATTTCACTGCCGATGCTCATGGCGTGCGGAACCACATCGCAAGCGCCGGTGGACGGCCGCGCCATCGCCGCGGATGCGCAAAAGACGCCTTCGCCAGACGCCAATGTTGCCGTCAGGCAGTTCGTCAATGCCCACGCAGAAGTCATGGGCGGCATTGCTGAGATCAAGTCCGCAAACCGGGGCATGCAATCGGATCTGGATGTGATCAAGACCACCAGCCAAAAATCCTTGGAGACGGCGCAAAGCTCGCTCAAGATCATTGAGGAAATGGCTAACTTGCAGGGAACGGGAGAGCTCTCGGTGTTCTTTTCCAATGGATCTGCCCAGCTAGCACGGGGAAACCTGGAGCACGAGCGATTGGTCCGCTTCGCCGACTTTCTTGCCCGTGAGAGCAAGGGGCGCAAGGTGATTCTCCTGTCCATCGGTAGCGCATCGGCGTATGGCAATGAGAAGGTCAATATGAACCTGGCCAAAAGGCGCTCTGAAGTGCCGCTGGACATCATGGACAAGTACCTGGTCAACGTCCCGCACGAGTTCCATAAAGTATTTGGCAACGGCGATCTGAACAGCCCCAAGGACGTGAAGATGAAAGAACACCAGCGCTACCAGCACACCCGCATCATTGCCGTCTTTGACAAGGAGCGGGTGGCCAATATCAACCAGGTTGCAAGCAAGTAGCAAGTCACTGCCAAGGTAAAGGCTGCGAAACAGGCTGTCAGACAGCATCTTTGCTGAGAAAGTCCACCAGCGCGCCATTTACCTGGCGCAGGCGCTCGCTCAGCAGGCGTGTGACGCGCAGCAGCAGTTTGATACCCAAGGCCTCGTTGGCTGACAAGATGCGTTCAAATTGGATCTTGGGCAGCAGGGCCAGCACACACGCTTCGGTTGCAATGCAGGTGGCCGAGCGCTTCTCACCGTCAATGGCGGCCATCTCACCAAATGTGCGGCCCGCCACGATATGGGTCACAAACTGTGCAACGCCCGCCGCATCGTTCTTGCGCACATCGATCTGACCCGTCAACAGCAGACCCATCGCGTCTCCGTCGTCCCCCTCTTCGAACAACAAGTCGCCCGCCTTGGCGCGGTAGCCTGCCATGTAAGAACTCAGCGTGTCGAGCTCGTCCCAGGACCAGTCCTTGAACAGCGGCGAGCGCGACAGGGACTCACAGACCTCGATGCGAAACGCACGGGACTTGGGGATGGCTTCAAGTGTGTGGGTGTGCATGGTGTGCCTTGGGGGGGTCTGAAGAGGGCTTGCTGATTATAGAAATGTGGCGGCTTGGAACCTGCCAGCACCTTGCAGCAAATGTCCATGAGTTTCGGGCTGGCCTTTGGCTCACTGATTGCGGCGTATTTTTTGCAGGGACTGTCCCAGTCGGACCAATTGGCCGTGACCGCCTCGCTGCACCACGCTTTCACCGCTCTAGCGGTGTTGACCGTCGTATCGTCTGCAGCGTTTTGGACCCTGCGGCCGGGAGATGGCGAGAGTGTTAGCAAGGGGAGTGCGGCCCCTTCTTGAATCGCCGGCTTGATGTTTGAATATATGAAACGTATATAATTAATATACGTTTTGTATAGAGGTCACTAGTGGGCATTGTAAAAATTTCGGACCAGATGCACGAGAACCTGCGCGTGGCGGGGACCGCCTTGAGCCGGTCTATCAATGCACAGGCAGAGCACTGGATGCGGGTCGGCATGTTGACGGAGGTGCACCCCGAGTTGGACTACCGGGAAATCTGCCAATTATTGATACGGGCTGAGCTCGCCGGGGGGCTGGATATCGCGGGGGCTGTCACGGGCCAATTGGGCAAGCCTGGCGCATCCCCGACGTACAAAAAGCGCTGACTACCATGGCGCGCGACATTTTCATCAAGTCCCCCGAGCAGATCGCGATGGCGCGGCGGGCCGGCCAGTTGGCCGCACAGGTGTTGGCCATGATCGAACCCCACGTCGTGCCGGGCGTGAGCACCGAGGCGCTCGACCGCATCTGCAACGATTACATCGTGAACGTGCAGGGCGCTATTCCCGCCAACGTGGGCTATCTCGGCTATCCCAAGACCATTCTCACCTCCGTCAACCAGGTGGTTTGCCACGGCATTCCCGCACCGGACAAAATTTTGATGAACGGCGACATCGTCAACATTGACGTGGCCGTCATCCAGGATGGCTGGTTTGGCGACACCAGCCGCATGTTTTTCGTCGGCACACCCAGCGTGTTGGCCCGGCGCCTGGTGGAGACGACGTACGAAGCCATGCTGGCCGGCATCCACCAGGTCAAGCCGGGTGCGACGCTGGGCGATATTGGTCACGCCATCCAGTCGGTTGCGCACCGCGAGCGTTTTAGCGTGGTGCGCGAATACTGCGGCCATGGCATTGGTCAGGTCTACCACGAAGACCTGCAAGTGCTGCACTATGGGCAGCGTGGGCAAGGCCTCAAGCTGGAGGTAGGTATGTTGTTCACCATCGAACCGATGATCAACGCCGGCAAACGCGACACCAAACAATTGGCCGACGGGTGGACGGTGGTAACCAAAGACCAATCTTTGTCCGCCCAGTGGGAACACATGGTGGCGGTGACGCCTTCAGGGTATGAGGTGCTGACCGCCTGGCCTGGCGGCACGGGGGCTTACGCGCCGGTGTGACATAAACCCGTTAGGCGGTGTTGGAGGATTTGCTGTCCTCACCGATTGCTATTAAATAAATAGCTTCTCGCGCAATATCGGCGAGGGCTACAGCCTGTTTTTCCTTAAAGAGCCGTCTGTGTTGGGAGACTTGGCTACGAAGTACCAGCAGTCCGCCTTCGTTGCACATTTTGTGGAGGTGGGAGTGGATGCGGCTACCGGCAGAATACGGGTACGCCGCATGCTGGCGGTGTGTGCAGCCGGGCGCATCCTCAATCCCAAAACTGCGCGCAGCCAAGTGATCGGCGCCATGACGATGGGTGTGGGCGCCGCTTTGATGGAAGAACTTGCTGTGGACAAGCGCCGTGGCTTTTTGTCAACCACGACCTGGCAGGTTGCGAAGTGCCCGTCCGTGGCGACATAACACAGCAGGACGTTATTTTCCTGGATGAAACTGATCCGATATCTTCGCCAATGAAGGCCAAAGGTGTGGGTGCGTTTGGCCTGTGCGGTGTTGAGGCTGCCATTGCGAATGCCATCTACAGCGCAATCGGCGTTCGGGTGCGTGACTACCCCATCACGCTGGACAAACTGCTGGACCGCCTACCTGCACTTGTAGCGGGACACGCTGTATTGGTTTGGGGCGCAATAAGGAGGAGTTGTTACACAATACATAGCAGTAAACGCAATGTGGACGAGGGCTACAGCCCAATGGTTCTTAAAGCTCTGTCCGCAGCGACCAAATCTCGGGGAACAGCACCACGTCCAGCATCTTGCGCAGATAACTCACACCACCGGTACCACCCGTGCCGCGTTTGAAGCCGATGACACGCTCCACCGTGGTCACATGGCGGAAGCGCCATAGGCGAAACGCGTCTTCCAGATCGGTCAACTCTTCGCCCAGTTGGTACAGGTCCCAATGCGCCTCGGGATCGCGGTAGACCTGCAACCAGGCTTGTTCCACTTCCGGGCTCGCCACATAGGGCTTTGACCAGTCTCGCTGTGTATAAGTTGTCGGCACATTGAGACCGCGGCGCGCCAGCAGGCGCAAGGACTCGTCGTACAGCGACGGCGCCACATACGCGGCTTGCACCATCGCCAGGCGCTCGGGCGCATGGGCGTGGGGTTGCAGCATGGCGGCGTTTTTGTTGCCCAATGCGAATTCGATGCAACGGTATTGGAAGCTCTGGAAGCCACTGCTCTGGCCCAGGTAGGGCCGCATCGCGGAATACTCGGGCGGTGTCATCGTGGCCAGCACGTCCCAGGCGTGGACGAGCTGCTCCATGATCTTGCTAACGCGTGCCAGCATCTTGAAGGCTGCTCCAAGTTCATCGTTGGCAATGTTTTGGATGGCGGCAGTCAGCTCGTGCAGCATCAGCTTCATCCACAGTTCGCTGGTCTGGTGCTGGATGATGAACAGCATCTCGTCATGCGTAGGCGACAGCGGCTTTTGCGCCGAAAGGATGGTGTCGATGTTCAGGTAGTCGCCGTAGCTCATGCTTTTGCTGAAGTCGAGCTGGGCTTTCTCTTCGGCGACGATGGATTCGCCCGCGGATGGTGCGGCGGCGCGCATGGGGCAGCCGGGAGGAGGGGTGTTGCTACTGCTCATTTCAGGTGACCGCGTGTTTCTGGTTGAACTCAGGCTTCTTCCATTCTTCGGTTTCCAGCACCTGGCGCAAGTGCTCTACCGCATTCCATACGTCTTCAAAACCAATGTACAGCGGTGTAAAACCGAAGCGCAGGATGTCTTTGTGGATGCCACCGTCGCCGGCGCGGAAGTCACCAATCACGCCGCGTGCGATCAGCGCTTGCACGATGGCGAAGGCACCTGAGCCCAGTGCGCCGCCGGCGTCGTGTTCACGCGTCAGGCAGACTTGCGATCCACGTTTGGTGTGCTCGCGGGGCGTGGCCAGCCCCAAGCCGTAGCCTTGGCAACGCTGTTCCACCAGTTGGATATACAGGTCGGTCAGCGCCAGCGATTTGCTACGCAGCGCCGCCATGCCGCCCAAGCCTTCAGCGGCCTTGAAGCCATCCAGCCCACACTCCAGCAAGGACATGCTGACGATGGGTTGTGTGCCACACAGGTAGCGCGTGATGCCGGCAGCGGGTTTGTAGTCGGCCGTGAATTCAAACGGCTTGGCATGGCCCCACCAGCCGGATAGCGGCTGCCAGAAGCGGTCCGCATGCTTGGGGTTGACCCACACAAAGGCCGGCGCGCCGGGGCCGCCGTTCAGATACTTGTAGCCGCAGCCAATCGAGAAGTCGGCCTTGGCACCGCTCAGGTCCACCGGCACGGCGCCCGCGCTGTGCGCCAGGTCCCACACCACCAGCGCACCGGCCGCATGTGCGGCAGCGGTAACAGCAGCCATGTCGTGCATGGCGCCGGTGCGGTAGTTCACGTGGGTCAGCATCAGCACCGCCACATCCGTGGTCAGCGCTGCTGCAATCTCTTCGGGCTCCACCAGCTGCAGCGTGTAGCCGCGCTGCTTGCACAATCCTTCAGCAATATAGAGGTCGGTGGGGAAGTTGCTGCGTTCACTGACCACCACGCGGCGCTGGGGTGCGTCTTGCTGGGTGATGGACAGTGCGGCGGACAAGACCTTGAACAGGTTGATGGAGGTGGTGTCGGTCGTGACCACTTGGTCTGGCCCGGCGCCAATCAGCGGCGCGATCATATTGCCCAGGCGCTGGGGCAGGTCGAACCAGCCGGCAGTGTTCCACGAGCGGATCAGGCCCGTGCCCCACTCTTGGGTGATGACTTCGGCGGCGCGCGCGGCGGCGGCTTTGGGCATCACGCCGAGCGAATTGCCGTCCAAATAAATGACGCCGGCTGGGATGGAGAAAAGATCGCGCAGCCCGCGCAGAGGGTCGGCGGCGTCGCGCTGCTGGCAGTCTTGCAAAGTGGTCATGGTGTGTTTGGTTCGTGGTTGCGGGGACAGAGACGCAAAGTTAACACCGGGCAAAAAGCCGTGGTGTCGGTTATTTCCAACAGCGCAGAAAATACTTTAGACTTAAACCATTGGCTTGTCCAGGGGTCTCTGCTGTAGCGCACAGTGGGTAACCGTCGGGCCTACCTGTTTCGGATGTATTGCGCGTCGTCGACCAGCGTGCCGCGTAACGTGTCGTTGTTCGGGATCACTCGGGTGAAGGAAAAGCCCGTTTTCTGCAGCACGCGGTCGGAGGTGCGGTTGCCGACGGTGACCGTGGCGGTCAACTGTGTGATGCCTTGCGCCAGCAGGTGATCCGCTGCCACCTGAACAGCTTCGGTCGCCAGACCCCGACCCCAAAATTTGGGGAACAAGTAGTAGCCGAAGTTGGTGCAGGCAAGCCCCTCGTCCACTACGGCATCCACCTGCCCGACGAGTGAACCGTCTGAGCGGGTAGTGATAGCCCAGGCCAGCCACGCCTGCGTCCCATCGGGCGACAGACGCGACTCCAGTTGCATCCAGCGCTTGCGCAGAGACTCCACGTCACGCGGTTTGTTCGCCGAAATCCATTGGTAGATGGTGTCGTCTTGCAGTGGGTCAAACGCAGCGTCGGCATGGCCTCCCACACGCGGTTGCAACATCAAGCACGGAGTCTGGAGCGGGGTACAGAGTTGCTGGGCGAAGGCGGGTTGCATCTTGGCAGGATAGCAAAGCCATGCGGCGTGCGCGCGGCGCAACGTCATCCAGACACCGCCTTGCGGCGCCGGTAGCGTGCAGGAGATTCCCCCACCCAGCGCGCAAACAGACGCGTGAAAGATGCGATATCAGCATAGCCAACCGCTTCGGTGATACGCGCCAGGCTCCAATGGGTGGAGTGGAGCAATTGCTTTGCTTTCTCCACGCGCGCCCGCTGCAGCAGCGCCAGTGGGGTGTGCCCCGTCTCAGCTTTGACACGGCGCCTCAGTGTGCTGCTGCTGACGCAAAACGCCTGGGCCATCTGCGTCAGTTGGAAGGGCTTGGCGAGCCGGGTGTCCAACCACTGTGCCACCTGCTGCGCAAACGGTGGTAGGTCCGGCTGCACCATCCGCGCATCGACAAAGGGTGATTGGCTTAACCGTTGATCGGGCAGCAGGCTGTCGCGTGCAGTGGCTGTTGCCACCGCTGCGCCCAGCGCGCGTTTGACAAGATGGATGGCCAGATCAAACGCGGAACTGACCGCGCCCGTGGTGGTCACACCGGCGTCTTCCAGCATCACAGCGCTTGCCTCCACGGCCACCGCGGGGTAACGCTGCCTCCAGGCCCGGCACGATGAGCAGGTCTAAGGCCCCGACCGGCCGCTGCGTGGCGATGGCGTTGCTCCCGGCAATGCTTACCCTGCGCCCGTGCAGACCGATGACCTGGATATCAAAGGGCAGGGCGGTGTTGCCACCCGCCGTGTGCCCAATATCCGCGGCCAGTCGCAAGACTTCGGATATGCCAAATACCTGGGTTCCCATGCAGCCCGCATAGGCCAGCACGGCGATGCGCAAGGGGCGTGGTTTGGCTCGCGCTTTGGTTTGGGTGAGTACCGCAAGGCCGATGCAACGCATACTTTCACCACTGTGCAAAACAACGCCATCGTCCGTATTTCTATCCTGCCCTTCGGCATGGTCATCACCCACGCCCATGTGGACCATGCTGGCAGCGCCGCTAGTCTGCGTGCGTTGTCGGGAGCGCCCATCGTTGCACATGCGGGTGATCTGGACTACTACCTGCAAAAGAAGCCCATGCGATTTTGCGCCACGGGCTGGTTTGGCCGTCTGTTCCTGCGCATGGGTTTGATACTGCAGCCCTACACGCCATTCACACCCGATGTGTTGCTGGAGGAGGGGGCCGCGCTGGATTTGACGCCTTATGGCCTGGACGGCTGGGTGCGACCCACACCCGGCCATACGGCGGGGTCGCTGTCGCTTCAACTGGCTGGGTGGCATCGTGCGTACCGGCCATGCGATACGGCCACCGTTTGAAGATGATCCGCACGCGGTGGCGTGCGCTCTGCAAGGCATGGTGGATGGCGGCATGCAACGTTTCTACCTGGGACATGGCGGGCCGCTGCCCGTGCAAGCAGTTGCGCAGCATGCCAAACTGCTGCGCGGGCAGCCGCCGCGTCAGGAAGCGGAGCCTTGTTGCTGAATGTTTGCGATTCTGTTTGCTGAGTCTAAGCGCGCAGGCGTTGCACTTCGCGTTCCAGCTCCTGGATGCGCGCATCCCGCATATCCAGCGCACGCTGCACATCTTTGGCTTCCAACCGCACCGGTATGTGCTGCGGGCAGTTGGCATCCCACGCCTTGACGGTGAAGACGATGACCTGTTCGGCGCGGGCCTTGTAGTCTTGCGGCATAAGCCGTTCGGTCAACGCGGTGTCGCCCTCGACCACCTGCGCCTCGCCCCAGATTTTGATGCGCTGGCGGTGCGCATAGTCCATCAGAAAAAGATGCGCCTTGGGGTTCTCGACCAGATTGCCGCTGCTGATGTATTGGCGATTGCCAGAAAAATCAACAAAGGC
>NZ_JANXUQ010000204.1 GCF_025356155.1 Rhodoferax sp. | reverse complement strand
GTTTTCGATCTCAAGCTCTTCGGCTTGCTTGAGGACTTCCGACACGTGCAGTGCCTTGAGTTCGTTTAAGTGCATGGATTGGGTCCCGTAGGGGAATTGACCGAAAGTTCGGAATATTGAGAGAAGAATTCAGGGGAGGGGGGTGAGGCAAGACCTGTCACTTGGCCTCGGTGTTCTTAGCCCGGGAAGCGGGACCAGCCCTTTTGGGTTGCTGGTAAACGCTTTGAATTATGACAGGAAATTGCCCCCACGCTATGGGATTACCCCCACGCTCCACCGCTTTGCGGGTCGCTGCCCCCCGAGGGGGCCAATTTCCCTCGGGGCCGCCCTGCGGGAAATTGCTTTTGTGGCGTTGTAAAACGATGGCGGGGGCAACGCGGACTATCAGGCGAGTTGCTGGTCAATAAAAGCAACCAGTTGGGCCTTGCTCAGCGCTCCAACCTTGGTGGCTGCCAATTGGCCATCCTTGAACAGCATCAAGGTAGGGATGCCGCGGATGCCGAATTTGGCAGGGATTTCGCGGTTTTCGTCCACATTCATCTTGGCAATATTGAGCTTGCCTTCATATGCGGTGGAGACTTCGTCCAGAATCGGGGCAATCATCTTGCAAGGACCGCACCATTCGGCCCAGTAGTCCACCAGAATCGGCTGTGCAGACTGCAGCACATCGGCCTCAAAGGAGGAGTCGGTTACGTGTTTGATCAGGGCGCTGGCCATGGAGGTTCCTTTTGGAGTTTGCGATACATCTAAAGTGGCGGCCATTGTGACAGAAAGCAAGACCTTCCCAGGCACCCCCTCCCTATGACCGGCATAGTGAAAATTGATTCCCCAGACGTGGGTCCCGCCGATCTGGCTGGGGACCATCCGGCGCTGCAGTTGTGGACGCATGCCATCCATGGACTGCTGCCGCGCATCTATGTCGATATGCAGCGGCGCCAGGCGCATCCGGCCCGCACGCTGGTGCTGCTGCCTTATGCGCAACTGCGTCCGCTGGCGGCGCGTCTGTGGGCGCAGCAGTTTCCCGATGGCTTTGCGCCGCAATTCGAGACCACACAAAACTGGAGCACCAACATGGGCTGGCCCAAGCCGGGTGCCACCGACATCGCCTTCGATATGGCGCAAGACACGCTGACGGCGTCGGCCTTGCTGCGTGCTGCCGGGCTGGGCGCACAGGAAGACGCGTTGGCCGGTCTTTTGGTACAGGCCGCACAGCAGTTAGGCCCATTAGCCGCTGCCCGCGCGCCCGGTGATCGCATCCACTGGGCGCAAGAAGCCCGCGATGCCGCAGTGCTGGGCATGGAATCTCCGGCTCTGGCGATGGAGGCAGCGGTTGCTCGCATCGCAGTCGAATGGGCTGCCCAATCGGCCTACACCAGCGACCTGTTGTTTGACGTCGGTGTGCGGGCCGGGGTGGATTGCCTGCTGATGGTCCAAGGCTTGGCCATCGACCCCTTGTTGCTCGCCTTGCAGCAGTTTTGGGGTGATCGCATGGCCGGCTTGACTTTGGCGGTGAACCCCGTGTCCGCGTCCAGGTCGAATACCAGTGCCATCGCCTGGCACGCCTGCGCTGACGCCGAAGACGAGGCGCAGCGCACCGCTGCCTGTGCCATCGCGCACATCGCCGCCGGCCGTTATCCCTTGGCGCTGGTGTCGTCGGACCGCGCATTGACGCGCCGGGTCCGTTCCATGCTGGAGAGCGTGGACGTGCAGATCCGCGATGAAAACGGCTGGAAGCTGTCCACCAGCCATGCCGGAGCCCGGGTCATGGTATTGCTGAAGGCGGCGGTCTGGAATGCATCCAGCGATGCTGTGCTGGGTTGGCTCAAAGGCGCCCCCGCGTTCGCGGCGTCCAATGTAGCTGAGCTGGAAACCGCCATCCGGCGCGACCAGACCAGCGACTGGCGCCGCGTGGTCCACGGACCCGCTGTGCAAAAGTCCCCACCCTGCCTGCAATGCCACGCCGCGGCGAACGCCCTACGCGATGGCCTGCAAGGCAGTCGCACGCTGGCCGGCTGGTTGCCCGCCTTGCGCGCGGCTTTGCAGGGCAGCGGCGTGTGGGACTATTTGAACGCCGACGAAGCAGGCACCAGAGTGCTGGCTGCCTTGCGGCTGGCGGGGCCTGCGCTGCAAGCCTGGGATGCCCTATCGCAGCAGGCGTTGTGGTCGGCGCGGCGCATGGACTTGGCGGAATTCACACACTGGGTCAACCAGGCGTTGGAGGGCGCCAGCTTTCA
>NZ_JANXUQ010000170.1 GCF_025356155.1 Rhodoferax sp. | reverse complement strand
TGACGTGTGAGCCAGCGGTGAGTTTGCCGATGGCGCAGCGGTACTTTTTGTTTTGACCTTGGTAGACGCGTCATCGTGGCTGAGCGTGATCTCTGATCCACTGCGCAAAGGTGGCCTCGTCCATCACCCCCGCAGCGACATCCATCACCGTCAGCGTGGCATCGGCTTGGGTCGCTCGCAACCGATATCCATTGACAGCCAAAAACATACCCACTGCCAAGAACGCAGCACGCTTGTTGCCGTCCACAAAAGCGTGGTTCTTAGCCAAACCCACGCCGTAGGCCGCAGCAAGATCGGCCAAATCTGGTTGTTCGTACAGAGAAAGGTTCAACGGCCTCGCCAAAGCAGAGTCCAACAAGCCCTCATCTCGCACGCCAGGCGCACCGCCATGCTCTGCCAAGCTTTCGTCATGCAGCAGGATCAATACCTGCCGGTTCACCCATTTCCAAGCGCTCATTTGGCTAATTGGTGGAAGGTGTCACGGTACTCACGCATGAACTCACGCCCCTGCTTGAGTTGTTCTTCGAGTTCCGGGTCGTATGGCGTCAGCGTGATGCCATTGGCCGCCTCGGTTAGAAACACGGTATCGCCCTTCTCGACTTTCATCCGTGCTAGCACTTCTTTGGGCAAGATCACACCGACGGAATTGCCGATCTGGGTGAGTTTGAGTGCGGACATGGTGTTTTTTTGAAGTTATAACGTTTGTTATATTATCACCATCTATTCCCCAATTCAAGCGCAGCATGATTCACGCATCCAAGCTCATCCCACAAGCCCAAGGGCTCGCCCCCGTCCTGCTGAAACGCGCCTCCACCGTCGAACTCGACTGGGACGTCCGCCAGAAAAGCCGTTTTGATGCAACCGACTCCGCGGGCCGTCAAATCGGCGTCTTTCTGCCACGGGGCACCGCAGTGCGCGGGGGCGATGTGCTGGTGGCCGAAGACGGTTCGTTGATCAAAGTGATTGCTGCGCCGCAAGCCGTGTTGAAGATCACGCATTGCACCGAGCATGGCTCGCCTTATGACCTGATCCGCGCCGCCTACCACCTGGGTAACCGGCATGTACCGATTGAGCTGAAGCCCGACCATCTGAAGATCGAACCCGACCACGTGCTGGCCGACATGCTGCGTGCGATGCACTTGATCGTGAACGCGGTGGACGAGGCGTTCGAGCCGGAAAATGGGGCGTATGCATCCGGCGGACACGCACACACCGGGCATGGCCATGGGCACAACCGTGCGCACCAAGAGGGGCATGACCACGCTGGTGAACATGGTCACCAACATGCGGGCGATCACGAACACGCTCACACAGAAGCCAAACCCTCGGCCAGCAAAAAGCTCGCATCCATCCCGATAGCCACCGCCACCCCCACCCCCCATGTGCATGGCCCGGGCTGCGGCCACGACCACTAAGGCGCAGAGAAAACGATGCTCGACTCCAGCCTGATGCAGCTGATGTGGCTGGCCTCACCGGCACTGCCCGTTGGCGGCTTCTCGTATTCGGAATGTTTGGAGTCCGCAGTCGACACGGTGCGCGCCGCCACAGAAGCCGATGCATCCGCTTGGCTGGTAGACCAACTGCACTTGAGCCTGAGCCGCTCTGACCTGCCCGCCGTGGCGCAGGCCATCACCGCCTGGCGTGCGGATGACCATGCCCGCATCGCCACGCTGAATGCCTGGGTGCTGCAGACGCGCGAGAGCAGCGAGCTGCGTGCGCAGTCCGAGCAGATGGGCCGCTCGCTATTGGACTGGCTGCGCAACCACACCACCGCCACACCCGCCCAGATTGCCGTATTGGCCGCGCAACAGCCGACCTACCCTATCGCATTCGCACTGGCCGCAAGCAGCACAGGGGCGCCGCCGCGCGATTGCCTGCTGGCCTATGTCTTTGGCTGGGCCGAAAACATGACACAGGCTGCGATCAAATCCGTACCGCTAGGCCAGAGCGCAGGCCAACGCATACTCTCAGCGCTCACGGCCGAGATACCTGCGGCCATAGTCCACGCGCTGACATTGACGGACGAAACCCGCCAGGCTTTCTCACCCATGCTGGCCATACTGAGTGCCCAGCACGAGACACAGTACTCAAGGCTTTTCCGGTCCTAGCCCTCGTCGTTATTGCGTTGGAAGCTCATTTATTGATAGCAAACCTCCGACACCATTACCCAACATGTCCACACTGCACCATATCGCCAACCGTACCAAAAACCTGCCGCCTCTGCGCGTAGGCATAGGTGGCCCCGTAGGCTCGGGCAAAACTACGCTGCTGGAAATGCTGTGCAAGGCCATGCGCACGCAGTACGACCTGGTCGCCATCACCAACGACATCTATACCAAGGAAGACCAGCGCATTCTGACCGTCAGCGGCGCGCTGCCGGCCGAGCGCATCATGGGGGTGGAGACAGGCGGCTGCCCGCACACCGCCATCCGCGAAGATGCTTCCATCAACCTGGAGGCGATTGACCGCATGCTGGTGGACTTTCCCGATGCGGACATCGTGTTCATCGAAAGCGGTGGCGACAACCTGGCCGCCACCTTCAGCCCCGAACTATCAGACCTGACCATCTACGTCATCGATGTGGCGGCCGGTGAAAAGATCCCGCGCAAGGGCGGCCCCGGCATTACCAAGAGCGATATGTTTGTCATCAACAAGACCGACCTAGCGCCTTATGTGGGCGCTGACCTCGGCGTGATGGAGGCGGACACCATCCGCATGCGCACCACGGCCAAAGGCCTCAAGCCTTTTGTGATGACCAACCTCAAAACCCAAGACGGCTTGAAGAACGTGATCGCCTTTATTGAAACCAAAGGCATGCTGCGCGCCAACTAAAGCGCGAGGAGCCTGGGCGGTAGAGCGTTCTGCGCAGGTAAAGGAGGAGCCCGAAGGGCGGGGGACACGGAGCGGAACGCTCTGCCGCCCAGGCTC
Organism: Rhodoferax sp.; assembly: GCF_025356155.1. Lineage (GTDB taxonomy): Bacteria > Pseudomonadota > Gammaproteobacteria > Burkholderiales > Burkholderiaceae_C > Allorhodoferax. Next base: position 206 of record NZ_JANXUQ010000170.1, on the reverse strand, counting down.
TGGCAGGGTTAAGCAGCGCCCCCAACAGCCAGGCGCTGGTAGGCCTGCGCCGCACTTAAAAAAACCTGGCCGGTCAAATCCTTGCCCAGCAGCCGGCTGACTTTGAGCCGGTCCATGACCGGCCCTTTGACTTCGCACAGGTGCAGGCGGCGTTTCTGCTGCCGCATATTTTTATTCAGTTCGTTCAGCGCCAGCAGCGCCGTCGT
>NZ_JANXUQ010000161.1 GCF_025356155.1 Rhodoferax sp. | reverse complement strand
GTGCGACACCACCAAATCGGCTGTTTAAAAAGAGCTCCCCTCGCCCAGCGGGGCGAGGGGCTGGGGGAGTGGGTTGTCCGGATATCCGGTTATTCGGTTATTCGGCTTTTCGGACGCTGAAGGCGGTTCAATAGTCAGTTGGGCATGTTCGCATCCCCAGAGGGAATGGCAATGCCGGCCGTACGTGCCTCTGCCAACAGAGTCGCCAGCTCGGCTGCGGAGTGCACATTCAGCCGGTCAAAGATCTTGCGCCGGTGTTCCTCCACCGTGCGCACGCTGAGCTCCATCTTCCAGGCGATGGTCTTGTTGAGTTCGCCCGCGGCCACCATAGGCATCAGCCGCACCTGCTGGCGCGACAGGCCCTCTATCAATTGGCGCAGCGCGTCAATGCGCGCCATGCGGCCATGCCACTGCACCTCCAGTTCCAGCGCCTTGTGCATCAGCTGCACCAGCGCGTCATCGGCATAGGGCTTTTCGACAAAGCTGAATGCGCCTTTGGCCATGGCGCCCACCGCCATCGGAATATCGCCGTGGCCGCTGAGAAACAGCATCGGCATGCGGCTACCTAGGCCGCGACTGATCAGTGCGTCATGCACCTGCAAGCCCGACAGCGGCTCCATGCGCACGTCCAGCACGAAGATGCCGCGCAAAGGGTTGGTCGCGCTGTCCACCGCGGCCAGCAGTTCGGGGCCACTGGCGTGGGTCACCACCTGAAGGTCGTGCTGGCGCAACAGGAACGCGATGGATGAGCGCACGCCTTCATCGTCATCGCATAGGTAAATCGTGGGTTCCGTTGTCATGGTGTGTCGCCTCATTTATTGTTGTATGGGGTGGCAGAGAAAAACTGAAGCAGGCGCCACCCCCTGCCACATCCTGTGCATGCAAGACCCCGCCGTGCGATTCCAGTATGGAGCGGCAAATGGCCAGCCCCAGGCCCGTGCCTTCTTTCTTGGTCGAGAAAAAGGCTTCAGTCAATGTCTCGATATCGCGCCCGCCCAGGCCGGGCCCGATGTCGGTGATCGTCACCGTAATCCAACCTTCGGCGCGACCCATCGGCGGCGTCACGCTCAACAATGTGCGCACGGTCAAGGCCCGCGGTGGCACGATCTGGGCCATGGCGTCATTGGCATTGCGCAGCAGGTTGGTTACGACCTGCTCGATGCCAATCTGGTCTATACGGGCCAGCGGCAATGTGTCGTCCAACGACAGCGACACGCTGACGCCCGCACGGTTGAGGTCGCGCTGCAGCAGGCCGACGGCGTCGGAGACCAGCGTGTTGATGTTGCAGGCCTCCAGCACCAGTTCGCGGCGTGCCAGGCGTGCGCGTATGCGGTGCACAATGCCGCCCGCCATGGACGCATGGCGCGACAAGGCCTGCGCCGCCATCAATAAATCGGGTGCTGTGCCCGCCTGTTTCTCCAGCGCCTTGGCAATACCTGCGCTGTAGCTGACGATGCTGGTCAGCGGCTGGTTCAGCTCGTGCGCCAGCGTGGACGCCACCTCGCCCAGCGTGGATAGGCGCGCATGGTTTCCCAGCACCTCGCGCTGGCGGCGCTCCAGCTCTTCCAGGCGCTTGCGCTCGGTCACATCGACGATGGAACCCATCCAGCCGACCTGCTGGCCCGCGCCATCCACCAATGGCGACTCGAACACCATCACATCCAGCATGTGGCCATCGCGGTGGCGCCAGCGCGTTTCGTGGCCCGCGCGTTGCGTGGGGTGGCTGGTACGGTCGTGCCGGGTCTGCACCAGGTCATCGAATGCCGGGCCTTGTGCCACCAGCTCGTCCACCGAGTAACCCACCATCTCGCAAAAGGTGCGGTTGGCAAACAACAAGGCGCCACCCAGGTCGCGGGCGTGCAGGCCCACCAGTGCGGACTCTTCCAGCGACTGGCGCCACGCCGCCTCGGTGCGCCACGCGGCCTCGGCCCGTATCACCTGGTTCATCTGGCGGCGCAGCAGCAGTGTGGCCACGCTGATCAGCACCAGAAAACCCGCCATCAGCACAACGGGCAATGTCGTAAACCAGTGCGGTTGGCGCACGCGCTGGGTCAGGCGCAAACGCGCATCGGGCACCGCATTGAACGGTGTCTCATAGGTCTCGCCGCGGGCCACATGGCCGGGGCTCTCGGTGGATACGATCACCTCGCCCAGGCCAGACAACAACTGCACCTCGTACTGCGCGGCCAGCCACCAGAAGTCTTTGCTCTTGATCAGGTCGGCCGGGTCGTAGCGGGCGATCAGTTGGCCGCCAGCCTGGCTGTTTGGCGGGCGTCGTTCGTCGCTGGTGGGGGCTATCAAGTGCAGCGTGATGCCTTGCGCTTGTGGCTGGCTTTGCACGCCGGGCCGCTGCTCGCGCCTGGCCTCGGCCACGACGCGCATGTTGGCATCCAGCCAGACCACACTCAGCCAGCGCCGGTCCAGCCCCGCGGCAATTTCGGGCAGGCTGGCGAGCTGGTGGTCGGGGTCTGCGCCCGCAGGTGGCAAGTGGGTGGCAGCGGCGCGCAGTTTGACGGCCTCGGTCTCCAGCCGCGCGGCCAACTGCGCCTCCAAGCTCAGCGTATCCGCCATTACCGATTGGCGCAGCGCCTCGCGCTCAAGCTTGTCGTTGTCTTGCGCCCAGACGACCACCAGCGCGGTGAAGACGATGGACAGCAGCAGCGGTGCCTCCCACAAAAACCGGCTCCACGGAGACAACCCTGCGGACGGCGGTGCGTCGGCCTGGTGCGTGTGGTGGGTGATGGTGGGGGTGGCCATGGTGGGAGTCTACTGAAGCCGGCCGCGACGGTGCATCACACGGCGACTTGCCACGCCAGGCCCAGCGACAGCTTGGCGGGGCCGAACACGAAGTGCAGTACGCGCCGCTGGCTGGTGCCGGTGGACTTGGATGACGCGTGCAGCAGCAGCGGGCGCATCAGCATGGCGCCGCCCCGCTCTACGGTGCAGACTCGCTCGGGCTGGGTCTGGCGCAGCGCGGCCGCCGCCTGCGCATCAAGCTTGCCCAGAGTGTGCGAGCCTGGGATGACGCGCAGCGGCCCATCGTCGGCCGTGCAGGCGTCGATGTGCAAGCGCACTGCGATGAGTTGTTGCAGTAACGCGACGGGCGGCTGTACGAACAGCGTGCCCTCCTTCTCGGACCAGGGGCTCAGGTTGGGATCTGCGATACGGTGTGCCACCGGAATGCTGAGGTCCTGGTGCAACGGCACCAGCCAGTTGCGCGCGGGAGATTTTTCAAAGTAGGTGCACTGCACGGCCACCAGGCCCGGCTCCAGCAGCACCGGCGCCAACACCGGGTGCTGGCGCAAGCGGCTGGCCAGCGTGCGGCACCAGTCCTGCTGCAACAGGCTGCGCGTACCAGCAGACGCCGCCGCTAATGCGCATGCAACCCAGTCCGCCAGCGCATCGCATTCGGCGGCAGTCAGCACAGCGGGAATGGTGGCGAAGCCGTGTTCCGCGATCTGGTGGTCCAAGGGTTTTTCCATGCGGGTGAAGGGTGTTCTCGTAAATCAAATGCTACTGCATTGATAGCGCAATATGCATATTTCACGAGGGCTGCAGCCCGATTTGTCTGTGAACGGCCGCAAATGAACCCAAAGTGGGTATAAATTGGCGTGTTTTCAGTTTATTGCTGTTGCATCACCTCGAGCGCCGACACCGGGCTGGCTGCGTGGCCCCAGGCGTGGCGGATGTAGGACAGGACGGCGGCGATCTGCGGGCCGTCCAGCGTCTGCTGGAAGGGCGGCATGCCGTAGGGGCGCGGGTTGCCGGCGGTGGCGGGCGGGTAGCCGCCGTGCAGGATGGTCTGGACCAGGTTGACACTCCTGTCCATGGTCACCACGCGGTTGCCGGCCAGCGCCGGGTAGGCGCCCCGTGCGCCCTCGCCCTGCTCGCCATGGCAGGCGGCGCAGTGGTCGGCGTAGATCTTTTTGCCGCTGGCAAATTGCGAAGGCTCGGGCGCCTTGGCCGTGCGCGGCGCCAGTGTTTGCTGCGGCAGTGCTTTGAGGAAAACGGCCATGGCCTCCAGGTCCGCATCCGCCAGGTGCTGAGTGCTGCCAAACACGACATCGGCCATCGGCCCGATGACGCCGCCGTGGTCGGAGGTGCCCGTCTTCAGCAAGGCCACCACCTGCGCCGTGCTCCAGTCGGCGACACCGGCTTCGCGGCTGGATGCCAGTGACGGCGCATACCAATGTTGCATCGGTATCACGCCGCCCTGCAGTGCCAGCGCGCCGCTGCTGGCGCCCAGCAGGTTGCGTTCGGCATGGCAGGCGGCGCAGTGGCCCAGGCCGCGCACCAGGTAGGCGCCGCGATTCCACTGTGCGCTTTGCGTGGGCTCGGATTCAAACTCCGCAGCGCGGAAGAACAGCGCCCGCCACACGGCCAGCGCCGCCTGGCTGTTGTAGGGGAAGGCCAGCGCATGCGGCTTGTTGGCCTGCTTCACTGCGGGGATGCTGCGCAGGTAGGCGAACAGCGCGTCGCTGTCTGCGCGGCTGACCTGGGTGTAGCTGGTGTACGGGAACACCGGCACCAGCAGGTGGCCGTCGGCCGAGCGCCCGTGGTGCATGGCGCGCCAGAAGGCGCCCGGTGTCCAGTTGCCCAGGCCGGTCTCAGCATTGGGCGTCAGGTTGCTGGTGTAGACCGTGCCAAACGGCGTGGCAATGCCAAGGCCGCCAGCGTAGTCTGCCCCGCCACGCGCAGTGTGGCAGGCCGCGCAGTTGCCAGCGCGGGCCAGGTAGGCGCCCTGGGCGATCTGCTCTGCCGGGGCTGCGGAGGGCGTGGGGGTGTTGCGCTCCAGGCCGGCTTCGTCGCGCACATTCAGCCAGGCGACCAGCGCGGTGGTTGCCAGGCCGAGGGCGAGCAGCACGCGCGCTCCGCGCAGCCACAGCGGTGCCAGTTTCTTGAAGGAGGGAGATGGTGTGGCGGATAGGGTCATCGTGGGTGCCGCATCTTTATTATTCGCGGCCGCTGCCGCAATCCATGGGCAGCAGTGCGGTACCGGCCGCCACAGCGTGTGTTTGTGTAGGCAGCGTTTGCGACGACAACCACGTTGCGATGGCGCTGATCTCCTCCACCGTCAGCCGCTTGGCGACCTGGCCCATGCAGTCGGGCGCTGTGGCGTGGCGCTTGTCGGTCTGCCACGCGCCGAGCTGGCCAATCAAGTAGTCCCGTGGCAAGCCCAGCAGACCGGGGAACGCGGGCAACACGCCGGTCATGGCGCTGCCGTGGCACTGCGTGCAGGCGGGGATCTTGCGCTGTGCATCACCGTGCTGCACCAGCGTTTGGGCCTGTGCCAGCACGGTGGCCGGGGCGTTGGCGGTTTGCGGTGGTGGGTAGGGCAAGTCCTGGCTGGCGAAGTAATCGGCCATCTCGCGCAGGTAGGCGTCAGACAGATGGTCCACCAGGTGCGCCATCGCGGCATTGGTGCGCCGCCCCTCGCGGAAGTTGCGCAGCTGGTTATACAAATAGGACGCCGGCTTGCCTGCAATGCGCGGGAAGTAGCCGGCGTTCGTCGCCCGCCCGTCCTTACCGTGGCAGGCCGTGCAGGCCAGCACGCGCTGGGCGATGGTGTCGGGCACGGTGCGGGGGGATGCTGCTATTGTTGTTGGGGGTTTTGCGGCCTGCAGTGGAGACCACACGATGGCCGTGGCCAGCAGCAGGGCGCGCCCAATGGCAAATATCAGGTTTGGCATGGCAGAGGTATGCATGGTGTTGCCGGGGCTCAAGGTTGCGCGCCGTTCAGTTGCGCCAGCCGCGCGGGCGTGCCCACGTCGGTCCAGCGGCCGGTGTAGAGCTGTGCAGTGATCTGCCGTTGGGCCATGCCCGCGCGCAGCAGGTGCACCAGCGCGGCTTTGACACCTTGCGGGTTGCCCTGGGGGATATCGCACCAGGGCTGCGCAAACAGCGCGGCGCGGTACAGGCCAATGGTGCTGTAGGTGTAGCGGGGTTGTGGGTCGCCGGCAGGCGGGTTCAGGGCAAGCGCCACGCCATCGGCGTTGTCCGGCATGGTTGCCAGACAGAAGTCGCCGCGCGGGTGGTGCACGGGGTTGGGCACCAGCCACAGGTGGGCCAGCTTGCCACTGGCGACAAAGCGGTCCACATCGGCCTGGTGGAATACAAAATCGGGCGCGAACACATCACCTGCCAGCACCCAGAACACACCGTTTGTCTGCGCCGGGCACAGCAGCGGCAAGGCGCGGGCAATGCCGCCCGCGGTTTCCAAAGCACCACCAAAATCACGGCCTTCGTGGGAGTAGTGGATGTGGATGGTATCTGCTGAATGCTCCTGATTTGATAGTGTATTACCCATATCCGACGAGGGCTGCGGACCGAAATGACTTAGGTACTTATCCGCAATCTGCTCTCCCAGCCAGGCCGTGTTGACCACCACATGGTCAAAGCCGCCGCGCGCCAGCGCCTCCAAGTGCCACTGCATCAGCGGCTTGCCCTGCACGGCCAGTAAAGGTTTGGGCGTGTGGTCTGTCAGGGGCCGCATGCGCTCGCCACGGCCAGCGGCCAGCAGCATGGCGGAGGTGCTGTTGCG
>NZ_JANXUQ010000096.1 GCF_025356155.1 Rhodoferax sp. | reverse complement strand
CCGTTTGATGAGGATTTACACGACCTGATCTCGGAGCGTTATGAGCGCACCACGACGGTGGTGACCAGTAATCTGGACTTTGCAGAGTGGGATCAGGCGTTTGCAGTGAACCGTCTGCTGGGTTCGGCCACGCTGGACCGATTGCGCCACAACGCTTATTGCCTCGAACTTGATGGGCAGTCCTACCGGGCACCGCAGTTGTTGCCAAAGTCGGGCAAAACCGTCACCAAAAAAGAGGCAAAATCCACCATTGTTTAACCCCCCTCGGGGTGTCGTTTTAGCTACTGTTTGTGGCTCCATTACGCCGAACATCGGTGGCTCCATTACGGCGGTCGGTGACACCCGATGAGTAGCTACTGCATTACCGTCCCCGTGCACGGCATGAACTTCAACTTGGTCGTAATTCGCTCCCAAGCTTTCTCGGAGGATCGTGTCTACCCAAGACTTGGCGAATTCGTCCTCCACAAAGACAGCCAATTGCTTATCTACCCTGCCGGAAACGGCTCGCAATGCTTCGACGGAGAGCTTTCCTTGTTTCAACTTGCCATCAATGCTAGCCCAGATCGCTTCTGACGGTAGTGGTGAAAGAGCGTAGTCGCTGTGTGTGGTAAAAATTGTCTGTATTGATTTTCGTTCTGCGACGTCTATCAGATATTCAACCATTCTTCTTGTCGCGACAGGATGCAAACCATTTTCAATTTCTTCAATCAGAATCAGACTGTTTGTAGGTGCATTCTCTATCGTTGAGATCATGCGAATTATTGAGGACTCGCCAGCTCCGAAATGAAACTCAGAATACTGATTGCCTCCAGCCCTCCCCACTAAGAACGTGTCGTCGGAACCGTACCTAGTAACTTTATATTCCGCAACAGACTTGCCGAGAATGTGCTCCACTTGGGTAGCAACATTTGCATCTAATGGTTGAAGCGGTGGCTTGTGCACATACGTTGAACGCATGAGCTGCTTGTACCGGGTCTTCTCTCCAGCGGGGACCGTTCTTTCGATCCCAAAAAACAAGACATTTCGATCAGCCACGTCAGCTCTAACCCATTTCGCTTGTCGGAAATTTGAGGTCCGCTTAATCAGTTGTCTTGGGTTGAGCGTTTTATCGACTAGCTCATACTCGACTCGCCATCCGGACATCGACTCGTCCCCAACGGCGCTCTTCGGGAAAAACATTCCAGGCCGCACTGACTTATATGCACAACCAGCCATCCCCAAAACGGACGATTTTCCGCTTCCGTTTGGACCTATTAGCGCGGTTACTGGAAACTCAAAGGTTATGTCCTCACCCGTGAACCCACGTATCTTTACTATGCTGGCCTTGAATAAATACTGCCCGTAATCGTTCTTTCTGACTTTCTCCAGAAGTTGAAGTTTTGTGGATTCACGTATCTCGCTAAAAAGCATAGCTTTCTCTCTTCAGAATATATGAGACGGCAGGATCAGGATCATCTAATGCAGCAAGTATGTCGCAGTTTGGCTGATGGTTGTATTTGGAAGGGTACATGCAAACGCATTTCGTTCCATTTTCAAGTCTCCGAAGATGTGTGACCGCTGTGACCGGCGCTGGCTTTTAGTTGCAAGTAACGGAGTTAATTTGGACCGGTTAATTTGTCTTTTGTAGTGGCCGACAAGGCGAAGCATTTGCTTCGAATGGCCTGGCTTAAGTCTCCCCAGTCACCTTCTCAAACCGAGCTTGGTAATCCCCCGCTCCGTCCCTATCCGCCGATTCCACCACGTAAACCACAGCCCATAGTTTCCCTGCGGGGTTTCGTGGTGCAGATGATGGTACGTCGTCGTGGTGAAGCGCCCGCCCCGCGACTGTAGGGCAATGCCGCGCTGCATGGCCTCTATGGACAAGTGCCCATGGGCGTTGCACACAATCTGGTGGTAGGCACCAGCGCAGCCAGGAGATCAAAAAAACTGTGATTTATACCCATATTGGGTTTATTTATCCAATTTTCTGAATTGTCAAAGGAAACGGGCCTCTGGCCCTCGTGGAATAAGCACAGTGCGCTATCAAAGAGGTAGCAAACACTAGCGACGCGCCTGCGCCCCACACAAAACCCCCGCCCAGCACGCAATGCGCGTTGTTGACCGCGCAAACTCGCTGTGCCACCTGCTTGCCTACCCTGGCCCCTCTTTGTGTGCCGCTCTCAGCGCAGCAGCGCGCCCAAGTCCCGGTTTGCACCGCGCGGCTTGAAGTTGTAGTCGTCTGCAACCAACGCGCTCACAGCAGAAGCCGACGAGCCGACTCCAACTGCCGGGCTGGTCGCCTGCAGACGAAAGTCCGTGCCAGCAGCTACAAACAGCGGGTCACCGCTGACCGCTGCGGTGTCAAAACTGGTGCCGCCCGTGCCGTTGAACCACAAATTGTGCGCAATCGTCCCTGCATTGGCAGGCACGCCGTTGGAACCAGAGTTGTAAGGCGTTCCGCCCATCACGTAGAAAATATTGTTCTCGATATCCAAGGAGCCAACCGGCAAGTTCCAATCGTTGGTGATGGCGCCATACGAAGGATGGTGGGCCAGGTTCGTGTTGTAAAACGTGTTGTTGAAAATCTGCGCACCGCTCAAGGTGTTGGTGTTGAACCGCACCGCGGCGTATTGCACGTTGTAGACAATGTTGTTCCACATCTTCAAGCCGCTGACCATGCCGTCCGCGATATTCAGTCCATGCTTGGATACGTCGTGCACCAGGTTGTGGTGGAAGCTGATGTTGTGCGCGTAGTCGGTCCCATTGCCGCCGTTGACATACACTTGGAATCCGTTGCCACTGCGGATGTTGTGGATGTTGTTGTAGGCGATCTCATACGAGCCATCACCATCGATGTAAATGCCATGGCACTCCTGCGGGCTACCTTGTATATCGTGGATATGGTTGCCCAGCCACTGGGCATTGTTGCCATTGCCGGTAATGCCCGCCATGCGCGGTATGTTGGGGCCGCTGGTCGGCGCGGTCGAGGCGCTCAGATCGTTGTTGACCACGCGCCAGTTGTGTCCAAAAATTTCCTGGCTGATGGGGCCGTCATAACCTTCACAATCCATGCGCAGGTTGCTGACCACGGCCCATTGGCCCATGCCGGGGTAGCTTTGCCCGTTGATGGCAGAGATGCAGCCGCTGCCCATGCCATTGGCGACGGTGCCGCGCACATACACGTCTTCTCCGGGGTAGCCCATGATGGCAATCGCGCCGGTACCGCTTGCGCCTGTGGGCGCGCGGCCAGACTTGTCGCGGTAGCGCATGAAATAGTGCTCAAAGCCGACATCGGTCCATGGGGTGGCGCTGCCGTGACCCCGCATCACGATGAAGTCGCCCGGTGCCACTTGCGGCCAGGCGCCACCGGTATAGAGCGCGGGCGTCTGCACATAGCGAAAGGGCTTGGCGATGTTGCCGATGGCGGCGGTGGCGTCACTGCCCGTGACATTGTCGACAAACAAGATACGGCCTGGGTTGACCATGAAGGTTTGGTCCGTGTTGGATGGCACCCCATTGACGACCACTTTGATCGGTAACGCGGTACCGGGCGTGGGGTTGCCCAACGCGCCCACCTGCACCGTGATCTGTTGAATGTCCGGCCGTCCCTTCGACGCGCCCAGGTAACGGTAGTTGTCGACCTCCACGTTGTTGATGAACACCTTGACGGTGCTGCCCAGTCCCGCGGAGCCAAAGTCGGTGCCGAAGATCGAGAGATAAATGCCCTTGCCGTTCTCGCCGCCGTTGTTGGGGCCGGAGACAATATCGGTGTAGCTAACGTGTGGGGCACCTGAGACGGGTACCACGGGTGGCGTCACAACAGCCGTAGCGCTTTGCACCGAATAGGCATTGAGCCGAACCCGTACGTTGTTGTAGGTGAGCCCGAGATAGCGCACGGCGCCCAGTGTGAGTACCTGGGATGTTGCGTCATAGCTGTCTGCGGCGGGTGTGCCGGAGCCCACCTCAAGCAGAGAGTAAGAGCCTACGGTCGCCCGCACATTGTTGTACCGGGTGTCGCCCACCTGTACCGTGTCCAGCGAAAGCACCGTCGAAACCGGGTCGAACGCATCCAGCGCGAGCACAGGGAACGACGTCAAGAATCCCAGCGTGGCGACCCAGCTGCGAAGTGCTGTTTTGTGCATGGCATGTCTCTCCACAGGGCTTCAAAAGTTGCGCCATGGTAAGGGCATGCAACCACTGCATTTCAGAAAAACTGTAATCGGATGTCACTGCCATCAGAGGCCGCTGGCGGGCGACTGCGAGAGTTCAAATGGGCTCTGATTGACCCGCCGTCACCTTCTCAAATCTTGCGTGGTAATCACCCCGCTCTGTCCCCATCCACCGGTCCCACCAGGTAAACCACAGCCCATAGTTGCCCTGCGCGGTTTCGTGGTGCAGGTGGTGGTGTGTCGTCGTGGTGAAGCGCCCACCCAGCCAATGCCGTGCAAAGCCGCGCGGCATGGTCTCTATGGACAGGTGCCCGTGGGCGTTGCGTACGATCTGGTGGAAGGTGAAGGCCAGCAGCACCAGGCCGTGCAGCGGCACCACTAGCAGCGCTAGTGGTGTTACCAAGCTGTTGACGAATGCCTCGATAGGGTGGAATGCATACGCCGCCCACGGCGACGGGTTGCGCGAGCGGTGGTGCACGCCGTGTACGCGGCGGAAAAGCCAGCGGCTGTGCAGCAGGCGGTGTGTCCAGTAAAAGTAGAAGTCGTGCCACAGCAGCATGGCGGGCAGGCTGAGGGCCAACCACCAGTAACCATATTGATCAGACTTGAAGTAGATAACCATATCGTCGCGCGCGATGCTGGCAAACACGACCATGCCCTGGGCGGAGAAGATCAGTAGCGTTGAGAACGAATATGCCATCTCGCGCCGAACATCGGCGCTGGTGGGCCAGCCTGCAATCACCCGGTGCACCAGGCGCTGGTGTAGCCACTTGTGCACTACCAGCCAAAGCGACAGAGCGGCCACCAGGTAGAACATGCCCTCGTGGACAAAGTTGTAAGTGAAGGCGCTGCCAAGCCAGTGCCATGCGTTTGGGTTGGTCCAGATGTTCATGGGGGCATTATCCGTAAGGCGCCCATCTGTTCAGCGGTGCAGGGGAGAAGGGTCTGGCTCTGCCACGATGGCGCTGCGGATCCCGGTGCGCTCTTGAGAAACTTCCCCCATGAACCCAAGCAATGAACAAGCCTCTGCTGCGTCCAAAAACCGTGCCCTGTTGCCACTGTTGGTGTTGGTGACCCTGGCGCTCGGCTGGATACTGTTGCCGTTCTACGGGGCCATCATGTGGGGCGCCATCATTGCGCTGTTGTTCGCGCCAGTGTACCGGCTGCTGCTGGTTCGGCTCAAGGGGCGGCCTACACTGGCTGCAGCGGCGGCTCGCCGCCGCGCTGGCGCAGGGTAGGCAGTTTCTCGCCGCGCAGGCGCTGGGCATTGGCCAGTTCACCTTTGAATTCGTCACCAGCCTGTTCATCACGCTGTACCTGGCTTTCTTTCTGATAGGCGATGGTGAAGGCGTGGCGCATGCACTGCGCGGCGCGGTGCCGCCGGAGCCGGAGCCGGAGCCGGAGCATAAAAAGGGAACTGGTCAGCAAGTTCAACACCGTGATCCGGGCCACTGTCAAAGGCAATTTCAATGGTGGCAAACGCAACTAGGCGTTAAGCCACCGCCCTGCGCCAGGCTGGCACTGGGCGTCTTAGATGCGGCGGCCGACGATGGTGACGGTTTCCAAAACCGCCACATTGCGAGGCTGGGCGGCTTGTGCGATCGAAGCTTCTGTAGCTACGCTGTCGAACTTCATCAGCATGCTGCCGTTGACGGCGACGGCCATCAAAACCGCAAAGGTGAAGCTGGCCAAACGTGTCGTGCGATTCGAGGATGTGAACATTTTTATCTCTCCTAATTGGGGCCACTGCGGCCCGTTGAAGAGAATGTATTGCCGCCGAATGGGCATTGCACGCGCTATGTGACGAACGGCGGCTGGGCGTGATGCTCAGGGTAAATACTGAGATGAACGGTGGTGAAAAGTTGAATGGGTTTAACCCCATTTGGGGTGCCTGGTCGTTTAAGCTAACTCCGCAACTCTGAAAGGCGCCGCATGCAAGCCCATCCAACGACCCACCCGACCCGCACCACCCGCCGCGTCACCCACCGCATCAAGACCGCGCTATGCGGGCTAGCCCTTGCGGCTTGTTTGCCGCTACCGGCCCAAGCATTTTGCGGTTTCTATGCCGGCAAGGCCGATGCCAATCTGTTCAACGAGGCCAGCCAGGTCGTGGTGGTGCGCGATGGCAAGCGCACGGTCCTCTCCATGCTCAACGACTACAAGGGGCCGCTCAGTGAGTTTGCCCTGGTGGTACCTACCCCGACCACGTTGCAAAAGGGGCAGGTGCGGGTGGCCGACAAGCTCACCTTCGAGCGGCTGGACGCCTACAGCAGCCCGCGCCTGGCGGAGTACCACGACAACGATCCTTGCCAGGTTCGCTTTGATTGGGGCCAGCAACAAATGCTGATGCGCCATGCGCTGCCGGCACCCATGGCGGCGGCCGCCCCCAGCATGCGCGCAGCGGGTGAGATGATGCGCGACAAGGCGCTGGGCGTAACGGTAGAGGCGCAGTACACGCTGGAGGAATACGACATCGTCAGCCTGTCGGCCACGCAGTCCGACGGGCTGGAGACCTGGCTGGGCGAAAACGGCTACAAGATCCCCAAGGCCTATATCAACCAGGGCATGAAGTTCTTTGTCGCCAAGGTCAATCTCAAGGAGCAGCTCAAGACTGGCTACACCACGCTGCGCCCGCTGCAGTTTGCCTTTGAGAGCGACAAGTTCATGCTGCCCATGCGCCTGGGCATGCTCAACGCCGCACCCGAGAAGCCGCAGGATCTGATCGTCTACCTACTGACCAAGGACGGCCGTGTGGAGAGCAGCAACTACCGCACGGTCAAACTGCCGGCTAACGTCAATCTGCCGTTCTTCATCAAGCCCAAGTTCCAGGATTTCTACAAGGCGCTGTTTGACACCCAGGCCCGCAAGGAAGACCACCGTGTGGTGTTTACCGAATACTTCTGGGACATGGGCTGGTGCGACCCTTGTGCCGCCAACCCCCTGACCAAGGACGAGCTGCGCGGTGCGGGTGTGTTCTGGGCCGACGGCAATGCACAAGACAACTTCAAAGCGATGACCCTGCCCCCCAGCCCCGCCATCAAGAGTTTGCTGCCACCGAATATGGGTGGTGGCGCGCAGCCCGTGGTGCTCACCCGCCTGCATGTGCGCTACACGCCCAACACCTTTCCCGAAGACCTGATGTTCACGCAGACCAAGGACCGTCAGAACTGGCAGACCCGTTACGTGGTGCAAAACCCGTATGACAGCAGCGTCGCCCAGTGCAGTGCCAAGGTGGGTCAGATGGACTGCGAGGCCATGTGCAAACCCCGCGTGGCGCAGGTCTTGTCCGCGCCCACGTCCGAAGGCCAGAGCGCCTTGTACCGCGACAAAGACCCGCTGGCGCTGCAGCGCGATTGCGTCAGCAGTTGCGTGGAATCCAAGCGGGCGGGCATAGACAGTGCGGCCCGCTACTACCAGAGCGACCTGCCCAAGCGGCTGGATACCGAGAAGCTGACCCTGGCCCAGCTGACCGGCTGGAAGCTGAGCACCATAGACGCCATGCCCGGCGCGGACCGCTATACGGGCATCGCCATCAGCGGGCCACAGAGCACCGCGCCGACGGGCTCCTGGTGGGCAACGCTGTTCGGCAGCAAGAACACGCAATAGGGGATATTTGCTATGAATACAGTAGTGGCATCGCTATATTCTACGAGGGCTAGCGGCCAGTTTGTTGTAAGTTCCCAGCGGATGTGGGCCCGACTGGACGCCCGCTGGTTCCAGATTCTGTTCCTGGCCAGCTTCCTGGCGTTGGGCGCATTTGGACGCGACTTTGCGCTGACTGGCGCGCAGGTGCTGCTGACCTTTGGCAGCGCCTTGCTGACCCAGGCCGCGTGGCAGTGGGGCTTGAACCTGCCCGGCAAGCGCAATTGGGGCGGCTACCTGAGCGCGTTGATTTCCAGCTTTGGCATGTGCATCCTGGTGCGTGCCGAGAACGCCTGGGTGCACCCGGTACTGGCCTGCGCCGCCATGAGCAGCAAATACCTCATACGTGGCGGCCCAGCAGCCTGCAAGAGCCACCTACTGAACCCGGCCAACTTCGCGGCTTTTGCGGCCTGGGCCTGGCTGCCCGGCGCCTGGCTGAGCCCGGGGCAATGGGGGTCTGAGAGCCTGGCCGCGCTGTGGTTCATCGCACTGGGCGGTCTGGTCACGCAGCGGGTGAGCCGGTGGGATGTGTCACTGGCATTCCTGGCCAGCTGGGCGCTGCTATTGGGTGGGCGTCTGTGGGTGCTGGGCTACGCCTGGAACCCTGGCGGCGCCATGTGGCTGCAGCAGGCCAGCAATGGCGCCGTCTTGCTGTTTGCCTTCTTCATGGTCTCGGACCCGATGACCACCCCGCAGCGCGCCAGCGTGCGCATTGCCTATGCGGTGCTAGTGGCGGTGGGGGCGTTTGTGTGGCAGTTCGTACTGTTCAAACCCCATGGCCTGATCGTGGTGCTGTTTTTGGCCAGCTGGACGGTGCCGCTGTGGAATTGGCTGTGGCCGATGCAGCGCTTTCAGTGGCGCGGCGGTGCTGCACCACCCAAGACCAGTACGGCGTTGGTCCCACCAAACGCGAATGAATTCGACAACATGGTGCGCACTGCCACGCCGGTCCGCCCCGTGTTGGGCACGTAGTCCAGGTCAGCGACGCTTCTCAGTCCTTCATGGAGCCGAACGATAGCGGTGCTTCGGCTCCACCGGCAACCGCGCTTCGCCTTACAGGGTCTGGTAGCCCTCGTCACTGCTGATCGAGCCGCCCATGCCGGTCCCCACAAAACCCCCGGCCCGACCGCGGTCCACCATTTCCATCTCAAGCCGTGCATCGGCCAAAGCCTGACGCGCCGCCAGCCGGCTGGCAAATGGGGCCTGCAGGCGGTCTGTCGCGCTATGACCAGCGCAGGCTTGGTCAAATAGTGCTTGCGCGCTGTTGCCCAGTGGCGAGACAACGCCAATGCCCGTCACCGCGACCCGTCTCATGCGGTTAGCAAGGTCTTGGCGGCGACGTGTTTGGGGTGCACGATGCGGCCACTCTGGGCCCCAATCAGACCGTCAATGAAAGTCACTGCGTCACCCAATGTGGGCAACGCCACTTGCTCGGGCGGCAGGATGATGGGGAATTGGTCTTCCACCGTGAACAACAGGTCGGCCATGCCGAGGGAGTTGCCGCGGAATCCTGCGTGAACGGATAGTCCGCACGTCGTCAACCGGGAGCTCGTCGAGAATTTCTCGGGTCAGCACGCGGTTCATGCGGCTTGCACCTGCAACAGCGCACCGTGGCAACTAAACCCTGCGCCAAATGAAGAAAGCCACCCGCTGCTGACCGAGAAGCTTGCCCTGCATTATGTGCGTGCGGCTATGGAGAAATAGGCCTGTAGCCCTCGTAATATATGCGCTGACTGCTATCTTTTCAGGAGTGACCCGGTTGGCAGATGGAACGACAGATTGCCCCAGAAGCTGTCCCAGTCCACGCCTTCTTCATGCCCTTCTTCATCGCCACTGTTTTCAGCGGCAATCATATGAACCACGCTGACCATCCAATCGCCAGCATAGGGTAGGTTAAATACCACTTCGCCTTGGGCGGACGTGGTGGCGCGGATCATCACCAATTGACCATCGTGCTTATGCCAGGCTTTAACCAGCGCGCCGACCAGGGGCTTGTCATCGAACACGATTTGGACGGGCAGGGCCTCGCCCGGCGCCATGGCCAGCGGGTTGTGCAGGGGTGTGATCTCCAGGCGCTGGCTGGCGTGTTTGGCGTAGGTCTGGTCCAGTGCTTGCATGGCTTTGGGCTCGGTGCCGACCGCGATCAGGGTTTTGATGTTGCGGCGATAGCGTTCGCGCCCGGGTTGGTCGACAGTGCCGGCTTTCTCGCGTTGGGTTTTCACAAAATCCAGTCCTTCATCGTGTAAGTAGGCATGAAATCTGCCGGCCTCCAGCGAGATACGTAGCGGCGCGCTGTCATAGGCCAACAAGTGCGTGCCGGGCGTGTCCAGCGCCAGTTCCACTTCGGCCTCGCGGTCCTTGGGGGGTAGAAAAGGCTTGAGGTCTTCGACCGGAGCTTTGGCGCTGAAGTGGCGCAAGGCCTTGGTGGTGGGGATGGAGAAGCCGGCTGCGTCTCCGTTAAAAAGCTCACCGACTTCCAACCGCAGCGTCACAGTGCTGCCCACGGTTTGCGGCGATGCAATCGGCGCGAACCAGAATTCGTGCGCCTGTAGTGCGGGTGCCAGGCCTAGCAGGCCAACCAGAAGGGCGTGGCGAGAAGCGACGATTATGTGCATGTGCGGGGGATAGGAAAAGAAAGACCACCGCACGGCGGTGGTCTTGTCATTTTCGCACTGTGGCGGTTAGATCGGGCTAGATGTCCGACGGTTCCGCTGTGTCATCTGTGAACAGCTTGGCGTTACCAATGATCTGTGGATCGCTGGTCTCACTCGTCGCGGCAATCTGGGCCTTTGCGTAGTCGATAACGCCCTTGACGCTCTGCTCGACCGCCACGGGTACATCGGTACCCGCTACCACTGCGGGGGGTGCGGGCTCGCTGCTCCCACCGCCGCCGCCACAGGCTGCCAAGAGGGCCACGGTGCCCAATGCCACCAGCAGCAATTGCTTTCTAGAAGTTGTTTGCATGTTGCAGTCCTCACGTAGATGTTTGATTACTGGGTGGTACCGCCATTGGGGGTGTTGAGGTACGGGAAGCGTGTCAAGAATGGCACGGTTGCCTGGTCAACGCCATCATGGATGTTGGCCGATGTGGCACCCAGCGGCACGCTGGAGGGCTTGCACGCCGATGTCAACGAAGGCACGCCGGGCACGCCATTCAGACCCAGGCCGTTGTTGTCACCATTGATCACACACAGGCCACCCAAAACAGCGACCAATGCGATGTCGACCACGTCATCCTTGGGGCGGCGTCCGTTGGGGAAGCCGGCCAAGTCTTTTGCAGCTCCCAGGTTGGCAACGCCACCGACCCGCAACACCTCTCCCGCCACGCCCAAACGGTTCTGGTCGGCAAACTGCACCGGTGCAACGGCCGTGTTCAAACGCAGTACTTCAGATGGGGTCGCGTTGGTTGGCTTGTTGACGCCAGTGATACCGGTCAAAAACACGGTGGCCAGATCCGTACGTGGCAAGTTGGTGGGTGCCAGTGCCTTCGTGTCTCCAGACAAGACCAGACCCAACAACGCAGGCAGCGTGGGGTTGGTCACATAGGTCAGGAACTGTGTGTCGTCTTGTGGCTTGGAGCCATTGAACTTGTCCTTGTCTGGCAAGCCGATGACCAGCTCGTTGACCAAGGGGTTGCCCAGGCGCGAAACCTGAACCCAAGCGCCGCCAGCCTTTTCACTGGTCTGATGGCCCGAGGCGGGCTTGCTGTTGAGCAAGCGTGTTTGCCGCAAACTGGCAGTTGTCCAGCCACCGATGACGGGGTCTGCACCAGCGGTCAGGCAGTCCTTGTGTACTTCCAGAGCGATGGACGTGATGTTTTGCTTCTGGATGTAGTGTTGACCACCCATGCCCGCTGCGTCTTTATTGGCGGGGTCGAGCAAGAATGCAGCAGGCGCGTTGACCAGGTCAAACACGGTGCCCAGGTTGACGGCAAAGCCCTCCTGGCGCTGACCCACGAACACGTAGCCAGTGTCTTTGCCGGCAGGGCAGCCAGGCACCTTGATGGCATGCACGTGCTTCTGGGCGTAGGCTTCGTAGGCGGCGGGGCTACCCAGCGTCTTGACGCCGATATAGTCCACCGGCTTCTCAAAGGTATTTGATCCGTCAGCAGTCTTGGTCACCGCCTGCGACGTGCCTTTGCGGCGGTCGCCCCGGACCATGGCCACGGTGTAGGTTTCGTTCAAGTTAAGGTTGGGATCGGTCACCTTGCTGACGGCGCCGGCCTGGACCAGCGGGATGGCAACACTGGATGCGCCAATGGTGAGTGGAACGCTGTTGAGCTTGTTGGTGAAACGAAACTGAAACGTGATGTCTTCCTTGGCATCGCCGTTATTGTCCAGGTGGATCTCATACAGCGCATTGGGGTCCATTGCGAAATAGTTGGGGCCACCATAGGGGCCTTGCAGCGGCTGGTAGTTGGCGATCATCGTGACGTAATCACTGCGCCCGCCGGTGCCGGTGGCGCTGATGCCTTCGTAGCTGCGGAACATATAAAAGTCCGTGCCATCGACCTTGGGGCTGGTCGTGATGAAAGGGGCCTCACGGTGGCTCGACGCCATCGCGGCACTGGCCGTGACCAACAAAAAACAGGCTTTCGCGACGGTACCAAATTTGAATTGCATATCTGACTCCTAAAAGGACGGAAAAGAAGTTCTGGGTTCCGTAAGCCACTAAAGCGAACGGCACTTAACGCCAATACGGGAGAACCTGGTAACTGGATTCAAAAATGGTGAAAGAATTTTGAATTCCCCTGCCAGCCTGAATGTGCGCTGGAGCATCTTCAGCGCCAGCCCAATGGAAGGTCTGTACGCCCGCGAACCCAAAATTGGAGGGACCTGCTGCGGTCTTCATTTTTGTTACCACGGGTTAACCCTAGGAATTTGCAGCCTGGATTGGCGCACATTGGCGGATGGGATCAAAAGCCAAGAGACACATGAAGGAAATTTGCGGTGCGCCTGAAATAAATTCACCCCATTTGACCGTCGGGCTTCAGCAGCGTGTCAGCCTTGCGAAGGCCGAAGTTGCTAAATTAGGGGCGAGGAATAAAACGCAAAGACGTGGTTTTTTAAATCAATAGGAGACAGCATGCATATCCGTTTAACAAAATTGGCTTCCCACGCAGCAATGGCCTCCGCGCTGTTGTGCCTGTCGGGGGTGGCCTTTGCTGCCGACAACATCAAGATCGGTGTAGCCGGCCCTTTCACCGGCGGATCTTCCTCCATGGGCGTGAGCATGCGTGATGGCGTCAGGCTGGCAGTCGATGAAATCAACAAAGCCGGTGGTGTGCTGGGCCGCCAATTGCAAGTCGTCGAGCGCGATGACGAGGCCAAGAACGAACGCGGCGTGCAGATCGCCCAAGAATTGATCAATAAGGAAAAGGTGACAGCCGCCGTGGGCTACATCAATACTGGCGTGGCGCTGGCATCGCAGCGTTTCTTTCAGGAAGCGAAGATTCCGGTCATGAATAACGTGGCCACCGGTTCTGCCGTCACACACCAGTTTGATGACCAGCCCGAGAACTACATTTTCCGCAATGCTGCACACGACAGCATCCAGGCCCCGATGATTGTGGAAGAGGCCATCACCCGCCGCGGCTTCAAGAAGGTTGCGATCCTGGCCGACTCTACCAATTACGGTCAGCTGGGCCGGGCTGATCTGGAAAAGGCACTGGAGCTCAAGGGCATCAAGGCGGTCGCGGTTGAGAAGTTCAACATCAAAGATGTGGACATGACCGCGCAGCTGCTCAAGGCCAAAGAAGCCGGTGCAGAGGCTGTGTTGACCTACGGAATTGGCCCAGAGCTGGCGCAGATCGCCAACGGCATGACCAAGCTGGGCTGGAAGGTGCCGATGGTTGGCAGTTGGACACTGTCGATGGCCAACTACATCGACAACGCCGGCCCCGGCGGCGAAGGCGCGCGGATGCCGCAGACCTTTGTGCAAGAGCCCACCACGCCTAAGCGCCAGTCCTTCATCATCAGCTACTTGAAGACCTTCAACCCCAAGAATGCACGCATCGACTCTCCCGTGTCGGCGGCGCAAGGCTATGACTCTATCTACCTGCTGGCCGCCGCTATCAAGCAGGCCGGTTCAACTGACGGCCCCAAGATCAAGGCCGCACTGGAAGACCTGAAGGCTCCCGTTGAAGGTGTTGTCACCACGTACAACAAACCCTTCACCACCAAGGACCATGAAGCCATCACAGCCAACATCCCGGTGTTTGGCGAGGTCAAGGGCCAACGCGTGGTTTATGCCTACGCTGACGACTTCAAAAAAGCCTCTGAAGTGCGCGTCAAGGACGTGAACGCAAAGGGCGCATTGGCGGTCAAGAAGTAAGTCGTACCGCTTCGTTGCCTGGCATGCAAGCACCGCGTCGGTCGATCAGACTGTCGCGGTGTCTTTTTATGACGGGCGTCTTTCGTGTGGTTGATTTTTCGGTGAGTGCAATTTATGGAAATCCTGCTTCAACTGGTCTACAGCGGTATCGCACTGGGCATGATCTACGCGGTCATTGCCTTTGGCTACCAGCTCACATTCCAAACTTCAGACACGCTTAACTTCGGCCAGGGCGATGCGCTGATGCTAGGCGCCATGGTGGGCCTGACGCTGGTCAATGCGGGCGTCAACTTCTGGCTGATGCTGCCCATCGTCATCGTGTTTGGCATGCTGCAAGGCGGCATTGTGGAGTGGATCGGCGTGCGCCCGGCCATCAAGATCAAGAGCGAGTTTGGCTGGATCATGTCCACCATCGCGTTGGGCATCATCTTCAAGAATGTGGCCGAAAACATCTGGGGCCGCGACGACTTGAAGTTCCCATCGCCGCTGCCTGAAGCGCCGATCAAGGTCTTTGGCGCCAACGTGTTGCCCATGGAAATACTGGTGGTCGTGGGCGCGGTGCTGATGATGCTGGCGGTGGAGTTTTTCAACCGCAAGACCATCTACGGCAAGGCCGTTGTTGCCACCTTCAACGACCGCGACGCCGCCAAACTGATGGGCATCAACACCGGGCTGGTGATCACGTTCTCGTATGCGCTGTCATCGGCCACCGCAGGTTTTGCCGGTGCGCTGATTGCACCCCTCACATTAACCGGCGCCACCATGGGTGCGGTGCTGGGTCTCAAGGCTTTTGCAGTGGCCATCATTGGCGGCCTGACCAGCGGGATGGGCATCATCGTCGGCGGCATTATTCTGGGTGTGGCCGAGACGACGACCGGCTTCTACATCTCCACCGGCTACAAGGATGTGCCGGGCCTGGTGCTGTTGCTGCTGGTGCTGGCGTTCAAGCCCTCCGGCCTGTTTGGCAAAACCGCGATCAAGAAAGTCTGACCCCATGAACCGCAAGTCGTTTTTCACGGCGGTGGCAGGCCTGACCCTGCTCGCCTGCGCGCCGTTTTTCACCAGCAATTCGTATACATCCACATGATCGGCACGATCATGATCTACGCCATTCTGTTGTTTGGCCTGGATATTGTGGTGGGCTATACCGGCCAGGTGTCGCTGGGCCATGCCGGCCTGTTTGGCGTGGGCTCATATACGGCAGGTGTGTTGTTCCTCAAGCTGGGTGCGCCGCTGTGGCTCATCATTCCCACCAGCATTGCGGTCACAGCCGGGTTTGGCGCGCTTCTGGCTTTGCCGGCCTTGCGCGTGTCAGGCCCCTATTTGGCGATGGTGACATTGGCCTTCGGCACCATCATCCAGATCCTGATCAACGAGATGGATTTCCTGACCGAGGGGCCGCTGGGCATCAAGATCCCCAAGCCGTCCATCGCCGGCATGCAATTCAACGAAAACGGCTTTTACTGGCTGGTGTTCGGGTTGATGGTGCTGTCGCTGGTGGTGGCCGACCGCATTTTGCGCTCACAACTCGGCCGCGCTTTTGAAGCGCTGCGCGGCAGCCCCGTGGCGTCGGATTGCATGGGTGTGTCGGTCTACCGCTACAAAGTCTATGCCTTTGTCATCAGCGCCGGCTATGCGGGCCTGGCGGGTTGCCTGTATGCGTATTCCGAGCAATACATTTCACCCAACACCTACAACTTCGAGCTGACAGTGATGTTTCTGCTGGCCGTCATCATGGGCGGTCGCAAGACGCGCACCGGTGCCTTGCTGGGCGCGGCCATCATCGTGATCTTGCCCAAGCTGCTGGATGACCTGGAGTTGTTCCGCATCGTGGCGTCCGCACTGGCCGTGCTGATGCTGGTGGGCGGCGCCATCGCCATTGCAAAGAAGATGACCACACCCAAGGCCATGGCCGTGCCCGTGGTCGGCACGATCGCGCTGGCCGGGTTCTCGTTCTGGTTGCAGTCCATCACCGACTGGCGGCTCAGCATCTTCGGGCTGATGATTCTTTTTGTCGTGTATTACCTGCAGGATGGCATTGTGGGCTTTGCGCGCAGCCTGTTTATGCGCAAAGGCCACAACGCGGCCGACAGCGCAGTGCGCGCGGCGGACCCGACCAAGGACTCCATCATGGTGGCAGCCAATACCGGCCATGTGGCGGCGGGCAGCGACCTGTTGGTGGCCAAGGGTGTGCTGATGCAGTTTGGCGGCCTCAAGGCCATCAACCTGGTGGACCTGAATATCAAGCGCGGCACCATCCACGGCCTGATCGGACCCAATGGTTCGGGCAAGAGCACGATGATGAATGTGCTGACCGGCATCTACGTGCCCACGGCGGGCAGTGTCGATTTTGCCGGGCGTTCGGTCGTGGGGCGTACCTCGTCCGACATCGCGCTGTCCGGCATCGCACGCACCTTCCAGAACGTGCAATTGTTTGGCGAGATGACGGCGCTGCAAAACATCCAGGTGGGCCTGCACCATACGTTTGCGAGCAACATCGTGGATGTGTCGCTGCACACACCGCGTTACCGGCGCGAGGAGAGTGCGTCGGTGCAACGCGGCCTGGGCTTGATTGATTTTGTAGGCCTGACCGGTCTGGCCCATGAAGAAGCGCGCAACCTGCCGTATGGCAAACAGCGCTTACTCGAAATTGCACGCGCCCTAGCGCTGGACCCGCAGCTGTTGTTGCTGGACGAGCCCGCCGCGGGCCTGACCGCACCCGACATCAAGGAGCTGGTCACCATCATCCGCAAGATCCGGGACCATGGCATCACCGTGATCCTGATCGAGCACCACATGGACGTGGTCATGGCCATCTGCGATTCGGTTTCGGTGCTGGACTTTGGACAGAAGATTGCCGAAGGCAAACCGGCCGAAGTGCAGGCAAATGAAAAGGTCATCGAGGCTTACCTCGGCGGCACGGCAGCTTAACTTAGTCAAGGCGCGAGACGTACACACCATGTTGCAAATCAAGAATCTCGAAGCTGGCTACGGCAAGGTGCAGGTGCTGCACGGCATTTCGATGGACATCCCCAAGGGAAAGGTCGTCACGCTGATCGGCTCCAACGGCGCCGGCAAGACCACGACGATGCGTGCGGTGTCCGGCATGATCAAGCCCACAGCGGGCGAGATCAGCCTGCACGGCAAGCGCATCGACGGGCTGGAGTCGTATGCCATTGCCAAGCAGGGTCTGGCCCATTCGCCCGAAGGTCGGCGCGTGTTCGCCACGATGACGGTGACCGATAACCTGATCCTGGGCGCCTTCCCGCGCCTGACCGGCAGCCGCCCCAAGGGCGATGTGGCGGGTGATCTGGAGCGGGCTATGGAGCTGTTCCCCCGCCTCAAGGAGCGGCGCAACCAGCTTGCCGGTACGCTGTCGGGTGGCGAGCAGCAGATGCTGGCCATGGCGCGGGCTGTCATGCTTAACCCGGAGATCGTGCTGCTGGACGAACCTTCGATGGGGCTGGCGCCGATTCTGGTGGAGGAAGTCTTCCGCATCATCGGTGACCTGAAATCCCGCGGCGTGACCATGTTGCTGGTCGAGCAGTTTGCCGCAGCCGCGCTGAAGGTGGCGGACTACGGCTACGTGCTGGAGAACGGCCGCATCTCGGTGCACGGCGAGGCTAGCAAGCTGCGCGATGACCCGGCGGTGAAGGCGGCCTACCTCGGCGGCGGGCACTAGGGGAGGCTGGGCGACTGGGCATTCTGCGCAGGTCAAGGAGGAGCCCGCAGGCGAAGGCCGGAGGGCGGGGGACACGGAGCAGAACGCCCAGTCGCCCAGACTTCCCGGCGCGAGCTATTATCGTATTTGCTATATTTTGTATAGCGAGGTAGCCATATTTTACGAGGGCTACAGCCCGATGTTATAAAAGTTGATCGGCTGCATCGGACGGCAGGTCGCGTCCGCTTAAGATGGCGGCAATGACTGCATCACCGCTTTTCAGCCCCCAGAACATCACTCCGTCGCAACAGCAGCTGGACATTCAAACCAGCCGCCACCTGTCGATCATTGTCGACGCCAACGCGGGGGCCGCCAAAACCACCAGCCTGGCGCTTAAGGTCGCGGAGATGCTGGCGTTGCAGCGGCAAGAAACCGGGCGCTACAGCCCCAAAAAAATCCTGGTGCTGACCTACACCGAAGTCGCGGGGCTGGCGTTCCGCCGGGCGCTAGAGAAGATCGGTGTTGCGGCCGAACTCATCCAGGAACTCTGGGTCAACACCTTCGACGAATTTGCGCTGTACATGCTCCAGGATCTGGAGGGCGGCCGCGCCAGGCTGGCCACCTCGCCCGAGGCGCTCAGGGACACCATTGCGCAATGCATACAAGAGGTGCGCGCGCGCGCTGACCGGCGGGGCGATCACCACCTCCAACTCCCCGGCGATGAGGGCAGTGGTTTTTACGAACACTTCATCCACCAGAGCTTGCGTGTCAAGGGCAAGTTGGTGTTGCCCAAGGCACGGTGGCTGGGTGAAAACATCGACACCCAGCTGGCCGACAACACGGGGGAGGACTACACGGTGCTGAATGTGCTGGAGCGGTTTGAGCATCTTCGCAGGCCTTCTGAAGAAGAGCCACCCGTGTTTCGCTCGCCTGGCGATGCCACCTACGACCTGGCCAGCACGGTGGGTGACATGTCGGTTGCCCTGCCGCAAAACATGTTCTCCCGCTGGCCCGGCGGTTTGCATTTGTTGTGTGTGGATGAGTTCCATGACATGAACGAGGCCATGTTCACGCTGCTGCGGCGTTTGCTGGAGAGCAATGTGCAGGCCAGCTTTTGCGGCGTGGGCGACCCTGACCAGGTGCTGCACCAAAAGGCCGGTGCCGAGCCCAAGTTCATGGATGCCATGTACTTTGCACAAGAGACCGGGCGCCAGGCCAGCCGCATGCCCTTGGACGGCTCGTACCGGTTCTCGGTCAGCCTTGCCGAGTTGGCGGGCAGCCTGGCGTCCAAAGCCTATGCGTCGTTTGCCAAACACCAGACGCAGGTGGCCCCCTTCTTCTACGCCGCGCCGCTGGAGTGTGCGCAAAAGATTGTGGAAGACGCTGCCGCGTGGTTGCGCGCCGGCGGGCGCATGAACCAGTTTGTGGTCTTGCTGCGCCATCCGCACCAGTCGGTGTTGATTGAAAACTTTTTGCTGGAGCAGGACATCCCCTACCGCACCTACCCGTTCCCCACGTATTTGCACCGCCCGGAGGTGTTGCTGGTCCGGGCGCTGCTGTCGGTAGCCCACCCCGAGTTTGAACTGGTCACCAGTCTCAGCGCGCGCCACCGCATGGTGCAGGCCCTGGTGGATCTTGCGGGTGTGCAGCTAGATTTTGCCGAGAGCGAAACAGAGTCGCAGGAGGAGCGCCTCAACTTTGCCGTCAAGGAGATTGTTCACGACCAAACGCTGCTGGCCACCTTCCTCAAGAGACAGGTGATTGCAAAGGCCGAGCCCGCTATTCGCCGCCGTCTTGAGGCCGCCATGGCGGTAGTGGCAACGCAGCAAGGGGACGCCATGTTTGAAGCGATGCTCCACGCGCTGGATATGCCAGGCCTGGCCGCCCGCCACTGGGTGGAACGCCAACGCTGCGCAGACGCGGTCGCACATCTGGAGGGCTTGCAACAGGCAGCAAAAATTTTCGACGGTGCTGCGGCATTTTTTCGCCACGTCAATGGACTGGAGCTGTCGTATGAGAAGCAGAGCGATGCCAAAGCGCGCAAAAATGGACTGGTTTTGTGCGACATTCCCAGTGTCAAGGGGCTGGAGTTTGAGCGGGTGACCATTCCGTTTATCGCGCGCGGCGAGTTCCCGGCGGATGATGGCGGCACGATGGATGACGAGCGCAACCTAATGTATGTCGCCATGACACGCTGCAGCCGCACGTTAACGCTGATGTTCAGCCAGACCCGACCGAGCGCCTTTGAGGAGGCAATGCTGGTCCGTTGATGGCTTGGCTGCGCGGGGCAGCGATACTGTGCGCATTGGGCGTGAATACGCCGTCTGTTACCGCTTCCATCCGTTACCGGGTACCGATTTATGCACTTCATCGTTGTAGGCGCTGGCGCCATTGGTTGTTATGTTGGTGCACGGCTTGCCGCCGCCGGGCAGCACGTCAGTCTGGTGGGGCGGCCCGCCATTCTGGGCGAGATCGCCGCAAACGGGCTGCGTGTATCCGACATGGATGGCTTCGGCGCCCACGTGCCGGCCGACCGCTTGCGCTTCGCTGTTTCCGTGGCCGATGTGGACCGCAGCGGGGCGCCGGTTGTGCTGCTGTGTGTGAAGGGTGGTGCCACGGCCCAGGCGGCTGCCGAGATAGGTGCTGCGTTCACCGCGGGGGCAACGGTCATCTCCTTGCAAAACGGCGTCGACAACGTGCAGCGTATCCGCGGCGCCGCGCCGCACCTGGAGGTGGTGGCGGGCATGGTGCCCTACAACGTGGTGTTGACCAGTCCGGCCAAGGTGCACCGCGCAACGACCGGGCATTTGCAGATCGGGCCGTCGGCCGTGAGCGCCGAGGTGGCAACCTGTTGTGGCGCAGCGGGCCTGCCCATGGAGGTGGTGCCCGATATGCAGGCCGTGCAATGGGGCAAGCTGCTGCTCAACCTGAACAACCCGGTCAATGCTTTGTCAGACCTGCCGTTGCGCGAGGAATTGATGGACCGCCACTACCGTGTGGTGCTGGCTGCGTTGCAGACCGAGGCGCTGCGCGCCATGGATGCTGCGGGCATAGCGCCGGCCAAGGTGGCCAGTGCGCCACCGCGTCTATTGCCCAAGATATTGCGCTTGCCGGATTTCTTGTTCAAGGTCGTGGCGTCGCGCATGCTGCGCATAGACCCATCGGCGCGATCGTCCATGTGGGACGATTTGCAGAAAGGTCGCACAACCGAAATTGACGATCTGTGTGGTGCTGTGGTGCGTCTGGCCAAGCAACACGGCACGGCAGCACCGGTCAATGCCAAGCTGCTGAAAATGGTGCAGGCGCACCGCGCGGGTGAGCGGCTTGGCGGTGGTGCCATGCGCGGTTTGCTTGGCCTGTCTTAACCTGATTTATTACTCTGGAGCCTACCCCCATGAACCTCTCCTCTTTCGCACGTGTCCGCCTGACCCAGGCCCCCACGCCGTTTGAGTTTCTACCCAGTATCACCCGGTTGTTGAATGGCCCCAACATCTACATCAAGCGGGATGACAACACCGGCCTGGCAACGGGCGGCAACAAGACGCGCAAGCTGGAATTTTTGATCGGCGAGGCCTTGGCACAGGGCGCCACCCACATCGTTACCCAGGGCGCGACCCAGTCCAACCATGTTCGCCAGACCATTGCCGCGGCCAACAAACATGGGATGAAAACCACCGCCTTGCTGGAAGAGCGCGTCAGCGGCGCGCATGCCGATTACTACAGCAGCGGCAACGTGTTGCTGGACCAGATTTTCGGCGCCACGCTGGAGACACGCCCTGCCGGGCTGGACATGAACCACGAACTGATTGCGGTAGGCGAGCGCCTGCGTGCGGCTGGCGAGAAGCCTTACCTAATCCCCGGTGGTGGCTCCAACCCTGTGGGCGCCTTGGGCTATGTAGTCGCCGCGCACGAGATCGTCAGTCAAACCAACGAGCTTGGATTAAAGGTGGATTGTCTGGTGCATGCCACGGGCAGCACCGGCACGCAGGCCGGCCTGGTGGTGGGCCTGCAGGGCTGCAATAGCCGCATACCTGTGTTGGGCATCAGCGTTCGCGCGCCGCGGGACAAGCAGGAAGACAATGTGCGGAAACTCGCGCGCCAGACCTGGGCTTTACTGGGCGCACGTGGCGAGTTCCCTGATGAGACGGTGGTGGCTAACGCCGATTACGTCGGCGGCGGTTATGGCGTGCCCACCGACGGCATGGTCGAGGCCGTGAACCTGCTGGCGCGCCACGAGGGCATTTTGCTGGATCCGGTGTACAGCGGCAAGGGCTTTGCCGGCCTGGTGGATTTGGTGCGCAAAGGGCATTTCACCAAGGGGCAAAACATCGTTTTCCTGCACACGGGCGGCGCGGTGGGCTTGTTTGGCTACCGGGGTGTATTGGCACCGCAAGCCGCGTTTTGAGCGATGCCTGATGCTGCGCCACTGATTGGTGTGCTGGGCGGCATGGGGCCGCTGGCGACTTTGGATTTTTTACGCAAGCTGATCGCATCCACACCAGCCCAGCGCGACCAGGACCATGTCCCAACGGTGGTCTGGAATGTTCCGCAGATACCCGACCGCCAAAGGGCTTTGGCCGGCACCGGCGAATCACCTTTGCCTGCGCTGCTGCATGGCATTGCACAGCTCAACGTGGCGGGTGCGACCCGCATCGTCATACCCTGCAACACGGCGCATGCGTGGTTCGATGCGTTGGTCGCCGCCAGCCCGGCACCGCTGATCCATATCATTCAGGCTAGTCTGGATGCATTGGAAGCGGCGAGTGCGCCGTCTGGTGCGGTGGTGGGTTTGATCGCCACCCGCGGCACGCTGGATGCCATGCTCTACCAACCCCACTTGAAGGCGCGGGGCATCCCCTTCGTCGTCAACACACCCGAGGAACTGGACAGCCTGTTCACGCCTGGTTGCTACGCTGTCAAGCGAGGCGAATTGGAGCGCGGTGGCAAGCTGCTGGAACAGGCGGCGCAGCGCCTGGTGGAGCGTGGCGCCGCGCGGCTGGTGCTGGCCTGCACCGAGGTGCCCGTGGGCTTGGCCCACATAGCGTCGGGTCTGCAGGCGATCAGCGTTGACCCCACGCAGGCCTTGGCCGACGCGTGCCTGGCCTATTGGCGCCAGGCCACGCAACCACCATCAACCCTTGAGTAGCCCGCCCAGCATGCCCGCCAGGTCGCCGGAGTGGCCCATCCCGCCTTCGGGCAGCGTGCCGTGTGGCGTGAGCTGGTCGATCAGGCCGGGCAGTATCTGCGCCAATTGGCTTGACACTTGGGCAGGGTCCAGACCCAACTGGCTGGCAATGTTGCCCAGTGTGCCACTGCCGAATGCGCTGGCAATCTGGTCAGATGTGACGGGCAGGTTCTGGCCCTTGCCAATCCACGAACTGACGATGTCGCCCATGCCGTTTTGGTGGAATTTGTCCACCAGCCCGCCCAGGCCACCCAGCTCGGAGTTGTTGGCCAGCAGGCCGCCCAAGACATTGGCCAGGCCGCCGTGTTGTTGCATTTGGCCGCTAACGGCGCCCATGACGGAATCGAATAGTCCCATGATTTTCTCCTGTTGTTAAACGGGGTAGACCTTGACCGGGCGTGTCGCTACCGGGAAGCCTGCTGCACCCAGCGTGTCGGCAATGGCCTTGTTGGTATCGAAGTACACCTGCCAGTAGTGGCTGGTGTGGCAATAGGGGCGCACGGCGAGCTTGGGGCCGAACTCGTTGAACTCCAAAATCTCCACATCCACGGCCGGTGACTTGGCGATGTTCGCCACCTTGGATACGGATTCTTTGAGCAGCGCGATGGCCTTGTGTGCGTCGGCACTGCCGGCCAGTTGTGCCACCAGCTCCACACGGCGGTGCGGGTTGGCCGAGAAGTTCTTGATGTCGCCGCCCATGATCTTGCCGTTGCCGACAATGGTCTTGACGTTATCCGGCGTGGTGATGGTGGTGCCAAACAAACCCAGTTCTAGTACCGTGCCTTCGATGCCGCCCACACCCACATAGTCGCCCACCTGGTAGGGACGCAGCACCAGCAGGAAAATGCCTGATGCGAAGTTGCCCAGCAAGCCGCTCCACGCTGCACCAATGGCCACACCGGCGCCGGCCACCAGAGCCGCAAACGACGTGGTCTCTACACCGAAGTAACCCAGGATGGCGACAACCAGAATGATGTTCAGCGCCACGCTGATAAAGCTCACCAGGTAGCGTTGCACGGTGGGGTCCAGCTTGTGGCGCGTCATGCCGGCCCCCACTAGGCTGGTGGCCACGTTGATGAGCCAACGGCCCACGACGAAGACGGCAATGGCGCCCAGGGCCTTGAGCCCAAAGGCCACCAGAATGGGCTGTGCCTGGTCTATCCAGGTGGTGATTTTTCCGGTGTCCATAGGGCGCGTCCGTTCACGGAGAAGTTGAAAGGACGCAGTTTAGTGGGCCTATGGGGGGTGCAGTGTGACAGCCGCATGCAGCCAGGGCGACAAGCGTGAAAAAATACCCTTTTTGGGTGTAAATGTGATGGCTGATGCTTCAGACCATGGATGCGATACTTTGAGCCACCAACAAGCCTGTAAAAGAATGACACAGATACCGTCCCCTACGATTGCCTCCCGCCTCCTCTACGGCTGCATGGGGCTGGGCGGCGGGTGGAACACCGACCCGCTGCGGGCACAAGACGTCACCCACGCACAGGCTGCGGTCGAGGCCGCGCTGGAGATCGGCATCACGCTGTTTGACCACGCCAACATCTACACCTTGGGCAAGGCCGAGCAATGTTTTGGCGAGTTGTTCAAACAACAACCAAGCCTTCGCCAGCGAATGCAGTTGCAAACCAAATGCGGCATACGCTTTGCAGATGCCAATGGCCCCAAGCGTTACGACCTGTCGGCCGCGCATATTGTTGATGCGGTACATGCCAGCCTGCGCCGCCTGCACGCCGATACCATCGACATACTGATGTTGCACCGGCCCGACCCGTTGATGGAGCCGGATGAAATCAACGAAGCCTGGCACACCCTGTTCGCGGCGGGCAAGGTGCGCCAGTTGGCAGTGTCGAATATGCATGCGGGCCAAATGCGCCAACTCGTTGCCGCGCTGGATGTTTCGCTGGTGGCCAACCAGCTGGAGATGAGTTTGCTGAAAACCGATTGGCTGGACGCGGATACCTGCTTCAACGACGCGCAGGGCCGGTCGTCTTTGGTATGGGGCGATACGCTGAGCTACTGCGGCAGTCAGAACATTGCGCTGCAGGCCTGGGGCTCATTGGGCAAGGGCTGGTATAGCGGTGGTGCACCAAACGATGCGCCGCCCGCAGTAACCGCCACGGCGCGCATGGTGCGTACGCTGGCAGATGAACACAGGGTTGCGCCAGAAAGCATTATGCTGGCTTGGCTACTCAAGCACCCCGCGCATATTCAGGCGGTGATTGGTACCGCCAACCCGGCGCGCATCCGCGCCTGTGCGGATGCGGCACGCGTGGTGCTGACCCGCGGGCAGTGGTATGCGCTGTACCAGAGCGCGCGGGGGCGCGAGTTACCTTAAACGGTTGGTTCGCTGCTCAGGTGGGCATCAGCGCCGAACAATTCCAGCACTGCTGAAACCCGCCCTCGACCAGCTCACCGCAGGCGCAAAACCACCGCTGTTGCGGCATGTGTTGCAAATGGTGCAGTACCTGTTCGGCACGGTCTGCATGGTCCGGGTTCTCGACCCAGACCTCGGGCAGGCACTGATCGGGTGGCAGCTCGCCCGCCACGCTACCCAGATATTGCCGCTGGACGCTGGCCGCTATTCCCTCGACCCGGAGTGCATCGGCCCACAGCGTGGCGATGAACACATTGGGGGCTTGGGCGATACGTTGCATGACCGCAGCATAACGGGTCTGCCTGCGATGCGATACTTTGTCCATGTTGGATATTTCTCGCATCAAAGCCATCACGCTGGACCTGGACGACACGCTGTGGCCCATATGGCCGACCATCCAACGGGCCGAGCAGGCCTTGGCCGCATGGTTGACGCAGCATGCACCCGGTGCGGCAGCAGTCTTCGCAGACAAAGAGGCGCGCCTGGCGCTGCGTGACCATGTAGTGCAAACCCGACCCGAGCTGGGCCACGACCTGAGCGCCCTGCGCCGCGAATCCATCCGCAGTGCATTGCACCGCGCGCAAGAAGACACGGCATTGGCCGAGGCAGCCTTCGACATCTTTTTTGCTGAGCGCATGCGGGTGGAGTTGTTTGAGGACGTGCTGCCTGCGCTGACCGCTTTGTCCGCGCGTTTTCCGCTTATCGCAGTGTCCAATGGCAATGCCCATGTGGCACGCGTGGGGCTGGGGCAATTCTTTGCGCACAGTCTCAGCGCCAGTGAATTCGGCGTGGCCAAGCCGGACGCGCGCATCTTCCATGCGGCGGCCGGCAAGGTGGGGGTGGCGTCGGCCGACGTCTTGCATGTGGGGGACGATGCCGCACTGGATGTGCTGGGCGCCCTGGGCGCGGGCATGCAAACGGTGTGGGTGAACCGCGCTCAGCATGCGTGGAGCCATGCGAAGCAGCCGCACCACACCGTTGAAACCTTGACACAACTGGTGGCGCTGTTGGAATGATGGGGCGGCCACCGCCGCGAGATTCGCCCTATACCTTTGCCAGCAGCGGCATCCACAGAAACAAGGTCGCACCAACGATGCCAACGGTCATCAACAACGTGGAGACGAACAGCACTCCGGCCGTCCAGAACCTCCGACCCGGGCTGCCCGCGTCCTTCACGCGCAGGTACAACTCCAGCACGGCCAGTGGCACCAGATAACACCCAAAGGCAATGAAGCGGTCGAAGGCGCCGTCCATGGTTTTGGTGATGCCTACCGGTGCCTGGTTGATCAGAATCCAGCCAAAGTAGCCCAGCCGCATAAACCATACGCCACCGGCTACGACAAAGGTGCGCAGCGCCCACCGGCGGTGGGCGATGAGGTCGCGCGCCCGTGCCGTGCGCCATGCCAGTACCGCAAACACAATGATCAGCAGGGCATCCCCACTGATAGCCAGCGCGCTGATGAAGTTGCGGCTAGTGCCCCGCACCCATGTCAGGTAGAGGCCGCCGATGCTGGCTGCCATCACGGCCAGCATGAAGACACGGCCATTCCAGCGGTGGAACGCTATCGCGCGGGCTCGAATCTGCGGCACCAATTGCAGCACGCCGCCCAACGTGATAATGGCGGCCAGCAGCATATGCGCGGCAAAGGCCCAGTTGCCGGCGGTGTCGCCTGGCACATAGCCTTTGATCAGCGCCGTGTTTTTGGTCCATTCTTCAAAATGGCCCTGCAATGTGGAGGAGCCATAAAAGCCGATGATGAAATAGGCAAAAACCCACTGCCCCAACAGCGTGATGCTCAGCCACAAAGCTGCGGTTCGGGTGAGAGCGGTTTTGCCGGCCGGCTTGTGCAAAGTTGTCGAGGGTGAAGCCACACTGGTCCTTGGGGTTTGTTGTATGCTGGTCGAGCTTATCCATGACACCCCTTCATGAACATGACGCCAAATACCAAAAACATGACCCCAAGTTGCAAGCGGCGCTGCAGCCATGCGTGAGCTGACGGTCGGCGCCGGTTTTGTCCGCGGGCTGATGCGGCTGGCGGTCAGCAAGGGTGCCAGCGAGCAAGAGCTGGCAGAGCGCGCAGAGATCGACCCGCTAGACCTGTTGGACCAGGATAAGCGCGTCCCATTTCGCAAATACGTAGCGCTGATGCGCGCCGCCAAGCTGGCGTGCAAGGACCCTGCGCTGGGCTTGCACTATGGCGAGGCGGTTGACGTGTCAGAGATATCCATCGTCGGCCTGCTGGGCCGCGCCAGCGAGACCATGGTGGACGCCTTCGCGCAACTCAAGCGCTATGCGCGCCTGATTGTGGAGGTGGAGGTCGAAAGCACCAACGCCGATGACCGCTTTGCCTTCAGCCGCGAGGGCGACCAGATCTGGCTGGTCGACACGCGCAAGAACCCCAATGACTTCCCCGAGCTGACCGAATCCGCCTTTGCACACATTGTTTGCAGCACGCGCCACCTGGGTGATACGCCGTTTGCCAGGGCGGTTCAGGTTACGCACGCCGACCCCGGCTACCGTGCGGAGTACGAGCGCATCTTCCAGGCCCCGGTTACCTTTGATTGCCCCCGCAACGCACTGAGGCTGGACCCGTCGTGGCTGGCCAAACGCTTCTCCAACGAGCCGCGCTACGTGTTTGGCATCCTGAGCGCCCATGCACAGGCGCTGCTGACCAGTTTGGAAAATGCGCAGACCACGCGCGGCCATGTGGAGAGCCTACTGATGCCCATCTTGCACACTGGCAACGCCAGTGTGGACCTGGTTGCCGGCAAACTGGGCCTGAGCCGACAGACGCTGTTCCGGCGCCTGAAGGCTGAGGACGTAACCTTCCAGCAGGTACTGGATGATCTGCGCCACAAGCTGGCATTGCACTATCTGGGCGGTAAAAAAGTGTCGGTGAATGAGACGGCCTACCTGGTGGGATTCTCCGACCCGGCCGCTTTCTCACGGGCCTTCAAACGGTGGACCGGCGCCAGCCCGCGCTTGGCACGCAACAAGGACTGAGGGTGGACCACGCAGCCAGCAACGGCCCCGGCCGCCGCATCCGATTGGGCACGGGGGCGCCGGGTATCGAACGCATGGAGGCACACTTCAGAGGCAAGCCGTTTGCACCGCACCGGCACGACACCTACGCCATCGGCCTGACGGTAGCGGGTGTTCAGAAGTTTCGCTTCCGCGGTGCGACCTGGCACTGCCTGCCGGGGCAATGCCACATCCTGCACCCCGACGAGTTGCACGATGGCGAAGCGGGCACGGCGGTCGGCTTTGGCTACAAGATGGCCTATGTAGACCCGGGTCTGGTACAGCAGGCGCTGGGTGGCCGGACGTTGCCTTTTGTTGCCCGCCCGGTGCTGCAGGTGCCGCGCCTGATCGCGGACAACGAAGCCACGATCTGGGATATGGACGAGGTGTTGGACGACGTGGGCCAGGTGGACCTTGTCTACGCAGTCACGCAGTTTCTGTTGGCGGGCGCACCGGCCCAATTGCTACCGAGGCGCAGTAAACCCACGCTGGCAGTGGCCGCGGTGACACGGGTGCGTGACCTGATCGCAGACGACCCGCTTACGCGTTGCGCCATGGAGCAGTTGGAGAATGTGTCGGGCCTGGACCGTTGGACGCTGGCGCGGCAATTTCGCCTGCTTTTTGGCACCAGCCCCAGCCGCTACCGCACGTTGCGCCAGGTAGATCTGGCCCGCCGCTTGTTGCTGCAGGGTGTGCCGCTGGTTGAGGCCGCGGCGGATGGCGGCTTTGCCGATCAGAGCCATTTGTCGCGGCAGTTCAAAAGCGCCTATGGCCTGTCGCCCGGCCGCTGGCTGCAGGCGCTTGCATCCTCAGGCCCACCCTCAGGGCGACTGTGAGGCCGTGCGCTGCTCCAGCGCCTGCACCACCGCCACCATATCGCTGCGCCCCAGGCCCAGGCCCTCGGTCTGGGTAAACAGCGACAAACAAAGGTCCAGCAGCGGCGACGCCACATGGGCCTGGCGCGCGGCATCTGCAATCAGCCGGTTGTTCATCAGCACGTCGGATATGGCCGCCTGCACCGAGAAGTCTCGCTCCACCAGCTTGGGCAGCTTCATGCGCGACACGGCACTGGCCATGGGGCCAGCGTCCAGCACCGCCTGGAACTGCGCCATGTCCACTCCCTGCTGGCGCGCGAAGTGCGCGGCTTCGGCCAGACCGGCCACCATGGTGATCAAAAACAGGTTGACCGACAGCTTCATCAACAAGGCGCTAGGCACGGTGCCGCAGGCAAACGACTCGCGGCACATCGGGGCGATCAGGCTGCGCACGTCGGCGGCATCCGCCGCATCGCCCGCCACCATCGCCACCAGTTGACCCGCCTCCGCCGGCACGCGCGAGCCCGATACCGGCGCCTCCACATAACGCCCGCCCGCAGCGCGGATGCTGGTGTCCAGACCACGCGAATAGGCGGGCGACGTGGTGCCCATGTGGACGATGGTGTGGCCCGCGACCCGTGCCTCAAAGTCCGCCGTGTCCCGCCCCAGCACGCTGTCGATGGCCGATTCGTTGGCCAGCATCAGGATCACCAGCCGGGTATTGGCAAAGACCGCATCCGGGCTGCTTGCCACGGCGGCCCCGGCCGCCCGCAGCGCGTCGTACTTCTCGGGCGAGCGGTTCCATACGCGCAGGCGGGTGCCTGCCTTGGCCAAATTGAGCGCCATGGGGTGGCCCATGACGCCCAAGCCTATAAATCCGATTTCCATGTCTTGCTTCTCCTGGGGTTTTGCTGGCTAGATGCGCCATGGTTGGCGCAGCGCAAGATTGCCCGTCTTCGCCTTTGCCGTCTTGAAGCTTTGTGCAAAAGCATACGGCAAGGGAGTTACTATCAAAATAATAGCTGCTCAACCTTATTTGACGAGGGCTAGCGCCATTTTTTGCGAAAACCATCTCGAGGGAAGGTCCATAAAACCCAAAATAGGGTTTTCAGGGCCTCTTTGGCCTTAAACCAGTTTCAGGGCCATGGCCAGCAGGTGGTCGTGGTCAAAGGCCAGGCATTGCGGGCGGCGCGACAGCGGTACGTAGAAGGCGCGGGATGCATCGCTGCCAGCGACCAGCGTGCGGCGGCTGGCCGTGCCGTTGTCGCGCAGCTGTGCAACGAACAGGTGCGAGCGGACCCAGCGCTCCTCGGTGTCCCGTGGGTCGCGACCGTTACCTTCGACCACTGCTACTGCTTGCAAGGTGTCGGGTGGGATGTGCAGCCCCGTTTCCTCCGCCAGCTCGCGCACGGCTGCCGCGGCCAGCGATTCCCCCTGGAGCACAAAGCCGCCGGGCAGGGCGAAGCGGCCGTTTTCGGCCGGGGCATCGTCGTGGCGACGCACCAGCAGCAGTTCGGGCCCAAGGGCGCTGGCGCCGTGGCGCAGCACCACGATGTCGACTGCATTATTGGCACCCGCATGGAACAGTTGTTCGCGGCGGGGGCCGTCTGCCAACAACTTCAGCACCCGCTGCGCGGCAAGTTCCGGCATCAGCACAGATACGGCGTGGGCCGGGTCCATCTGCGCGGCTTTGGCGCTGGCGCCGGGCAGGTCGGCCAGCAGGCAGTAGTGCAGCCCCAGGTTGCGGGCCGCCTGGATTTCGTCACCCACGATGACTCCACCACCGGCGAACAGCGCCAGGCCGCGGCACTCCTGCACCAGCGCATACAGCGGTGCGGCCTTGTCGTACAGCGTGCGGGAGACGACATGCAGACCGCTCAAGCCCTGTGCATCCAGGCCTTCCAGCGGCACCTGGGCGCTGACCAGGGCGATGACTTCGGCGCGGGGTAGTTGCATAGAGTGGGCGCAGCGGTGCAGCAGGCCCTCCACACCATCGCGCGTGCCGCCGGTCAGGATGGTGCCGCCCATCTGCGCCACACCGGCCAGCAGGGTTTGAAAGAAAGTGGTCAGCCGGGCGGCGTCGTCTGCGCTGAACTGCGCAAAACTATTGCGCCAGGCGCCGGCCAGGTTCAGCAGCGGCCGCTGCGCCAGGTGGGCGCCCAGGGCAGTGGAGTCGAACAGGGGCACGGCCATGGCTAGGAGATGTGCCTGCAGGGCCGCTGCCGCCTCTGCCTGCTGCGCTCGCTGGTGAATGGATACCGCGTCGGTGTAGTGCAAGGCTTGTGTGGGCGGTGGCACGACAAAGTCGGCCCAAGCGGGAAGCAGCGCCTGGGCCGCGCGCTTGTGCGCCAGCAGGCGCTGCTCGGTCGCGGCGATGCGGCGGATGTCCTCGTCGCGCAGGCCGGTGGCGCGGGCGGCCTGCGCTTCGTCTTGCACATGGGTGCGGTAGAGGCCTTGGCCGTCCGTGCCCAGCACGACCTCCACGCCAGCCGCCATGACACGCTGTAGCGGTACATCAAAGG
Source organism: Rhodoferax sp. (assembly GCF_025356155.1). Lineage (GTDB taxonomy): Bacteria > Pseudomonadota > Gammaproteobacteria > Burkholderiales > Burkholderiaceae_C > Allorhodoferax. Next base: position 33,889 of record NZ_JANXUQ010000096.1, on the reverse strand, counting down.
TGGTGCGGATATTGTTCAACGCCAGGTTGCTGGTCAGGTTGAACTCAAAGACGGCGCAGCCACCGTTGGGTCGCATGGCGGATGACAGCGCGGCGACATCGGTCAGCGTGACGTCATCTACGCCATAGAGGCCATGGCCTATGCGCAGTTCCAGCCCATGGTCCTGCACCAGGGGCCGCAGCGCGGTGACGGCTTCGCGCACGTTTTCGGGGAAGGCCGGGTTTTCACCCGCATGCACGCGCACCACCCAGCCCACGCGCTGTGTTGCCAAGGCAGCCGCCGCGGTGAGATGGGGCAAGAAGGCGCGGGTCGAATTGGTCTCGTGGCCCATGAAGTCAATGCCGACGATGGCGCGGCTGCTCAGGCAAGCCTCTGTGCGGCGCAAGACGTCCAGATCCCACTCCAGATCGTCGTGCCGGGACAGTGCGACCAGGAAGCGGATGCTGACACCCCACTGCGCTTCAATCGCAGGCAATATGGCATGCGCCTGGGTCAGCAATGCGGGCTCCAGGATGCTGGACAGTGACAGCTCCAGGTAGCGGACACCGACCTCAGCCGCGCGTTGGGCGATGCGCCACAGCTGCGGTGCAAACAGGTCGGGGTGCCGCGTCAACGGCGCGCGCAGGGCATAGAGGCGCTCCATGTCCAGAAAGGTCACCTGGCGGTCCAGCGGGATGTCGAGTGCGCAGGCGAAGCGGGCGCGTGCGACGTTGTCCAGCGCGGTTAACGGCATGTCGTGTTCGATGAATATGCCGGCTTGTGCCAGCACATGCTTGGCGACCACGGCGTCGGCCGCCAGGCCCAGGTCCACCAGATCATGACCGGACAGGCAGCCTGCGAAGTGGCTGTGCAGGTCGGTGCACAACACACCCGCAGCCGCAGCGTGGCTTTGCAGCGGTCCGCCCTCCAGCGGCACACCGTTTTCTGCAAGAAAGCGGGCCCCGAATGCGGTCAGTGGCCGGTGTTCGGTGACGATACCGGCGCGCACCCTTGCCACCACGCTGTCGCCCACGCACACCAGCAGCGCATCACCCCGTTGCTGCACCGTGGTGTGGCGCGCCAGCGCAGCACCCAGGCGGCTGCGTTCGTCCGATCCGGGCTGTGCGTCCGCGTCAAACACCACGCGCACGGGCTGCTGCCCGGTTGCGTCCACCAGGGCGCAAAAGCCATTGCCGGGGATCAAACCAATGCGAAGGTGGGGGAGTGTGTTCATGGCGTGTGGATGGCATGGTAGCCCGTACCAAGCCGAGATGCCACGTATAACCTAGTTAATTGCAAAATACAATTAACTAGGTTATGATTCATTTAAGAATGCGAACAGAAGCAATGCTACCGTTCTATCAGCGTCGCTTGAGTCGACAGCCGTTTTCAGGAGTTGTAGATATGAATGCCACGACAGAATTGTTCCAACCGGTGATACACAGTTTGCTGGAAACGGACTTGTACAAGTTCACGATGCAGCAGCCCATGCTGCATTCCATGCCAACCAACCAGGCGGAATACCGCTTTGTGTGCCGCAACACGCCAGCCTTCCCGTTGGCAGAGCTGGCGGCGGATGTGAATGCCCAGTTGGATGCCCTGTGCACGCTGCGCTTTACCGACGGCGAATTGGCCTACCTGGGCGGGCTGCGCTACCTGTCATCGGACTACATCGACTTTTTGCGCCTGTTCCAGTTCCAGCGCCGCTTCATCACGGTCAGCACGCACGGCGATACGCTGTTGGTGGTGGTCAAGGGGCCGCAAGTCCATGTGATGGGTTTTGAAATTTATGTGTTGGCCATCATCAACGAGCTCTACTTTCGCCGCTTAGCCCGGGGTGCTGCCCATGACGCCGCATTGACGGAAGGGCGGGCACGTCTGCAAGCCAAGATTGCCCTGTTGCGCGACTATGCAAGCACCGGCCCAGCCCGTCGCCACCCGTTTGAGTTTTTTGACTTTGGAGTGCGCAGGCGCTTCTCCGGTGCCTGGCAGGAAGAGGTGGCCACTATGCTTGCGCGAGAGGTACCTGAATATTTCAAAGGCACGTCGAATGTGTACTTGGCCAAGAAGCTGGGACTGGTGCCGATTGGGACCATGGCACATGAGTATCTGCAGACCTTTCAGGCCACCGGTGTGCAGCTCAAGGGTTTTCAAAAGGCAGCGCTGGAAGCGTGGGTGCAAGAGTACCGTGGCGATCTTGGGGTTGCGTTGACCGATGTGGTGGGGATGGACGCCTTCCTGGCCGACTTTGACCTCTACTTTGCCAAGCTGTTCGATGGCCTGCGCCACGACAGTGGTGACCCTTTTCTGTGGGGCGAAAAGGCGCTGGGCCACTATGCCAAGCTGAAGCTGGACGCACATGCCAAGCGCCTGGTGTTCTCGGATGGCTTGGATGTGCCCACCGCGCTGAACCTGCATCGCCACTTTGCGGACCGTGTACAAACCGGCTTTGGCATCGGCACCAATTTGAGCAACGATACCGGGCTCAAGCCGCTGAACATCGTCATGAAGCTGGTGAGTTGCAATGGCCAACCCACGGCCAAGCTTTCCGATTCACCGGGCAAGACGCTGTGTGACGACCAGACATTCCTGGCGTATTTGCGTCAGGTCTTCAACAAGAACGACTAAGCTGCAACCCAACCACAAGGACACCCCATGTTGCGCATCACCAGTGCCCAGATCAACCCGACCATTGGAGACATTGCCGGCAACATCGCTCTGATGCTGCGGGCCGCACGCCAGGCGCGTGACGAGGCCGCAGACCTCGTGGTCTTCCCTGAGATGAGCCTGACCGCCTACTACCCTGGCGACCTGTTGGATGACGCCAATTTCCAGGCGCGCGTGGAGGCAGGTTTGGCCCAGCTGCTAGTAGCCACGCGCGAAACGCCCCAGTTGTATTGGGTGGTGGGTGCGCCGGTGCGCCGCAGCGGAATCGGCAAGCCGTTTTACAACGCCTTGCTGGTGGTAAAAAATGGCGAGGTGGTGCTGCAATACGCCAAGCAGTTGCTGCCCACCTACAACATCTTTGATGAACGTCGCCACTTTGAGCCCGGCCCGGATGTGGCGCGTGTGTTGCGCGTGGGCGATGTGCAGATTGGCCTGATGATTTGCGAGGACGGTTGGAACGACGATGGGCAGGACTACCTGGTCAACCCTTTTCAACGACTGGCCGATGCCGCGCCGGACCTGGTGGTGTCCATCAACGCCAGCCCTAGCAACATCGGCAAACGCGAGCAGCGCCATGCCGTATTCGGCTCGGCCTGCGCTCGGCACAAGCTGCCGCTGCTGTATGTGAACCAGATTGGCGGGCATGACCAACTGGTGTATGACGGCGCGTCGTTTGCGGTCGATGCGCAAGGTGCGGTGGTGTATGAAGCGACGCGGTTTGCGCAGGATGTGACGACGCTGTGTTTTGACCCCGTCACGCAGGCATTTACCCAGCGCGATGGAACGGACCTGCCAGTGGTGCCACAGACGGGCCTGCCCACCATGGAGTTTTACCGCCAGCAAATTGTGCTGGGGCTCAAGGACTATGCGCGGCGCTGCGGCTTTACCCAGGCGGTGGTGGGCTCGTCTGGCGGCATCGATTCGGCGCTAACGCTGGCCCTGGCGGTCGAGGCCCTGGGCGCGGACCACGTGGTCGGTATCACGATGCCATCGAAATTTTCCAGCGAGGGCAGTGTGTCGGATTCGGTGGTGCTGTGCCGCAACCTTGGGATCAAGTCGATAGAGCACCCTATCAAAGCGATCGTCGCGGCGTTTGAGGCTACCTATGCCACGTCCTTCGGTGAGGCTTTGCAAGGCCTGCCCCTGGAAAATCTGCAGGCCCGCGTGCGCGGAACGACGCTGATGGAGTATTCCAACCGTTTTGGCCACTTGCTGCTGACCACAGGCAACAAGAGCGAAGTGTCGGTGGGATATTGCACGCTGTATGGCGATACCAACGGCGGGCTGGGCTTGATTGGCGATTTGTACAAGACGGAAATTTTCGAGCTGTGCCGCCACATGAACAGCACAGCGGGCCGCGAGTTGATTCCTGTTGCCATCATTGAGAAGCCGCCGTCGGCGGAGCTGGCGCCGGGCCAAAAGGATACGGACAGCCTGCCACCGTATGAAGTGCTGGACGAAATCCTCAAAAGTCTGATTGAGGGTGACCGTTTGCCGCAGTGGGAGCGCGCGCGCGCAGACAGTGAAATGTCCAGACTGCAATCCACGCCAGAAGGTGTCGCTCTGATCACTCGCATCCAGCGCATGATCGCCCGCAACGAATACAAACGCCGTCAGGCACCGCCGGTGCTGCGGGTGCGCGGCAAGGCCTTTGGTAGCGGCCGCCAGGTACCCATTGCTGCGGTTCAATACGCCTAGACCGCAATCCATTTAGACAACCAGACAGGGAGAATTGCACCATGCAAGAAACCACACCCGTTGCGCCTCTGACAGGCACGGCCGTCATCGTCGGCCGCTGGCAACTGTTCCACAAAGGCCATGAGACATTGCTGAAGGCTGCGTTGGCGGTCGCGGCGCAGGTGATTGTGGTGATTGGCTCCGCATTTCGCTCGCGCGATGTGCGCAACCCGTTCAACTGGGAAGAGCGCAGGGACATGATTCTGGCCACGCTGTCACCCGAAGCCGTAAGCCGTGTGAAGTTTCTGCCGGTGCGCGACTACTATGACGACGACCGCTGGAATGCCGCGATACGCGAGGGTGTGCAGCAGCGCACGGGCGGTCAGGGCCCTGTCACGCTGGTGGGTTTCAAGAAGGACCACACCAGCTATTACCTGGACCATTTTCCGACCTGGGTGTGGCAGTCGGTGCGGCAGGAGTTTGATATCGACGCTACGGCGTTGCGCAGCGTATTCTTTGAAGGTGCTGACCCGGATGCACGCATGGTAGTGCTGCGCCCGTTCGTCAGCCCTGGCGTGCTGGCCTATTTGCAGGCATGGTCACGCCTGCCGGTGTATGCCCAGCGGGTGGTGGAGCACAACACCGTGGTGCAGTACCGCAAGAAGTGGGCTGCCGATGTTTACCTGACGGCGGATGCCGTGTTGGTCGCCAATCGCCACGTACTCCTCATACAGCGGGGTGGTGATGTGGGCAACGGCCAGTGGGCCTTGCCAGGAGGGTTTGTCGACAAGGGAGAGCGCTTCTACACCGCTGCGCTGCGTGAACTGCATGAAGAAACCGGCTTCAAGACGCTGGACTCGACGATGCGCCAGGCGTTGAAAGCCAGCCAGGTCTTCGACCATCCGCTGCGTAGCCCGCGCGGTCGGCTCATTACCCATGCCTTCTACTTTGACTTGGGCTATGTCCGCCTGCCGGAAATAAAAGGCGCCGATGATGCGCAAGAGGCCAAATGGGTGGCGCTGGATGACTTGCCACAGATGGAAGACCGGCTGTTTGAAGACCATGCAGCCATCCTCGACCGGTTTGTGGGTGTGTACAGCTGAGGTAGACACTTTGAAGGCCGTAATCTGCACCAAATCAGTGCAAATGGGTTCTTTTGCAAACGGCAGGTCATAAATTTTGGGTTTTTTTAAAAATAACCCTAAATAACCCTCTAAATCTGCCGTTAAGAACCTTACGTCTACGAAGAAAAGTAAGTGGAGGGGCCAAAAGCCCAAACCGAAATGCAATTGCCAACCATCGATCGAACCCCTAATCTGCGGCCTAGCGGCGCAGATGTGGCTTCGTCTGGGGCAAACAGGGTAATACCGGTAGCCCCGGTCAACCCTTCGGTACGTGCCAGCCCCCCACTGCAACCCGCGCCCAGTGTCGTGAACTTGGTGAATCCTGCGCTCAAGACTACCGAGGGTGAGCCTGTTTACACCAGTGTTTCTGACCCCGGCAAGCCCGGTTCTGAAGCGGCCACCACGCCCAAAGACTGGACCATCCATAGGCCGGTGCCGGAAAAGGTGGAAAATCCGCCCCCTAAACCCATGTACCAGATGCTGATGGAACACATTCAGCACTTGTGGACCGTGAGCGCCAGTGCCGTGCAGTTGGACCAGGTGCATAACCAATTGACACCGCCTGTAGCGGCCGCCCCATCGGATACCCCGGGGAACCTGGCCAAAGCCGCGCTGGTCTACGACCACAACACCATCAAAAAGAACGAACGGCTCTGATCGCAGCAGAGCGATCAGGCAGCACCATGTTTTAACATCGGGGCCATGCATACCAGCGCCCTTGTTCTATTTTCCGGCGGCCAGGATTCCACAACCTGCCTGGCACACGCCCTGCAACGCTACGAACGCGTTGAAACCATCGCATTTGATTACCGCCAGCGCCACAGCGTGGAGTTGGAGGCACGCCTGGTCGTGCTGCAGGAGATTTGCGCGCAGTTTCCGCAATGGGCACCCAAGCTGGGTGAAGACCACCTGCTGGATCTGGCCGTGCTGGGTTCCGTCAGCGAAACATCCTTGACGCGCGACACCGCGTTTCAAATGGAAAGCACCGGCCTGCCGAATACTTTTGTACCCGGGCGCAATCTGCTTTTTATGACACTGGCGGCGGCGGTTGCCTATCGACGGGACTTGCAAGTCATCGTGACCGGCGTCTGTGAAACAGATTTTTCAGGCTACCCCGATTGCCGTGACGACACCATGAAGGCCATGCAACTGGCGCTGTCGCTCGGCATGGACAAACGATTTCTCATCGAAACACCGCTAATGTGGATTGACAAGGCTGCGACCTGGACCATGGCCCATCAACTGGGCGGTCAAGCCTTGGTAGACCTGATCGTGGAACACACCCACACCTGTTATCTGGGTGATCGAGTGCACCGCCATGCTTGGGGCTATGGTTGTGGCGAGTGCCCGGCCTGTGTGTTGCGGGCCAGAGGTTTTGCCGGTTTCTCTAATCTGGTTGCGTAAATTCTGTCGGCTGTAACAACGGTCAACTGCGCATCAGCCCGTCCAGCGATTTGTCCCACGCGAAACCTGGGAACAACCTGTCCAGTTCGTCCCCGCGCAAGCCCTGATTGGTACGCAACACTTGCGCAAATACCGCGCGAAAGTCGTGGCGCACCGGCAGGTCGCGGCCCTCGTGCAGGTTGCCGGCGGCCAAACCATCCCACGCGCCATGCCAGCGTCCGCCATTCACCTTGTTGCCCATCACCCACAGGGCGTTTCCATGGCCATGGTCAGTGCCGCGGGTACCATTTTCCGCAGTCGTGCGTCCAAATTCGCTGCACACCAAGACCACGTCGTTGGGCTGCGAGAAATCGCGGCGCAGTTGTACCAGGGTCGCGGCCAGGTTGCCCAAGTTGTTTGCCAGTGAGCCGGTCACGCTGCCCTGATTGGCGTGCGTGTCCCAGCCGCCTGCCGATAAAAAGCCGATGCGCAAGCGTTTGTTCTGGCGCATCAAGGTACCCATGTGTTGTGCGTCCAGCAAGAGGCCCTGTGCCGAGCCGGCGCCGTTGTTGGCTGCCAGCATTTGCGCGCTGTCCATGGCGTGGCCATCGGTGTCCATGCTGAGGGTGGTTGCTGTTTGCGCGCGGCTGTCGGCACCTGCTCGGAATGTGCGAGACAAGGCGTCTTCCCCCGCGTACAAATGCAAAACCGCATCGCGCGTGCGCTGGTCGCCCAAGGCGCCTTGACGCGTAGCGGCTTGTCCTTTGGGGACGAGTTGAACGGCTGAGCTACCCGCCAGTATCAGCGGATTGGCTTCGCCAACGCCTATGGCGGTCGCATTGGTGCGCAATGGATTGCTTGCGCCTTCGACGGGGTGGGGACCACGCTGCAATCCGGCCAGCGTGTTCATCCAGCCATCGGTGTGACCGCTCCTGCCGGGAACGCCCGTTTCCCAATGGTGTTGCGCATCAAAGTGCGAACGCGTTGCGTCGGGTGAGCCGGCTGCCGGCACAATGCCAAGGACTCCTTCCTTCCATAGTGGCAACAGTGGCGCCATGGCGGGGTGCAGTCCAAAACCGGCGTCCAGCGCCAGTACGGTCTGGCTGGTTCCGTCAGGTTTTGGTATGGCAATGCTCGGGCGCAGGGCGTAGTAATTCGGGTCAACATACGGTACGAATGCAGAAAGGCCGTCGTAGGCACCACGCAGGAATACAACCACCAGACGCCCGCCGCCGCCCGTGCGCTTGTTGTCATCGCTTTGGGCCCAAAGGCTGGGCATCGACCATGCAGCCGATGTGCCCGCTAGCGCCTGCAATAGTCGACGGCGGTGGAGGTCTGCAGTAGGCAGATCATGCGCAGGGATGTGTGTATTGGACATAGTGCGAGCCTTTCACTTGTACATGAAGTCGGGGCTGGCCAGCATCAGGCCAGGGCGCAGCGCAGCGCTTTCTTTTGCCACCGCTTCACGCGTGGCAGCGCCAAGGTAGGGCGTCAGAAACTCCAGATCAGACGACTTGCGTGCCAGCGCCAACGCAAAGTCCGCGCGCCGTGTGAGTGCTTCAGGCACCAGCCAAGTAGCCGCGTCTACTTTGTACCCGTCAGGCGTTTGCCATCCGTGTAGGGGTTGCCCTGCGTTAGCCAGGAATCCGAGGGTCAGCACAATGTTGCGACGGTAGGGCTCTCCACCGATCTGTTCCTGGGTGGCCGCTTGTGTGGCTGCCAGTGCTGAGCATGCATAGTCCATCGGTGTTTTGAAGAGCCGATTTTCTGGCGCCCAAAACTCGGGTGATTCAAGTACGGTGCGCATGACGGCGCGCAGGTCACCTTGCGTAGCGGTAAAACTGCGGCTGATGCGCTGCACCAGTTCATTCGACGGCTGGTCGGTGACAAAAAACTGGGCCAGCCGTAGGCTGACGCGCTTGGCTGTAGCGGGGTGGCGCGCTAGCATGCGAATGGCATCCTCACCTTCGAGCATGCCACCCCGTGCGGCCGACGTTGGAAAGCGCTGACCTAAAACCTGCTTGTACCCCCGGTCATGCAGGCGCGGCGCAAAGCGGAAACCTTCGGCGTCATCTCGGGAGACGGTCCAACCGGTGAGTACGCGCGCCAGCGCGCGTACATCGGCTTGGCTGTACCCGCCGTCCACGCCCAGGGTGTGCAACTCCATCAACTCACGCGCATAGTTTTCATTGAGCCCACGGGTTTTTCCCTGTTGGCCCTGGGTGCCGTCTGCAACACTTTGTGCCTGGTCCAGATACAGGAGCATGGCGGGATGGCGGGCGCTGGCCAGCAGCAGGTCTTCAAATTTCCCCAATGCATGGTGGCGCGCTACGTTGATCACATAATGGCCAGCGAAGGGCCGCACGGCGCCTTTGCCGCTGAAGACATTGAGGTGGTTGAACCAGAACTCGGTCATGCGCGCGAGCAGCGGATTTTCCAGCTCTGGCTGGCTGCAACTGCTGAGGCGCCAAGCGGCTGCCTGCTGGACCAGCATGCGACTGAAGTGCGCAGGGTCACGCGGATCCGCGAAATCCATGCGTTTGGCCGGCGCTGAGTCTTCTGCTTTTGGAGTCTTGGTCTTGTCCTTGGTGCGCAATTCGCGCTCGCGCTGAAAGCCTTCGTAGATGCGGGGCAGGGGCGCGTTGAAGTCTGCCAATTCTGCTGCTATGTGCGGTGCTTGCTGACTGGCCACGAATGCGGCATCCACTTGTTGCAAGGCCCAGTCGCGCGGACTGCGGGCTGCCTGAATTGCCTGCACCAGAGCAGCACTCGGACCATAGCCAACCCGGGACATGGCGCGCCAAGCTTGGCCGTTGAGGGATAGCACAGAGATGTTTGAGGGTGACGATGGTGCCGTAGCGGGCTGCGCAAAGGCTTGCGAGAATGCCAACCCAGAACCCAAGTACGCAGATGTGGCGATGGTCTGGATCGCGGCCCGCCGAGATGGAAAATTCGTCGAGGTTTTATTCATAGGGACACCGATCCTTTGGGCGACAACGTTGTGGTTCAACGCGATTAAACCCCGGGTTGCCGACGGCGATGTCGGGCTTTACAAACGTTTACCGCACCTGCAGGCCCGCTTTACTGCGCCCTACCGGACTGGTTTTAACCGTTGCGCACACCACTGGCAACATGTCCTGAGGGGACATGTCGGGCGGCAGATTCAATGTGGCCAGTCTGGTCGTCAAAAAAGAAATCCGGCTCGAATTCGCGCAGAAATTCACCTTTGTCCAGGCCGCCCAGAAACATGGCTTCATCGACGGCAATGTTCCAGTTCATCAACGTGCGGATGGCGCGTTCGTGGGCAGGTGCACTGCGCGCCGTAACCAATGCGGTGCGAATACGCATCTGCGGGGTGGCGGCTTGCTGCAACCTGTGCAGGGCAACGAGCAGTGGTTTGAAAGGCCCGTCGGGCAGAGGCAATGCCACCTTGTCCATTTCGTGTTGCTGGAATGCGTTCAAGCCTTGGTCCTGGTACACGCGCTCCGCCTCATCGCTGAACAACACGGCATCGCCGTCAAACGCAATGCGAACCTCATTGGGATGGGCTTCGCTGGCGTGTGCAGACAGCGGGTACGCCTGCGCTGCCGGCACGCCTGCCGCCAATGCCGCACGCACATCGCTCAGGTGGGTGCTCAGGAATAAATTGGCATGCAAGGGTTTGAGATAGCGCCATGGCGGCTCACCCCGCGTGAACGAGCAGCGGATAATGGGCAGGGCATAGTGCGCGGCTGACTTCATGACGCGCAGGCCGCTGACAGGGTCGTTGCGTGACAGAATGACAACTTCGACCTTTTGCGATTGCGCATCGTTGAAGGCCAACAACTTTTGCACCAATGAAAACGCGACACCGGGTTTGGCAGGTATGTCGATACGTTCCAGTTGCAAGCGCATATAGGCCGTGTCGTCGCTTTGTTCGAAGACCTGATTTTCTTCTTCGAAGTCGAAGAGGGCGCGGCTCGATATCGCCACTACCAATTTTCCGTCTAGCGAGATTCCCACGGGATGCCCTTAATCAGTTGGGGACAGAATTTGCGCCGATCGCTGCGGTATGTCTCACAAGAATATTACCTTTGCAAGAACATACGGTATACCGGGTTGTCAGTCTCTTCTACATAGGGATAGTCCAATGTCTGCAAAAAGTTCGCAAACGCTTTGTCATCTGCCTTGGGGACTTGCAACCCCACCAAGATCCTGCCGTAATCCGCTCCCTGGTTGCGGTAATGGAACAGGCTGATGTTCCAGCCGGGGCGCATCAGGCTCAAAAATTTCATCAGCGCACCGGGTCGCTCGGGGAATACAAAGCGCAACAGACGCTCGTTCTGCGCCAGCGCCGAATGGCCGCCCACCATGTGGCGAATGTGCTCTTTTGCCAGTTCGTCGTGGGTCAGGTCCAGGGTGGCGAACTGGTGTTTGCTGAAGTTGGCTGCGATCTTTTGTGATTCGCCTTTTCCTTGTGTTGTAAGGCCCACAAACACATGCGCCTTGGCCGAGTCGCTGATGCGGTAGTTGAACTCGGTCACGTTGCGTGGCCCACCCGGCAACTCACCAATCAGCCCGCAGAAGCGTTTGAAACTGCCCTGTTTTTCGGGGATGGTTACGGCAAACAGTGCCTCACGCTCTTCGCCAACTTCGGCACGCTCCGCGACAAAACGCAGGCGGTCGAAGTTCATATTGGCGCCACATAGAATCGCGGCGTAGGTTTCGCCCTTGGTCTTGTGTTTTGCTACATATTGTTTGACAGCCGCAACGGCCATCGCGCCTGACGGTTCAACGATGCTGCGGGTGTCGATGAAAACGTCCTTGATAGCCGCGCAGACCGCATCGGTGTCCACTACGATGAACTCGTCCACCAGACCGCGTGCGATGCGAAAGGTCTCTTCGCCCACCAGTTTCACGGCGGTGCCGTCCGCAAACAAGCCCACATCGTTCAATGCAACGCGCTTCTTGGCGGTGACCGATTGCAACATGGCATCCGAGTCGTTGGTCTGCACCCCGATCACTTTGATGCGCGGGTCTACCGCCTTGATGTAATTGGCCACACCCGATACCAAGCCACCGCCGCCAATGGCCACAAAGACTGCGTCCAATGCGGGACGGGTGGCGGTGTTTTGTACGTTTGCCGTGCTGCGTTTATGCAGCGTTTGCACTTGGCGCAGTATTTCCATGGCGATGGTGCCTTGCCCGGCAATCACATCGGGGTCGTCAAAGGGGTGGACAAAGGTTAACCCCTGCTTCTGCTGCAAGGTGAGCGAGTGGGCATAGGCATCGGAATAACTATCGCCGTGCAACACTACTTCACCACCAAAGCCCCGCACCGCGTCTACCTTGACCTGGGGCGTGGTGGTCGGCATGACGATGACGGCTCTGGCCCCCAGCTTGTGTGCGCTCAACGCCACGCCCTGAGCATGGTTGCCTGCCGACGCGCAAATCACGCCTTTTGCCAGTTGTTCGGCGCTGAGCTGGGCCATCTTGTTGTATGCGCCGCGCAGCTTGAAACTGTGTACCGGTTGCTGGTCTTCGCGCTTGAGCAGCACCGTGTTGTGCAGGCGCTTGCCCAACTGTTTGGCAGGCTCCAGTGCGGACTCAATCGCCACATCGTAGACGCGGGCCGTAAGAATCTTTCGCAGGTAGTCGTCGGGTGTCAGGTGTTTGGGGGCTTTGGTCGTCATGGCGGGGAGGCAAGTGTTGACGCATGATAATCGCCAGCTCGCCGTGGACGTGGTCTGTGGCACATGCCAAGGAGTGAGGACATGGAATGCACAGTCAGCTGGACCGGAGGGTTGAATACACGCTCAGCGATGGGTTTTGTGGCGGAAACGGGTAGCGGTCATACGTTGGTCATGGATGGCGCGCCCGACGCCGACAAGCCCGAGAACGGCGGCCAAAACCTGGCTCCGCGGCCTATGGAGACGGTTCTGGCAGGAACGGGCGGCTGCACCGCCTACGACGTGGTGCTGATACTCAAGCGCGGCCGCCACAACGTCCAAGGCTGCAGTGTCAAACTCACTGCCGAGCGAGCGCAGACCGAGCCTAAGGTTTTTACCAAGATCCACATGCATTTCACGGTCACTGGCAAAGGGCTGTCCGCCGTCGCAGTCGAGCGCGCTATTGCCTTGAGCCACGAAAAATACTGCTCCGCCAGCATCATGCTGGCGAAGATGGCCGAAATTACAACCAGTTTCGAGCTTTTGGAGGGTGTTTAGAGATTTAAATGTGGTGCGCGACGGTTGTCATGACTTTTGCGGCAGCGCGCATCAGGTCTTTGACGGGTTGCGGCAATTCCATCGCGCCAGCGTCTTTGGCTGCTTGGGCGTGGCCCAATTCATCATCACGCATTTGCGCCACGATGGCTCTGGACGCGTGGTCACTTTTCGGCAGCTGGTGTAGATGGCCTTGTAAGTGTGCGCCAACTTGAAGTTCGGTTTCAACAACAAAACCCAAGCTGACTTTGTCACCCAAGCGGCCCGCCAGTAGCCCGAGACCAAAGGCTCCGGCGTACCACAGAGGGTTGAGCAAGGAAGGGCGGGCGTTCAACTCGGCCAGGCGCTGAGCGGTCCAGGCCAAATGGTCGGTCTCCTCCAGACTGGCCTGGGCGAACTGTGCGCGCAGGATCGGGTTGCGGGTGGAGAGCGCTTGGGCCGTATATAACGCTTGGGCGCACACCTCGCCCACATGGTTAACCCGCATGAGGGCTGCGGAAGAGCGGCTTTCCGAGGCGTCAAGCTGCGTTGTCTGGTCCGCCAACGTGGGGCAGGCCTGCGCCGCGTGCGGTTTGGCGAACAGGGTGCGCAGGGCGGAATCGGCGGCACTTAGCAGCGAATCCATGGTGAAACTCCCTAAAAAGATCAGTGTCTCAGTCTAGCGCGATTGCAGTGTTGGAAGCGGGAAACAAATTGTTGCAACCCTGCAACGGAAGCCCCGGGATTTCGGGTTTTTCAGGCCTTTTTAAGGTCAATGCTTTGCCAAACGGGTGTGGGTCTGGTGCAATAGGCCCAACTTCCTGAACTAGGAGGTTGGCCCGGGGTACTGATCCCGTAGGACCTGAGCCCGCTGTTTAACCTTTTTGAGAAACCCGAAATGAAAAAAACCCTCATCGCTTTGGCCGTTTTGGCCGCTTCCAGCGCCTCGATGGCGCAAGTAACTTTGTACGGTGTTGCTGACCTGTCTATCGGCTCCGTCAACAACAAGGCTGGCCAAAAGAGTGACGCAAACTTGATGACCAATGACACCACCAACGACGGCAACAGCCGTTGGGGCATCAAGGTTGTTGAAGACCTCGGCGGCGGCATGAAGGCTACTGCTCAATTCGAACAAAATATCGACTACTCGACCGGTGGTACTACTACTGCCGACGCGCGTTACGCTTACCTGGCTCTGGACGGCGGTTTCGGCCGTATCAAGGCTGGCCGTACCCTGACTCCCGCTTTCTTCGGCGTTGTTGCTTGGGAATTGACTGGCGCTGCCAACTTCTCCGTTGTAGCTAACCAGTTCGGTTTTGCCGGCGCTGGTTCGCGTAACAGCCGCGAACTGAGCTACACCACTCCTAATATGGGTGGTTTTTCCGCATCTCTGGGTTACGTCACTGAACTCGACGGTATCGAAAACGGTGGTCTGGGTAGCAAGTTCGACATGAACGCTATCTACGCAGCTGGCCCATTGTCTGTTGGCCTGTCCTACTGGAAGAATGACAAAGTTGCAGCCGGTGCTTCTACCGATGGCAACTACGCCTTGGGCGCTAGCTACAATTTCGGTTCGTTCATTTTGGCGGGAAGCTACCAAGATCCAGCCGGTGCACAACAAGGTTGGACATTGGGTGCATCCGTTCCTGTCGGCGCTTGGAAGTTCACAGTTGACGTCGCTCAAGACACCGGCTCTGACGACACCGACTACCTGCTGTACGCTGGTTACAGCCTGAGCAAGCGTACAACGATGTACGCAAACTACCGTCGTGACGGCAAGTCTGGCAAGATTGCTAGCGGCGCTGCCGCTCTGAAATCTGCTGCTGACGTTGACTACACAGGTATCGGCATCCGCATGAACTTCTAATCAGATGCTGGCTTATGCCAGCTGACGGTTTAAAAGTCAAAAACCCCCACTACGGCAACGTAGTGGGGGTTTTTGTTTTGGGTCGATTGTTTATCAGGTGTAGCGCTTGCTGCGCAAGTTACTCTTCATCTCGCGCAGCAGGGGCTGCAACGTGTCGCCGCCGATTCGCAACGCCACGCAGGTTGCCAAAATATCGATGATCATCAGGTGCAGCAAGCGTGACACCATGGGGCTGTATTTGTCGAAACTCTCCGGGTGGTCGGCGCTAAGGTGTATGTGTCCAGCACTGGCCAATGGCGAACCGCTGGCCGTGATGACGATGGTGGTTGCGCCATTCTTGCGGGCGATATCGCATGCGTCCATCAGGTCACGGGTGCGTCCCGAGTTACTGATGACCACTACACAGTCGCCGGGGCCCAGCGTGGACGCGCTCATGACCTGCATGTGGCCGTCGCTGAAAGACACCGTGTGGACGCCGAGCCGGAAGAATTTGTGTTGCGCGTCCTGCGCCACGACGCCGGAGTTGCCCACGCCAAAAAACTGTATGCGGTGCCTGCCCTCGTACGCGGCCATCAGCGCGGTCACGGCTTTCTCCAGCGCTATCGTGCTCGCCTCATTGCGGTACTTCAAAAAGGCGGCCACCGTGTTGTCGATGACCTTGACCATGACGTCCGACGTCTTGTCATCGGTGTCCACACTGCGGTGGATAAAAGGCACGCCTTCGTTCACCGTGCCGGCCAATTTACGCTTGAAGTCGGCCAGTCCGTCGTAGCCCACACTGCGGCAAAAACGCACCACCGTGGGCTTGCTCACATGTGAACGGTCCGCCAACACGCTGACGGGCAGTTTGGCAAAGGCGCGCGGATCTGCCAGGCATAGTTTGCCCACGCGTTGCTCCGCAGGTGCCAGAGATGGCAGCGCGGCCTGGATGCGGTCTAACATGGTTAGCTTTCTTCTGACCAGCAATAACCGTCACGGGCAATCATCGCACTCGATGCACTGGGCCCCCAACTACCGGCCGCGTACATGCGAGGGCCTTGGGCGTCACTGTTCCAGTGGTTCATGATGGGTTCGACCCAGCGCCAGGCTTCCTCTTGTTCGTCGCTGCGCACAAACAAGTTCAAGCGGCCGTCAATCACATCCAGCAGCAGGCGCTCATACGCACCTACGCGTTCAGAGCCAAAGCGTTTGTCAAAGTCCAGATCCAACTGCACCGGCACCAGCGCAGGGGCCGTGCCCGCTTTGGCTTGGCGGTTGTTCTGTCCCTGTGCCAGCAGATGCAATTCCAACCCGTCCTTGGGCTGCAGGTTGATGACCAGACTATTGGCCACCCCAATTTGGGAATTGAAAATTGCGTGCGGCGTGGGCCGGAAGTTGACGACGATATGCGCGTCGCGTCCGGCCAGGCGCTTGCCGGTGCGGATGTAGAACGGCACACCGGCCCAGCGCCAGTTGGCAATCTCGGTGCGCAGCGCAACGAAAGTCTCTGTATTGCTCTGCGGGTTAACGCCCAATTCCTCACGGTAACCCGGCACCTTCCCTCCATCAATGCTGCCGCTGGCGTATTGCCCGCGCACCACGTCTTGTGTCAACGACTCCTGGGTCCATGGCTTCAGCGACCGCAAGACCTTGAGCTTCTCATCGCGAATGGCATCCGCATGCGAATTGATGGGCGGCTCCATGCCTATGGCACACAGCAATTGCAGCGCATGGTTTTGCACCATGTCACGCAGTGCGCCAGTGGTCTCGTAAAAGGCTCCGCGCTTTTCCACACCCAAGTCTTCAGAAATGGTGATCTGGATATTGGCAATATGCTCGCGCCGCCACAGCGGCTCAAACAAGGCATTGCCAAAGCGCAGCGCAAACAGGTTTTGCACCGCGGGCTTGCCCAAGTAGTGGTCGATGCGAAAAACCTGTTTTTCCTCAAAGAACTGGCGCACCGTGTGGTTGATGGTGCGGTTGGATGCCAAGTCATGGCCCAGCGGTTTCTCCAGCACGATGCGGGTGTACGGCGTGTTCAGCTTGGCCGCGGCGAGCTGTTCGCAGATGGTGGTGAAGAGGTTGGGCGCCGTGGCCAGGTACATCACGACCGTATTCGCATTGCGGGCCTGCAGGGAGCTGGCCAGATGTGCGTAATCGTCGGGCTTGGAGAGGTCCATGCGGACGAATTCCAGCAGTGCCGCAAACCGGGCAAACTCTTCGGCGCTAGGGCGTTTAGCCAGATCTACTTTGTCAAAACGCGACTGGATCAGGCTTCTGTACTGCTCCGCACTGAGGTCATCACGGCCAACACCTATGATGCGTCCGCCCTCCGGCAGAGAGCCATGGCGAAATGCCTGAAACAGCGCCGGCATGAGTTTGCGCCAGGCCAGATCACCCGTGCCACCGAACAAGACAAGATCAAAGCTCATAGAAATTTTGGAGTTACATGAAAGAAGACACGGTAATGTAACTTTGTTTCACGGATAATTCAATATATGAATCAACTCGACGCACTCAAACAATTCACCACGGTCGTGGCCGACACCGGCGACTTCAAGCAACTGGGCGCCTTTCAGCCGCAAGACGCCACCACCAACCCCTCGCTAATCCTCAAGGCCGTGCAAAAGCCGGATTACGCTCCCTTGCTCAAGGACGCGGTAGCCCAGTTCCGCAGCCGACCGCTCGACGAAATCATGGACCGCCTGCTGGTGCGTTTTGGTTGTGAAATTTTGTCCATCATCCCCGGCCGCGTGTCCACCGAAGTCGATGCTCGCCTGAGTTTTGACACCAACGCCACTGTTGCGCGCGGCGAACGCCTCATCGAGCTCTACCAGGCCCATGGCATCCCCATCGACCGCGTGCTGATCAAGGTTGCCGCCACTTGGGAAGGCATTCAGGCCGCCGAGCAACTGGAACGCAGAGGTATCCACACCAACCTGACGTTGTTGTTCTCGTTCTGTCAGGCCGTGGCGTGCGGCCAGGCCAAGGTGCAGCTGATCTCGCCCTTTGTCGGCCGTATTTATGACTGGTACAAAAAGTCTGCTGGTGCCAACTGGGTTGAGGCAGACCGCGCCAATGCCAACGACCCCGGCGTGCAGTCGGTCACGCAGATCTACAACTACTACAAGAAGTACGGCATTGCCACCGAAGTCATGGGCGCGAGCTTTCGCAACGTGGGCCAGATCACGTCCCTTGCCGGTTGCGACCTGCTGACCATCAGCCCCGATCTACTAGCCACGCTCGCCGCTACCCACACACCGCTGGAGCGCGCATTGGACGCCACCCACGCCCAGCAGCTCGACCTGCAACACTTGCACTTTGACGAGGCGGGCTTCCGCTTCGCGTTGAACGAAGACGCAATGGCGACCGAGAAGCTGGCCGAAGGCATACGCGCGTTTTGCGTGGACGCCGTCAAGCTCGACCAATTGCTGCTGGCCGCTTGAGCGGCGCACAACACCGCACAATCTTTAAAGACCTTGCAGAGTAGCGTCTGCGCGCCGTCTCAACATATTCAGGTGACCCGATGACCCGTACCCGTTGTGACCGTACCACCACCTGGGGCGCGCTCCAAGCCGCATTCGCCAACGGCGCAAGCGCGCTGGACCTGCGCCAAGCCTTTGCCAGCGACCCCCAACGGTTTGCACGCTTCAGCCAATCCGCGCCGCATGTGTTTGCCGACCTGTCCAAGAATTTGCTCGACGCGGACTCCGAAGCCCTGTTGCAGAACCTGGCGCGCGAATGCGGTGTGGAAGCACACCGCGACGCCATGTTCGCCGGCGAGGCCATCAACAGCACCGAAAACCGTGCGGTGATGCATTGGCTTTTGAGAAATCCGCCTCTAGCCCTTGCAGGTGCTGACAATGACGCTATTAAAAACATAACAACTGAATTGACCCAAGTGCACGCCACGCTGGATGCGATGCTGGCCTATGCCCAGACCGTGCGGGACGATACCGCCATCACCGACGTGGTCAACATCGGCATTGGTGGCTCCGATCTAGGTCCGCAAATGGCGGTGTTGGCACTGGATGCATTTTCCATTCCGGGCAAGCGATTCCACTTTGTGTCCAACGTCGATGGCCATGAGTTAGACGCGGTGCTGAAGAAACTCAAGCCCGAGAGCACGCTATTTTTGATTGCCAGCAAGACCTTCACGACGATAGAGACCATGACCAACGCCCGCTCGGCCAAGGCCTGGTTTGCTGCGCAGGGCGGCACGGACACGGCGCGGCACTTCGCGGCGCTGACCACCAATGTGGAAGCGGCCAAGGCCTTTGGCATCAGCACAACCTTTGGTTTTTGGGATTGGGTCGGTGGGCGTTATTCGCTGTGGTCCGCCATCGGCCTGCCGCTGGCGATTGCGATTGGTCCCCAAGGATTTCGCGAGTTTCTGGCGGGTGCGCATGACATGGACGAGCACTTCCGCACGGCACCATTGGCGAGCAATCTGCCGATGCGGCTGGGGCTGCTCGACGTCTGGTACCGCAACTTCCATGGCTTCACCAGCCGCAGCATCGCGCCGTACCACAGTGCGCTCAAACGTTATCCGGCGTATTTGCAGCAGTTGGAGATGGAGAGCAATGGCAAGCAGGTGGATGCGTCGGGCGAGGCCCTGCCGTTCGCCACATCATCCGCGCTGTGGGGCGAGCCCGGCACCAATGGCCAGCACGCCTACTTCCAAATGCTGCACCAGGGGACCGATGTGGTTCCGGTGGAGTTTGTCGCGGTCAAGAAGGCGCGGCATGCGTTGGATGGGCATCAGACGCTGTTGCTGGCCAATGGGCTGGCGCAGGCACAGGCGCTGATGGTTGGCAAGCAAGACGCCGGAGGGCACAAGAATTTTCCGGGCAACCGGCCCAGCACTTTCTTGCTGCTGGATGAGTTGACGCCGACTACTTTGGGTTCCCTGATTGCCTTGCAGGAGCACCGGGTGTTTGTCAGCGGCTCTGTTTGGGGCATCAACAGTTTTGACCAGTGGGGGGTGGAGCTGGGCAAGGTGTTGGCCAAGGATGTGGAGGCTCGGTTGTTGAGTGGCGATGCTGCGGGGCTGGATGGGTCTACTGCTGGGCTTTTGGCTCTTTTGCGGTCATGATTTTTTGTACTGTGGTGGTTCGCGCACAGCATGCAGAGGCCTTGCGTGGGGCTCATGCTGTCAAACGCCCAAAAATCGCCCGCCGCAAGGCCCCTGCACGCTGTGGGTTGCGAGCTGCGGCATGAACTTTGTATTTGATTTCGGTGCCGTGCTATTCACCTGGAAGCCCGCCGATTTGCTGGCCCAAACCTTTCCACAGCGCGCAGGCACACCCGAAGCAGCCGCTGCGCTGGCGCACACGATGTTTGCCCACGCAGACTGGAACAGCTTTGACCAGGGCACGCTGGCCATGGATGTGCTGATCACCCGCACGTCCGAACGCCTGGGGCTGGATGCCCAGGTGTTACACGAGCTGGTCGCGCACATCGGCGAACGCCTGCAGCCGATTCCGCAGACGGTGGCCCTGCTGCAGCAACTGCACGCGTTGCGCCGCCAGCACCCCGATTTACGCCTGTATTACTTGTCCAACATGCCTGAGCCCTACGCCCGCGCGCTGGAGCGGCGCCACGCCTTCCTGCAGTGGTTTGACGGCGGCATCTTCTCGGGTGACGTGTTGCACATCAAGCCCAACCCCACCATTTACCAGTTGCTGCAATCCCGCTACGCGCTGGAGCCCGCACACACGCTGTTCATCGATGACTTGCTGCCCAACGTGCTGGCCGCCCGCGCCCAGGGCTGGCGTGCCGTGCAGTTTGAATCCGCCGAGCAGCTGGAAAGCCATATTTTTACCCAATTTGGGTTTTTAAGGGCTTTTCAAGGGTAAATTTTTAACGAATCGGCCTGCAGCCCTCGTGAAATATGAAGATGTAGCTATGAAAACTGTAGTATCTGGGAGATAGGGCAGACAACAAAAAACCCGCCAGATTCGCACCTGGCGGGTTTTTTGTTGTCTTCACGTCGAGAGCGATAACGCAACTCGACGCAGCATGGTGATCTACAGCTAGGCGTTTGGGCGCTGACAGTACCTGCGGTACCGCAAGCCCAAACAACGACGCCGTAGGTCGCCAGGCAAGGAGCCTTTTACATGCCCATGCCGCCCATTCCACCCATGCCGCCCATTCCACCCATATCACCGCCGCCGCCAGCGGATTCCGCCTTGGGGGACTCGGAGACCATGCACTCGGTGGTCAACATCAACGATGCGACAGACGCTGCGTTTTGCAGGGCTGTGCGTGTCACCTTGGTGGGGTCCAGGATACCCATTTCGATCATGTCGCCGTAGGTTTCGTTTGCAGCGTTGAAGCCGTAGTTGCCCTTGCCGGCCAACACAGCTGCCACCACCACAGACGCTTCACCGCCGCCGTTGAACACGATTTCGCGCAAAGGCGCTTCGATCGCTTTCATCACCAGCTTGATACCGGCTTCTTGGTCAGCGTTGTCGCCCTTGACCACACCAGCAGTTTGCTTGGCGCGCAACAGTGCAACACCGCCACCAGCCACAATGCCTTCTTCGACTGCAGCGCGGGTTGCGTGCAGCGCGTCTTCAACACGGGCTTTCTTTTCCTTCATTTCGACTTCGGTGGCAGCGCCAACCTTGATCACGGCAACACCGCCAGCCAGCTTGGCCACGCGCTCTTGGAGCTTTTCACGGTCGTAGTCGCTTGTCGCTTCTTCGATTTGCACGCGAACTTGTTTGACGCGGGCTTCGATGTCGGCAGCAGCACCAGCACCGTCGATGATGATGGTGTTTTCTTTGCTGACTTCGATGCGCTTGGCAGAACCCAGATCCGCCAGAGTCACTTTTTCCAGCGACAGGCCGATTTCTTCAGCAATGACCTTGCCACCGGTCAAGATGGCGATGTCTTCCAACATGGCCTTGCGACGGTCGCCGAAACCAGGAGCCTTGACAGCCACAACCTTCAGGATGCCGCGCAATGTGTTCACCACCAGAGTTGCCAGGGCTTCGCCATCGACATCTTCAGCAATGATCAACAAAGGACGGCCAGCCTTGGCGACTTGTTCCAGCGTAGGCAGCAAGTCACGGATGTTGCTGATCTTCTTGTCGAACAACAGCACAAACGGATTGTCCAGCAAAGCGGCTTGCTTTTCTGGGTTGTTGATGAAGTAGGGCGACAGGTAGCCGCGGTCGAATTGCATGCCTTCAACCACTTCGAGTTCGGATTCCAGCGATTTGCCGTCTTCCACGGTGATCACGCCTTCTTTGCCGACCTTGTCCATTGCGTCCGCAATGATCTTGCCGATGGTCTCGTCGCTGTTGGCGGAGATGGAACCGACTTGCGCGATTTCCTTGGACGTGGTCGTAGCCTTGGAAGACTTCTTCAGCTCAGCAACCAGGGCCGACACGGCCTTGTCGATACCGCGCTTCAGGTCCATGGGGTTCATGCCTGCGGCCACATACTTCATGCCTTCGTGCACGATGGCCTGTGCCAGCACGGTAGCAGTGGTGGTACCGTCGCCAGCGATGTCGGATGTCTTGGAAGCAACTTCCTTGACCATCTGCGCACCCATGTTTTGCAGCTTATCTTTGAGTTCGATTTCCTTGGCCACGGACACACCGTCCTTGGTCACGGTGGGGGCGCCGAACGAGCGCTCCAGAACCACGTTACGGCCCTTGGGGCCCAGGGTGACCTTGACCGCGTTGGCCAAAATGTTCACGCCTTCAACCATGCGTGCGCGGGCTTCGCCGCCGAAAATTACGTCTTTTGCTGCCATGATGGGCTCCTAATTAGTGAAATGAACCGCTAGCCCGCGTAAACATTACGTGACTAGCTATTAATTTGATAGTGACTTGAATTACTTTTCGACGACGGCAAAGAGGTCGTCTTCCTTCATGACCAACAGCTCGTCGCCTGCAACCTTGACGGTCTGGCCGCTGTACTTGCCGAACAAGACACGGTCACCGACCTTGACGTTCATGGCAATCAGGTCACCCTTGTCGTTCTTCTTGCCTGGGCCAACGGCCAAGACTTCACCTTGATCAGGCTTTTCTGCGGCGCTGTCAGGGATCACGATGCCGGAAGCGGTCTTGGTCTCGTTTTCGACGCGTTTAACAATCACGCGGTCTGCCAAAGGACGCAATTTCATGGGGAATCTCCTAGGTTTTAAAACAATTTCGGTCACAAACTCGTACAAACTTCAGGAAGTTGGCACTCATTAACTTGCGATTCAGAGGGTGTTAGCACTCAGTATCGACGAGTGCTAATGATAAGGGCATTTCGGATGTTTTCAAGTCCATGAGGGAATGAGCGGATATTTGCGGAATTGAAAATCCCGCCCGCAGCGCGTGGTTTGCCTTCCGCTAAAAGTCTTTTTTGGTGATCACACGGTCACCGGCGCGCGGCTTGCCTGCGCGGCCGGCCTTGGACCAGTCGTAGTCATGGCCATCGGGCGTCTTTCCATCCGCAACAGTGTCAACGCCGGGTTTGCCGACATGCTGGGGGTTTTCGCTGGCCATCGTGACAAACGTGTCGCCGGCGTCACGCATCTCTTTGCTGATCTGCAAAGCGGCAACCAGATCCGAAGTTTCCTGTGCGTGGATTTGGTTGTGCGCATCGGTACCGTAAATCTTGAACATGGGAGTTCCTGTCGGGTTCTTAAAACTTGAAACGTTTTTTGGCAGTGTAAATCGCACATCACGGTCGGATACTGCTGAAGCGTCAAAACGCGAACACCTATCAACCTCATACGCAAGCAGACCGCTCGCCCATGGGTATTTGGCCGTGATCCCTTGGATATTGGTTGAAGGGCGGAGAGAATAGGCGGTTGTTATTTGAATCCAAGGAGAATCCCATGAAGGGTGACGCGCAAGTAATCGTGCATCTGCAAGCACAGTTGAAAAACGAGCTGACAGCCATCAACCAATATTTCCTGCACTACCGCATGCTCAAGCACTGGGGGCTGGATAAGCTGGCGAAGAAGGAATACGAAGAATCCATCGGTGAGATGAAACACGCCGACAAGCTGATGGACCGCATCTTCATGCTCGACGGCTTGCCCAACTTGCAAGACCTGTCCAAACTATTGGTGGGTGAAAACGTGCCGGAGGTTTTGGCGTGTGATTTGCAAAGCGAGCAGGGCGCTCAGGCCACTATCAAAGCGGGTATTGCACACTGCGAATCGGTCCGCGACTATGGATCACGCGATTTGCTGCAAGGCATTCTGGACGATACCGAAGAGCACATTGATTTTCTGGAGACCCAAATCGAACTGATCGACAAGGTTGGCCTACAGAACTACCTGCAAAGTCAGATGGGCGCGGTTAGCTAAGACTAGGCGTGGATGGCGGACAAGCGCCCGTGCATCACGATTGGCTGCGATTCGCGGCGCAACGCGGCAACCGGGTGCGCACTATTGCATTGCGCCACGACGTCTCGGGCACATTCTTCGCACTTGCCACATTGCGTGGCAACACCCAGCTCAAACTGGATATCGTCAAAGCCCATGCCCGCACGCACGTGGCGGGCAATCTCTCGGTCAGAAATGCGTTTGCAGACACAAACAATCATGGCGGGGTTATTTAAATGATCGGTTAGCGATTTTTGATTATAAATGCGAATTGCTCGTATTCGCAATATCCTCAATGATTGCCAGGGTTTTGCTTAGGGCGTGCGTAATACGTGGGCAGACCCGGTGACAGTTATGCGAACCTGTGATCCCACACCAATGTCCGGATTGGTGGGAGCATTTACCGAGATGGAACGCCCAGATTGCGCCGCACCGAGCGCCACAGGCAGCGAAGCACCCGCTGCCGCCACAGTAATTTGCAAATCGCAGGTGCTGCCCAGAAAATCCAGGTGGGTGACCACGCCGTGGGAGGTGGCGCAGCCCCTGTCAGCTCCGCGCTGTGAACTTTCAACAACAATCGACAGTTGCTCCGGGCGCAGCACGATGTGCTGTAGTCCCGTCAGCAGGGTGTCGTCCACAGTGATGTGGCCAAGTTCGCAGTGTGCTCTGCCGTTCGCCACAGAGGCGGGCAAGATGATGGCGTCACCCAGAAAGGCGGCGGTGTCTGCATCGACCGGGCGTTGGTATACCTCTTTGGCGGCGCCCACCTGCACCAAGCGCCCGGCGCGCATGACGGCGACTGTGTCGGCAAATGACAGCGCTTCAGCCTGATCATGGGTGACCAAAATGGTGGTGATGCCAGCACGCCCCAGCAGTTCCGCAACCGCTTTGCGGGTGGCGACCCGCAGGCCGGTATCCAGTGCAGAGAACGGCTCGTCCAGCAGTATTAATTTAGGGCGTAGCGCCAGTGCGCGCGCCAGTGCCACGCGCTGTTGCTGGCCGCCGGAGATTTCGTGCGGTCGTGCGCGCAATAACGCAGGGTCCAGTGCGACCATATCCATCAGTTCGTGGATGCGGGCTTGCCTGTCCGATGCGTTGCGCAGGAGGCCAAAGCCAATATTGTCGGCTACGTTCAGGTGCGGAAACAGCGCGCCCTCTTGCGGCACAAATCCTATACCGCGCTGGTGTGCTGGTACCGCATGCGAACCGTCTGCCAAGACGCTGCCGCCCAAGGTCAGAGATCCCGCGTTGGGTGCTTCAAACCCGGCGATGATGCGCAACAGTGTGGTTTTTCCGGAGCCCGATGGCCCAACGATGGCGGTGCGGCTGCCGGCCGTCACTTGCAGGTCTATGCTATGCAGCACCTGGGCGTTGCCGTAACTCTTGTCAATGCCGCTGAGCTTGAGGTAGTCGGTCATCGTCCCGCACTTCGTTTTGATTGCATTTGCAGCATCCATGTCATGGGTAGCGACAGCAGGATCATCAGCAGGGCATAGGGTGCTGCTGCTGCGTAATCCAGCTCGCCGCTGTAGCTCCAGAAACTCGTCGCAAGGGTTTGTACGCCATTGGGCGCCAGCATCAGGGTGGCGGTCAATTCGTTGGTCACACCCAAAAAGACCATGGCCATGCCAGCTGCCGCGCTGGGCGCCGCCAATCGCAAGGTGACAGACCACAGCGCCCCGGCGGGTGTGCTACCGAGGCTGCGGGCCACCTGCTCCAGCTCAACGGGGGCCTGTGAGATGCCGCCTCGCAGGCTGACCAGGGCGCGCGGCAAGAACAGAATGGCATAGGCCAGCAAAACGGTGAGGGCGGTTTGGTAGATCGGTAAGCGCACGGTCACGGTCACCAGGGCCAGCGCCACGACAACACCCGGCAACGCGCCCACGACGTAGTTGCCGGTTTCCAGCAGGCGCTGCAAGCGCCCGGGTGAGCGGATAGAAAGCCAAGCCATCGGCACAGCGACCAGCGTTGTCAACAAAGCCCCACCGGTAGCAAGGCCTAGCGTTTGTGCAATGGCTGCCGCCATTTCTGGCACATTCCAGACAGCCGCACCGCCGATATACAGCCAGCGGCCCAGCGTCACCAGCGGTATGCCCAATGCCAAAGCCGTGGTCAACACAGGCAATAACAAACAAAGTAATGTGGCGCGACCCAAACGTTGGCGGATGGGCATGCGCGGTGCGCCGGAGCCTACGCGTGCATACCGCTCGTCTCCACGGGCCACCATCTCGCCGCCGAGCAGCGCCATGCAGCAAACTGCCAATACACCGGCCAGCATGCTGGCGGCAGGTCCGTTGTAGCTGGATTGGAACTGGTCAACGATGGCCGTGGTGAAGGTGTCGAAGCGAATCATCACATACAGGCCATACTCCGCCAGCAGGTGCAAGCCGATCAGCAATGAGCCTCCACACAGGGCCAAGCGCAGTTGCGGCAAGACCACGCGCAAAAATACGTGTAGGGGCGGTAATCCAAGCGCGGCTGCAGCGTCTTCCACACTCGGGTCCAGGCGCCGCAGTGCCGCAGCAACGGGCAAATACAGAAACGGGAAATACGCGAACACGGAAACCAGCACACCGCCACCCAAGCCGCTAAGCCGGGGCGTGACCGTGATCCACGCGTAACTTTGCACAAAGGCAGGCACGGCCAGTGGTGCAATCGCCAGCCACGACCACAGGCGGTGGCCCGGCAAATCACTGCGTTCGGTCAACCAGGCCAGTGCGGTAGCCAGCACGGCACAGATTGGAACGGTGCAGCATACCAACAGCGCGGAGTTAACCAGCAGCTCACCCACGCGTGGCCTAAAGACCAAGGCGAAGACCGTATCCCACCCGGTCTGTATGGCCACCCACACGACAAAACCTAGCGGCAGTAGCGCACACGCAGTCACCAGCAGGGCGACCACGATGACCCATGGCGAAGCCACCGATTTTGGGTGCTGGTGTCTGGATGGTTCGCGCATGGCCGCCGTGACCGGTGTTGCAACTGCGGCGCCCATGTCCGCCGCAAATGAGGGAACTGTCTGCACGAGAACCCTTGGTCGTTACAGCAGCCCGGCTTGCGTCATCAGGTCCGCGACCTTCTTGCCGTTGAGCTTTGACGGTTCCAACTTGGGCGCATGCAGGTCAGCCATGGGCACCAGCCTGGGGCTGGACTCGGCGCCCACACCCACCGCGTATTCGTAGGAGCTGCCGGTTCGCAGAATCTCTTGCCCGCCCTTGCCGGTGATCCATTGGATGAAGGCCTGTGCTTCCGGCTTGTGTTTGCTGGCCGCCAACACAGCACCGCCGGAGATGCTGACGAACGCGCCCGGATCTTCATTGCGGAAGTAGTACATGCTGGTGCTGTTGCTGTTTTCGCCGGTCTTGGCCTGGTCGCTGATGCGGTAGTAGTGGTAGATGACGCCGGACTCCACCTCACCGGTATTGACCGCCTTCAACACCACGCCGTTACCCTTGTAGGTCTTGGCGTTTTCCTTCATTCCCTTGAGCCAGTTCAGCGTGACGGCTTCGCCCTTCATTTCCAGCAGCGCACTGACAATGGCCTGGAAATCGGCGCCCGCCGGTGCGGCGGCCCAGCGGCCTTTCCAGGCGGGGTCGGCCAGGTCCAACAGAGACTTGGGCATTTGTGCCGGCTTCATCTTGATCTTGTTGTAGATGAACACGGTGCTGCGGGCGGCAATGCCTGTCCACTGCCCAGTGCCGGAGCGCAAGTGTGTGGGCACCTGGGCCAGCGTGGCGGGGTTCAGCGGCGCCAGCAATCCAGCCGATTCCACCAGCGTCATGGCCGGCGAGTTTTCGGTCAGAAAGACATCGGCGGGCGTATTGGCGCCTTCCTGTATCAACTGATTACCCAGTTCTGTATCGCCACCATTGCGCACGATGACCTTGATGCCGGTTTCGCGCTCGAAGCCTTCCACCCAGGATTTGGTCAGGCTGGCGTGCTGCGCGTTGTAGACCGTGATCGCCCCACCCGGGGTGGCTTGAGCCAACACGGCGGTCCAAGATGTGCCCAACAGGCACAACAGCGTTGCGCCCACAATCGTCTTGTATTTCATTGATGTCAATCTGCTGCAGTAAGTCCAACGCACAGCAGGCTGATTCCGGTACCTGACGGAGGCCTGCTGAAGGAGATGTTTGAAGTGTAACTGAGAATTATTCTCAAGTGAGAAAAATTAGTTTGACAGGGATATTTCCGTCAGGCGCAAGATGTATTGCGCGATTGCCGCACAAAGAGCCTCAAAACGCGACTACACAGAAGGCCGGGAAAACCGCGCCACAAACCGCCGGTCAATCCAGTTCTTCAGCAACCACACCCACCACCCCTGCGTGCTAAAGCCACCCCAGGAAGCAACCGCATACCGGCCCCCACACGACAGCAAATTCAGGGTGGTCGCTGGCGGCTGGTGGGGCTTGAGTGCGGCACCTGCCACAGCAGCCGCCAAGTTATGGGCCAATGCCTCTCCGGCCCGCACTGCGTAAACGCCGCTACGCGCCAACGCGCGATCCATGCGTGTGCTGGCGTCACCGGCCGCAAACACGCGGCTGTGGCTGGTGGAGCGCTGGTACATGTCCACCGCCAAAAAGCCTTCTGTGTCCAGCGCCAAGCCGCTGCCTGCCAGCCACTGTGGCGCCTGTGCGCCTAAGGCCAATACGGGCACATCACAGGCCAAATCGGCACCGCAGCCCAGTTGCACCGAACCTGCCGTCAAGGATACGGCCATGTCTTGCAATACCGTTACCTTGTGTTTCTTCAACACGGCCAGCAGGCGTTGTTGGAACTTGGCGGTATACACCGCGCCTGGAGGCTCCTTGCCGCAAACCAGAGTGACCGCCGCATTGGGCAGACGGTGGCGCGCGGCCAGGGCCAGTTCGATGCCACCAGCACCGGCACCGACTACGGCGATGCGCAAAGCGCGTGCCTCGCCCATCTCAACCACGCGCGGCCACAAGCTGCTGAAGGCGTCCATAGGGCGAACAAACAAGCCGTGCTCGCGAGCGCCGGGCAAGTCGCGCTCTATCCTCTCGCGGTCTTGCACCGGGCCGGTGTTGACCGACAGCCAGTCAAACGGCAGGGTGCCGCCGTCATCCAGTTGTATCAACTGCTTTTGCATGTCCAAACCCACGGCGCTGCGCTCTATCCAACGGATGCCGCTGCGCTGAACCAGGGGCTCCAGCGGTATCACGCAACTGTCCAACGGGTAGTGGCCAGCGACAAAACCCGGCACCATGCCCGAATACACCAAGCGCTGGTTGGGGCTAACCAGTGTGACCACAGTGCCTGGCAAGGGCTGGGCTGCGAGTTGGGCCAGCACCTGCACATGGGCATGGCCGGCACCCAAGAGCACCAGTTGTTGGGTTTTTTGCGAGGGGGCGGTGGGTTGGCTGGTGGGGGCAGTCATAGGGCGGCTATTGTTCCACGAGCGACACGTCACCCACATAGGCCAGACTGCTCTCGCCCGTATTGTCGGCATCCGCACCCACGACGATGGCCAGCAGCGGCGGCACGGTGCTGCTCTCGGTGCCAAAGCTTTGCAGAAAATCGGCATGCAAATCTCGGGCGTGCGATACCCATTGGTGCAGCGGGCTGTTGGCCGAGTCCAGCACCAGGTAGCGCATGCGTTTGGTGAATGCATTGGGTAGCTCGGTACCCGTGGCCAGCTTCTGGTCCCACACGTAACACAGCGTGGCGCCGGGCAAGTGTTCGCCACTGGCACTACGGGCCAGGCGCAGCAGGTTGCGATCGACAAAGCCCAAGTGGTCCAACGGCAGGTCGAACAGCGCGCAGACCTTGATCGGCGTATCGTCGCCGCCCTTGGTGTGCAGGTCCGCGCTTGCAATCGGCTGGTCCAGCCGCCAGCGCCAGTGCAGTATGTGACCAGTGGTATGGGGCCCCAGTGCGTGGGTCAGGTTGGCATAAGAGTGGTCGGCGTGCACGCGCAGAACGCGCTCTGCGCCCAGTTGGACGATGTCGAACTGGGTCAATGGCTTTTTGGCGTTGCCGGGCAGGCCGACCACACGCCAGGGTGACGGGGGCGGGCCCTCAGCGGCGCCGGAGAATGCGTGCAAGGCGGTGGCAGCCGTCGTGACCGGCACCTCCTCGGCCATCGCAATTCCAGGGAGGCATATGAAAAAAACAGCGCTAGCCCTCGCCAATGTTACGGATGTTGCTATCACAAATATAGCGAATGGTTCGCGATCAAGGGTTTGCATGTTTAACCTCTGCGCCAGGCATGGAACCTTTGCGCCCATTCCAGCAGGGCGACTGGCGGGTGCGCGCGCTTCCATGTCCCGGCGGCGTACTTGTTCGCTTCGGCCAGCGTGGGGTAGGTGTGCACGGTGGCCAGGATCTTGCTCAGGCCCAGGCCGTGTTGCATCGCCAGCACATACTCGGCCAGCAGATCCGCAGCGTGGTTTCCCACGATGGTAGCGCCCAGGATGCGGTCCTGGCCGGGGACGGTCAGCACCTTCACAAAGCCATGCGTCTGGCTGCTTGCACCGGTGTCGCAGATCTGGCGATCCAGGTCGTCGATATCGAATGTGGTCACCTCAAACGCGATGTGCTGTTCCTGCGCCTCTTGTTCGTTCAAGCCCACGCGTGCCACTTCCGGGTCGATGAATGTGGCCTGGGGTATGGCTGTGTAGTCGGCCTTGAATTTCTTCAAATCACCAAATAGCGCGTTGACACTGGCGTACCAGGCTTGGTGCGCTGCTGTGTGTGTGAACTGGAGCGGCCCTGCCACATCGCCCGCCGCGTAGATATTGGGGTAGATAGTCTGCAGGTATTCATTGGTTGGCACCGTTGCATCGGTGGGGATGCCCAGCGCTTCCAGGCCGTAACCGCTCAGCCGCGCCACACGGCCCACAGCGCACAGCAATTGGTCAAACACGATGCGCTGCTCCACGCCGCCATGGTCCACGACCAGGGTCTTGATGGTTGCATCGGCACCGGCGTGTTGCTCGCAGCGCACTGCGGTGGTGCCGGTCATCACCTGCACCCCATCGGCGCGCAATGCGGCGGTGGCGATGGTCGAGACCTCGGCATCTTCGCGCAGCAGGATGCGCGGCGCCTTCTCCACTTGCGTTACCACAGAGCCCAGACGCGCAAAGGCCTGAGCCAGTTCGCAACCGATGGGGCCGCCGCCCAGCACCACCAGACGTGCAGGCACTTCGTCAAGCTGCGCAAAGCGCTCCCACAGCGTGTCGCTGGTGACATAGCCTACGTCCTCCAAACCCGGGAGCGGCGGCACCAGGGGCTGGGCACCCGCGGCGATGACGATGCTGCGGGTGGTCAGCACCTGTCTGCCGCCACCGCTCAGCGCAATCTCTACCGTCCAGGGATTGGTGATGGTGGCATAGCCCTGCACAACGTCTACGCCCATGGCGGCATAGCGCTCCACACTGTCGTGCGGTGCAATGGCAGCAACTACCTCGTGCACGCGTCGCATGATGGCTTTGAAATCGAAGCGGGGCTCGGTGTTCTGCAGGCCGTACAGCCCGCCGTGGCGCATCTGGTGCGCAAGCTTAGCGCTGCGAATCAGCGCCTTGCTGGGCACGCAGCCATAGTTGAGGCAATCGCCGCCCATCTGGTGTGCTTCCACCAGCGTCACCCGGGCTTTGACGGCGGCTGCAATGTAGGCCGACACCAGGCCACCTGCGCCCCCGCCAATGACTACGAGGTTGCGGTCAAAGGTTTTGGGCCGCACTGCCTTCCAGCGCGCGTAGACCTTGCGCCGCTGCGCGGCGTCCATCAGCTTGCGTGCCAGCAATGGAAAGACCCCTAGCAACGCAAACGACCCCAGCAAGCCCGGGCTCAGCACATCGGCGGGGGACTGGATGCGCCCCAGCTGTGTGCCTGCATTCACATACACAGCGGTACCGGCGAGCATGCCCAGTTGGCTGACCCAGTAGAAGGTCCATATCCGCATGCCGGTCAACCCCATCGCGAGGTTGACGACGACAAAAGGGATCAGCGGCACCAGGCGCAGGCCGACCAGGTAAAAAATACCGTCGCGCTCGACGCCCCGGTTGATAGCGCGCAGGCGGACGCCAAAACGCGCCTGCATTCTGTCACGCAAGGCATAGCGGGCGGTTAGAAGCGCCAGCGTCGCGCCCAGGCTGGACGCAAACGACACCAGCAGCAAGCCCCACCCGAAGCCGAATACCGCGCCACCGGCCAGCGTGAGCACGGCCGCGCCCGGCAGTGACAAAGCCGCAACGGCCACATAGGTGAAAAAATAGGCGCCGCGCACCCCCCACGGGTTTTGGGCATACAGCGCAGCCATGTTTGACTGGCTGGCTTTCAGGTAGTCCAGGCTCAAAAAGCGCCCCAGATCAGCAGCAAAAAAAACGCCCACCAGCGCGGCTATGCCAGCCAGAAGGAGAATTTTTGAAGTTTTCATGCCCAGACCACCTTCCGCGCCCGCCCCATGCGGATGACTACCGCCGGGATGATAGCCCCCCAGGCAAGCAAGTGTTGGGGTCGGGGGCAGCGCAGCACACGCAGTGGCAAGCGTGGGGGCTAGTTCTTCCAGTTCTCGACGCCGAGCGCCTGGGTCAGCCGATGTTGCGCGCCAGGTTGCAGCGTGACAACGTCCGCTCCTGCGTTGGCGACCTCCAGGCACAGGAAGTCGCTCCACGCCGCATCGGGTACGTCCGCCATCGCGCGGGCTTGCTCCTGCCCGGGGTTCCACACCACCAGCGACTGGCTACCCCCTGTCGTAATGTGAACGCGGCGTTGCCAGGCCCGGTCTTCCAGCGTGAAGTGGTGGGTGGGTTCTGCCATGTGGTGGTGGTAGACGCGGTCGCACGCCTGGTCTAGCGCGAAGGGCCCTTGTTGAACCTGCTGCGCGACACCCGATAACTTGTCGTCGTAGCGCAAGCCCGCCATTTCCGGGACTTGCACCTCGGTGGCGTCGTGCACCGCAAAGTAGCTGTGCAGGGCCTGCGTCAATGCAAAGGTCTCTGAACCTGTGTTGCGTGTTTCCAGTGTCTGCACCAGGGTCTCTGCAAGGTCTATTTGCAGGGTCAGCGGGAGATGGGCGGCATAGCGCGCCAAAGCGTCGTCGGGCGCCGTGGCGCGGCAAGGCGCCAGCGTCAGACTGATGCCAGCAGGGCTATCGGCCTGGATGCTGACCACCTTCCACGTGCGGTTGCGTACTGGCCCGTGTTGCATGGCGCCCTCGGGCATGCCCTGCTTGCCAAACCAGGGCCAGCAGATGGGTACACCGCCGCGTATGGCCGCCGGTGCGGGGCGTGAGATGGGCGACAGCCACAACACATCCCGGTGACCATGGGGGATCCACGACAACAGTTGTGCGCCGTGCAGTGCGACGATGGCAGTGCCGTGCCGGGTAGCGAGTTGCAGGCAGGCGTGGCCCGCATATGTCAAGGGCTGGATGTGAGAGTAGGCTGGCATGCCCTCAGCTTAGCGCAGGCCTTCGGCAAAGGCCCTTGAAAAGGCCAGTGCGGTATGCGTGTTGAGGCTGCTACAACTGGGTGACACAACAGTTGCACCACCGGGGCAGGGCATGTCGCGGTCCAGCGACCAAAAATGCAGGCCGCCCAGCTTCTGCTGCCGCACAAAGCGCGCCAGGGCGGTGGCGTCTTCGGGCGTGAACACGTTCTCGACGACGTCGTTGACGCCCAGCATGGCCGTCACCTCGATCTGTGCCAGCGGCACGCCAAACCGCTGG
>NZ_JANXUQ010000012.1 GCF_025356155.1 Rhodoferax sp. | reverse complement strand
AGCGCCAACAACACGTAGCTTGCGGGACCAGATGCACCGTCCACACGCTGGGCAATGGCCGATAACGTGGCACCTTGGGCTTGGAGGGCGTCGGCCTGCGCTTGGAGCGCATCCAGGGGCGCGCCCAGGTCTTTCATCCAGCGCAGGCTGCCGATGCAATAGGTTTGCTGCGTCAGTACGCCGATGCTGCCTTTGCCGGGCACCGCCTGCAGTGCTGTGGGTGCTGAAATGTTCAAGCCCTTTTCAGTGGCGGCTGCTACTACGGCACGGGCTAAAGGGTGTTCGCTGCCACTTTGCAAACTGGCGGCGACGCGCAAAATTTCGTCTGCGGCCGTTTCCCCATCTGCAACTGACAGGGTAGTCAGGCGGGGTTGGCCCATGGTCAGCGTGCCGGTTTTATCAAAGGCCACCACATCAACCTTGTGCGCCATTTCCAAGGCTTGCGCATCTTTGATCAGGATGCCGTATTTGGCGGCCACGCCGGTGCCGGCCATGATGGCGGCGGGCGTGGCCAGCCCAAGAGCGCAAGGGCAGGCAATGACCAGCACCGCGACGGAATGGATGACCGCTATCTCAAACGGGTGTCCGGTGAGCCACCACGCCAGCAGGGTGGCCACGGCCAGTACCAGCACCACGGGTACAAACACGGCACTGACCTTGTCAACCAGGCGCTGTATGGGCGCCTTGGCGGCTTGTGCGTCTTCGACCAGACGGGTGATGTGGGACAAGACCGTGTCCAGCCCCACGGCGGTGACTTGCAGCACCACGCGGCCCTCGCCATTGATGGAGCCGCCGGTCAAATTGGCACCTGCGTCTTTGTGCACGGGCAAGAGCTCGCCGGTCAGCATGGATTCGTCGACCTGTGTTTGGCCCTCCACCAGTGTGCCGTCCACCGGGAAACGTTCACCGGGTTTGATGACCAGGCGGTCTCCGACCAATACATCCGCGACCGGCACATCGATTTCACCCTCACGCCCTACCAAGTGCGCGGTATCCGGCTGCAGTGCATGCAGGGCACGGATGGCCGATGTGGTCTGGCGCTTGGCGCGTGCCTCCAGCCATTTGCCCAGCAGGACCAGCGTGATGACAATCGCCGAGCCTTCGAAATACAGGTGCACCATAGCCGCATCAGATGCAGTGAGCCAAAGCCAGACGGATAGCGCCCAACCGGCTGTGGTGCCAATAGCCACCAGCAAATCCATATTGCCGGTGAGCGCCTTCAGCGCGTGCCAGCCCGCTTTGTAGAAGCGGGCGCCCAGCACAAACTGCACCGGCGTGGCCAGCGCAAACTGCAGCCACGCCGGCAGCATCCAATGTTGGCCTGCCAGCTCACCCACCATGGGCAATGCCAGCGGTGCGCTAAGCAGTGCGCCGATCAACACAGGGCCCAAGCCAGCCCACGGTGATAGCTTGTCCGCAGCATCCATCTGAGCCGGGGTGCGCGGCTCGTAGCCCGCATCGCGCACGGCCCGCCGCAGGCGCGCGGGCATTTGTGCGTCGCCGGTATAGGCGATGCGCGCGGATTCGGTGGCCAGGTTGACGGTAGCATCCAGCACGCCAGCCACCTTTTTCAAGGCACGTTCGACACGGCTCACGCAAGAGGCGCAGGTCATACCGCCAATGCCAATGTCCAGCGCGAGTTGTGAAGATGGGGTGTTCAATGGTGGGCTCATGATTTTAAGGCTAAGGCTTCCTACGACAGCAAGGTCAAGGAATGCCTTGAACCCAGCAAGGGCAGCGCGGGGTGGCTTGACTTTGCCACCGTGGCAAGGTGCAGACTATGCTCTTGTATTAACGGCTTTTGCCCGAGGATTTTGTTTATGAACCAGATATTTACTGTTACCGGAATGACCTGCGGCCATTGCGAGAAGGCCGTC
The DNA here is from genome assembly GCF_025356155.1 of Rhodoferax sp. Lineage (GTDB taxonomy): Bacteria > Pseudomonadota > Gammaproteobacteria > Burkholderiales > Burkholderiaceae_C > Allorhodoferax. The sequence continues at coordinate 16,236 of NZ_JANXUQ010000012.1, read as the reverse complement.
ACGCGCGCGCTGCAGCAATTGGACCCGCAAGCCCAAGTGCAGATTGACCGCGCGCAGGACAGGGTGCAAGTGGAGTCTACGCAAAGCCGGGAGACTCTGGCGCAGGCCATTGCGGAAGAGGGTTATGTAGTACTTGCGGGTTGACAGGCACGCAAGGGTTGTTCAAGGCTGCTCAATGCAGTGCTACGTTTTTTATAGCGACATACGCATGTTTCACGAGGGCTTGGCCCACTTTTTTCAATGTGTAAAAGCTTGTTAACGGCGTCATCGGCTGGCAGCATAGGGCCGTTATAAGATGACAAATCGCTACATTTAGCGGTACGGGCCACGGTCCACACAACGCCATGTACACACCACGTGTTTTGACTCTTGCACTGCTGGCGGGCAGCCTCACTGGTCTGGCCCCGTTGGCCCATGCGGATGAATTTCAGACTGTTTTAGGTGCCGGTGTCGGAGCCGTTACCGGAGCGGTCATTGGAAATTCCGTCGGTGGCCGCAACGGCGCGATTTTGGGCGCGGGCGCGGGCGGTCTGGTGGGCGCAAGCCTAGCCAATCAGCGCTACTATGCGCCAAGTTATGCGCCGAATTACGCGCCCAACCCGTACCCTGCTACGCCCTATTACCAGCAACAACCCCCAGCGTACTACCAACCGCCTGTGGTTGTTTACCAGGCACCCCAGCCACAATACCGCGTGGTGCAACCGGTGACCTATTACCAACCTGCGGTCTACACATGGGAAGCGCCGCCACCACGCGGTTACTGGCGCGAAGAACACCGCCATGACCATGGCCATCACCGGGGTTATTACAGCGATTATTACCGCCGCTAAGCGGCCAGCATCTCGCCACCCAGGGCGTCGAGCAAATCGGGAATCAGCTTCCTGAGCTCACCGGTGGCGATCGCAACATCGGCATCAAAATTATCGTCCTTTCCGTCTGCCGGGCTGGCAGCGGCACCTTCAAAAACCGATTCCAAAAAGGCGATCTTTTTGAGTTGTAGGGACTCGGTCAGCACAAAGGACACGCGGTCGCTCCAAGTCAGCGCCAGGCGGGTAGGCAACTTGCCCATGGCAATGTGCTGGCTGACCTCATCGGTATCCAGCGCATGGCGCGTGTAGCGCACCACGGCACGCGATTCGTCCGCCGCTTTGAGTTCACATTCGCGGTCCACGCTGAAGGACTGGGGCGGCTCCTTGGTAGACAACCAGCCTGACATGGCGGATGCGGGTGAAGTCTGTGTGTTCACCAATTGCACTACCAAACCATCCACCGCCTTGATCAGCCAGGTCATCACTTCATCCGCCTTGGCCTGACTGCCAGCGTCGGTCAACAGAAAGCCGGCACCGGGATCCACCCACACCTGCACGCTGGACTGTTTGCTGAATGCCATGGGCAACAGGGCCAAACGCGCGTCTTCACTGATCTCGCGCTTTTCTTTTTTGCCCGGCTTACGGCCGGTGGTGGCCTCGATATGGTCGAGCTGGTCTTGCACCTTCCGCTTGACGACCGAGCCCGGCACCACCTTGACTTCCATCATCAGCTTGAGCAGCCACTGGCCGCCGATCACTTCGACCATGGGGCCGTGGGCATGGCCACGCGGCTCGACCCAACCCACCGACTTTTCCTGTGACGCGCCGCACTCCACAAACTGCGCTTTCCCCAATACCTCGTCCAGCGCGGCCAGCTCTGTGGGCCAGCCCGCGACCAGACGGTAAATCATCAAATTCTTGAACACGTGTTTGCCTTTACCAATTTAAAAAATCTCGCAAGGGCTCCATTGTCGGTGCAACGACCCGCGCAGCGGCGGAGTGTGGGGGCCACTTTTCCCTTAACTTTACAAAGCCTTATGCGCACGCTAATCCGCCAGATACACGCGGCGGGCACACTGACCCCAATCTGGTCGCAATTCCTGCGTCAGGCATAAAAGGAAGTCCCATGAAATCCGGTTTTAAATCCCTCGTCCTGACAGGCTTGCTGGCTAGCGCCGGTTTTGCCACTTTCGCACAAACTGCACCCGCACCCGACGCGGCGGCCCGCCCACCCATGATGGACGCCAGTGGCCCCCGTGGTGGCATGGGACACGGTGTTGGCCCTATGGGAATGCGCGGCCACATGGACCCCGCCAAGATGGAGGCCATAGTCGCCAAGCACCAAGCTGCCATGAAGGCCAAGCTCAAGATAACTGCGGACCAGGAAGGCGCCTGGACCACCTTCACCACGGCCATGAAGCCGCCAGCAAGCTGGATGAACCACAAGCGCCCGGACCGTGCGGAGATGGACAAACTCACCACACCTGAACGCATTGACAAAATGCATGCGCTGCGTGCCCAGCACACGGCCGATATGAATGCAGCCATGGACAAACGGGACGATGCTACAAAGGCGTTTTATGCCGTGCTGAACGCGGACCAGAAGAAGATTTTTGATGCGGAGCATGCCCGCATGGATGGCCGACGTGGTGAACACCGCCACGGTGACGGCGCACATGGCAAGGATGGCGACAAACCCGCCGCCGCCAAGTGATTTAGAAAACTCAGGCCAGCAGGTTCTTCAACTCACCGCTGGCTAGCAGTTTCTTCAGATCATCGGCACCCCCGACCAGGGTGCCTTTGACAAAAATCATGGGGATCGTGGGCCAGCCGGTCCACATTTTTAAAGCATTGCGTTCACGCCAGAGTTTGAAGTAGCTGCCGTATTCAATGTAGTGGTAGGCAACCCCAGCCTCATCCAGCAGCTTGCGCGCCTTCTTCGGGAAGGGGTTCATTCCCATGCCCACAACAACAACAGCATGTTGTGCCACTGCGGTCTGCACCTCTTTCACAATGCTGAGCTGGCTGGAAGCCACCTTGTCGCGGATGGCGGGGTGGATACGGGATTCTTCAAGAACGGAACGCGGCATGCAAGGCCTCCTACGGTGTGAAATCACCTATTATGGATGTGCATTTCACGGAGCGACTAGCCAAAAGGTCTTATGCCAATGAGCAGACCATGTAGCTTGAAAGCGAACACAGCCCAAGCCGCTACACCCACAACCACGGCAACAGCGGTACCTGCCAATGTGCCGGCCGGGTACTGGGTTCCAGTCGCTCGATCGCGCCTGCGCGCTGCGATAAAGTTCACCACACCCCACGCCAGGAATGCGCCAAACAACAGAACATGGGCCACACTGCCATTGGCCAGCAGGTGGCCTAGTGCCCAGGCTTTGACTGCCAGCACCATGGGGTGGTGCACCCGTGCCTTGATGCCATTGCGGGGCACATAGGCAGCCGCCAACAATACAAATGCGATAACCGTTAACAGAGACGCAGCATGGCGCATGCCTACAGGCGGGTTCCACAGCATGACCGGTGTCTCGCGCGCCACGCCAAAGCCATAGATGATGAGACCAAACCCCAATAGCGCCAGCAACGAATAGACGCCCTTGTAAGCGCCTTCACCCACACGCTGCAGCATCTGCGTGCGCCATCCATCGGCAAAGATGCGCACCGAGTGCATGCCCAGGAAAATCAACAATCCGGCAACGAGATAGAACATGGTTTACACCCCAAAAAAGTTGTTGTCAGGTTCGCTGTGCTAAGCGCCCAGAACCCGGTTTTTACCCGCGCGTTTGGCTAGGTACATGGCCTTGTCCGCCCGCTTGATCGCGTCGCCTCCGGTCTCGTCAGGTGCGAGCTGGGCCACCCCAGCGCTGAAGGTGATGAGTATTTTTTCGGTCCCGGCCAAGAAGAACTTTTTGGTCAATTCGCGTTGCAAACGGGTCATGGCTTCAATGCCTTTGTCCAGCGGCGTGTCGGGCAGCAAAATGACGAATTCTTCGCCGCCGTAGCGGGCTAGCGTGTCCTGTGGGCGCATGCACTCGCGGGCGACTTTGGCCAAATGGGCCAGGGCTATATCACCGGTGGCGTGGCCCATGGTGTCGTTGAGTTTTTTAAAGTTGTCGATGTCCAGCAGAGACATGCACAGCGGCGTGTCTTTGCGTCGCACGCTGGATATTTCACGCTCAACAGCTTCTTCCAGCCCCCTGCGGTTGAGTGCACCAGTCAAAGGGTCGTGGCGGGCCTGTGTGCTGACGCGGTCCAGCTCTTGGTGCAGTTTGACCAGCTCGGCATCGGTCTGGAAGGCATGGTCACGCATGACCTGTAGTTCTTCGCCCGAGGTCTTGCTCTGGCTGGCCATATTGCGGGTTGCACTGATCACTTCTTTAAGCACTGGTGCAATTTCTGCCAGGGTCTTGGCTTGCTCAATCTGGCGCGCGTTTTCTTCCAGTTTTTCATGGAAGCTACCGGTGGATTTGGCCATATCAGACAGGCGGTCAATGAACGCGGCCAACATGTCGCGCATTTCGTTTTGCGCCTGCATGGCATGCTCTTTGGCGTCTTTTTGTTTGAAGATGACATCCTTCAAACGGCGCTCCACATCGTCCAGACGGCGTAGCGTCAGTGGCGGGCTGGAGGCTTCCATCAGCGCATCCATCTGGCCTTTGAGCCATTGCTCGTCCAGGCTGAGGTCAGCAATATTTTCAAACACCATGTGCAAAAGCTTGAGCAGGGCCTTTTTGATTTCGGCCTGGTCTTCGGCGACGAAAGAAACCCGGTCGCTGTAACTGAGCAGCATGCTCTTGAGTGCCAGGATGTCGCCACCGCTTTGGCGCAAGGCACTGGTCAAAGTCTTGCTCAGCTCACCAAAACGCTCGTCATCTGTCCCCAGTGCTGGCTGCGTGTACTCGATGAGTCGCCCCATCTGGCCCAGAAATTCGGTGGTTAAGGCGGGTGCACTGGCATTGAGCCCGGTCATGGACGCGGCAGCGGCAGGCGCGTCGTCCCCACCGGTCAAGGGTGCGAAACTGCCATAGGCCACCAGCGCGGTTTTGACGCCCTCCCAGTTCAAACGGTCAATGGCGTAGTCCAGTAAACCCCGTTGCTTTTGCTGACCCGGAGTCTTGACCGGCAGAGACTTGGAAATATCGCGCAGGATGTCGGCCGGGAAGGGCACTATCAGCGGTACGCCGGCGATTTCGTTATAAAGAGCCAAGTAGTTGGCCGGGGTGGGCGGCAGTTTTTGCAGCGTCAGTTGCTTGAGCGTTTCACGCGCAACTTCAAAGGGCTTTTTTTCACTCATGGCACGACACCTGCTATAAAAAGAATAGCTTATTACGCACTATTCGCGGGGCTTGGAAACCTATTTAAACACCAATTGAAATGCAGACTGTTTCAATGGGGCGGTGCTGCAAGAAATACCTTGAACGCCTCCACCGTTTTCTGCGCATCTTCTTCGTGTGGCACATGTCCCAATTCGTCAAATACCACCAGTTTCGAGCCCTGGATATCTGCCGCAAACCGCCGGGCGTTGTCCAACGGGATCAGTTTGTCTTTGGCGCCCCACAGGATGAGGGTGGGCAATTTCAGTTCTTTGACATGCGCCTCGTCACCACCCATGCGCTGGTCCATGCGGTAAGCCAAGGCCTGGCGGTTGCCAGCGCGCAGGGTCAAGTCGTAATAACGGTCAATCAGCTCGGGCTTCACCTTGCTGGGGTCACCGTACACGTTGCGCACGCTGCTGTCGATGACGCCGCGTGGCAGCACATGCTCCATCAACACCCGCAGTCCGGGCATGCGCGCGATGCGAAAGCCGATAGGGACGGAGGACGACTGAAAAGGGTAGCCTGCTGCATCCACCAGAACGAGTTTGCTCACCCGTTGTGGCAATGCCAAGGCGGCGGCCCATGCTATCTGGCCACCTAGAGAATTGCCCGCCAATACAAACTTTTTGACGCCCAATTTGTCAGCCACATCCTCGACAAACTGTACGTAGGCGGCAATGGAGTAGTCGTTGTTAGGATTTGGGCCAGTCAGGCCAAAGGCCGGTAAATCGAAGCGAATCACCCGGTGCTGACCGCTGAGGCTTTGCGCCCATCCGTCCCAGGTGTGCAGACTGGCCGACGTGCCATGTAACAACACGATTGGCAAAGGGTCGTCACGCGGGCCTTCGTCGCGCACATGCACCTGCATGCCATCAACCTCTACGAATTGTGATGGCGGCTGTGCCCAGCGCGTGCTCAGTGCCGACACAGGCTTGTCGGGTGCCCATGTTGCAAGAATGCCAGCCACTGCAAAAACGCAGCATGCCAACAATAGAACGCCGACGATACGAATGATTAATTTCATGGGCTTAACTCTACACCCCCGCTTAGCCGTTCTGTCAAAGCACAAAGCTGTGGATAGTTCTGGCATAAGCCACTAGTTATCCACAGCCTGGGACGGATTAAAAAAGTTGTTCATATTTTGGGTACAAAGCCGAAGCAGGGTCACACACAGGGGTTGATAGACCGTAAACCGTTGATTTAAAAGGAGAAAATGGCCTTGTACACACCAAACAGCAAAGCTTATCTACTACTACTATCTTTTAAATAAGAGATTAAGAGAATAGTACTGAACAAGGCGACGCAAAAAAAGAAGTTTTCCCGGCTGCTTGTCGCCCTTCGGATTACCGGAGAAAAGAAGCTGGGACAGACGGCGTTTTAAGCCCGTCAATCAAGTAAGATTCGCCGACTTCGGGTTTCCCGTCCACGTTTTTACCGCACGCTGCAGTCTTCATTCTTTTTCATGTCCGTTTCCTCCGCAGGTCATAGTGCCGGGCAAGTGCCTGCATCTTTCGAAATCAAGAGTGCGCAATTGCCCTTGGTGGCGCTGTTGCTCAAGTCCAATGACGGCGATGTGCTGGCGACCGATGTGTTGCGGCAATTTGGACCGGGTGGAGAAAGCCCTGATTTTTTTGACCACGACGCGCTAGTCATCGATTTTTCGCAGTTGGACCCGCAGCAACCAATTTTTGACCTGGTGCCCTTGCTTAAGGTATTGCGCTCCTGCAGCCTGGTGCCGGTGGCAGCACGGGGTGCCAGCCCGGAGGTGATGGCGGCGGCTTTGGCTGTGGGCTTGGTTGAGGCGCCGCCGGACGTGCACAGAAGCCGGGTAGCCGCTGTTGCTGCGGCTACCGAGCCGGTGCCCAGTGCAGTCGAGACCGTGCGCGAGGTGGTTCATGAAGTCGTGCGCGAAATACCAGGTCCGCCCACCATGGTGGTGGACAAGCCCCTGCGCTCAGGCCAGAAAGTCTATGCCCGGGGTTGCGATCTGGTCGTGTTGGCGATGGTTAACCAGGGCGCTGAAGTGGTGGCCGATGGCAATATCCACGTCTATGCGCCGCTGCGTGGCAAAGCCATGGCCGGTGCGCGGGGCGATACCAACGCCCGGATTTTTTCGCTGTGCCTGGAGCCCGAATTGATTTCGATTGCGGGTGTGTACCGCACCAGCGAAAACGCGCTGGCGCCGGACGTGCAGGGCAAAGCAGCACAGGTGCGGCTCAGCAACGATGGTCAGGAAAAATTGATCATTGAGGCCTTGAATAGTTGAATTGGAAAGCATACAAATTTATGGCAAGAATTATTGTGATTACGTCGGGCAAAGGTGGGGTTGGCAAGACCACCACCAGCGCCAGTTTTGCAACCGGTCTGGCGCTGCGCGGTCACAAGACAGCGGTCATTGACTTTGATGTGGGCCTGCGCAATCTGGACCTGATCATGGGCTGCGAGCGCCGTGTGGTGTACGACCTGATCAACGTGATTCAGGGTGAAGCCAACCTGAACCAGGCGCTGATCAAGGACAAGCAGTGCGACAACCTGTTTGTACTGGCGGCATCGCAGACGCGGGACAAGGACGCGCTGACACAAGAGGGTGTTGAGAAGGTGCTGAAAGACCTGGGCGCCATGGACTTTGAATACATCGTGTGCGACTCGCCCGCCGGTATCGAAACCGGTGCGCTGATGGCCATGCACTTTGCCGATGAAGCCCTGGTGGTGACCAACCCGGAAGTGTCTTCGGTGCGTGACTCTGACCGCATCCTGGGCATGCTGGCCAGCAAGACCAAACGTGCGATTGAAGGACTGGACCCGATCAAGGAACACCTGCTGATTACCCGCTACAACCCCGCACGCGTGGACCAGGGGCAGATGTTGTCGCTGGGAGATATCCAGGACATTTTGCGCATCAAGCTGATTGGTGTGATTCCAGAGAGTGAATCGGTGTTGCAGGCATCCAACCAGGGCGTGCCGGCAGTGCACATGCAAGGCAGCGATGTATCTGAAGCCTACAAGGATGTGATCGACCGTTTTCTAGGTGAAGACAAGCCCATGCGTTTTACAGAAGCGCCCAAACAAGGCCTGCTCAAACGCCTGTTTGGAGGTAAGTAAGCCATGGCATCGTTCCTGTCTTTCCTGCTGGGCGAGAAAAAGAAAACCGCCAGCGTCGCCAAGGAGCGGCTGCAGATCATTCTGGCGCATGAACGCAGCGGCCGCAATGCGGCAGAGCCTGACTATCTGCCGGCCCTGCAAGCCGAATTGATTGCTGTGATCAGCAAGTACATCAAGATCAACCAGAATGACATCAAGGTTAACCTAGAACGCCAGGATAACCTTGAAGTGCTGGAAGTCAAGATCGAGCTGCCTGAGAACCGTTGAGTTGTTTATTGCTACTAAATTTGTAGCATACTATGCAGATGATACGTGGGCTACAGCCCTATTTCCTTTAATCCGTTTGGTCTCTACGCACGCACCAGACGCAGGTGCGTGATCTCCGACGGTGCGCCAAAGCGTTTGGGTGGGCCCCAGTAGCCCGTACCGCGGCTGGTGTAGACCCACAGGTCCTTGAGCTTGTGCAGGCCCGCAGTAAAAGGCTGCTGCAGGGGTACGAAAAGGTTCCAGGGCCAAAACTGGCCGCCGTGTGTATGGCCTGACAGTTGCAGGTCAAACCCCGCATCGGCCGCTGCCGACGCACTGCGGGGCTGATGGGCCAATAACAACTTGAACACCGCATGCTCGGGTGCATTGGCAATCGCCTTGTGGGGGTCGCTGCGGTGCGCTTCGTCAAATTGGTGGGCACTGTAGTCGGCCACACCCGCAACCACCATCAATGCGGGTTCCGGGTCTTGCGCATCAATGCTGTGTTGTATCAGCACGTGCTCATTCATCAACACCTTCAGACCCAAGGCGCGCAGTGCGTCTATCCAGCTATGGGCGCCAGAGTAGTACTCGTGGTTGCCGGTGACAAAAAAGCTGCCGTGGGTTGAACGCAATTGCGCCAGGGGTGCAACGTGGTGGCCCAGCTCGGCCACACTGCCGTCTACCAGGTCACCGGTAATGGCCACCATATTAGCATTCAATCCGTTGACGCGGTCGACGATGCGCTGCAGGTAGTGCGTCTTGATGGTGGGGCCGACGTGGATGTCGCTAATCTGCACCACCGTGAAGCCTTGCAAGGCTTCGGGCAGGTTTGCGATGGGCACATCAATCTGCACCACGGTGGCGGTGCGGCGAGCATTCCAGAAACCCAGTGCGGTGACCAGAAGGGCTACCAGGGGCAGGCCGATGGCGGTGTCCATATGCAATGTCTGCAACGCCAATGTTTGCGGCCAAAGCCAGTGCACAAGCTGCGCGACCGTCAACAGCACTTCGCGCACCAGTGTCAGAACCAGCAACGAGGAGAACAAGCCCATGCAGAGTAAGCCCGCCCAAGTTAGCACGGTAGACAACGGTGGTTTGGCAACGCGGCGCGCCAGTACGCCCATGGGCATTAGCAGGGCGGATAACGTCAACGCGATCCACAAGGCTATACCCAGCGCGGGGTCTACCAAGGCCAAATCGGGGGCCACGCGCCAGCCGATGGCGGCATGCAAGAGTAAGGAGAGAAACAGCACGGGAGCTAGCGCCATAGGTTGAAACTGCGCAGACACCTACGGCGCAGCAGAGTAGTAAACCCTTTAGATGGAGAGCCTCGGCCCGCCTTCAAGGCCTGCAATTGAACTGGCGGATCTAAAACGAAAATTGCTCTTGTGTTTCGCTGATCAGCCCTCTTGGACCAAAGCTTTGTTCGATAAATTCGGCACGGCTTTGGTGTAACGCAACCACGCTACAGGCACGCGTGCCATAGCCCGGCGTGGCGATGAAGGCCGACGACAACACCCGCTCTAATTCCAGCGGAACACCCGTACGTGGCAGTGCGGCATCGGGTGCTATTGATTGGTCGTGCAGCAAAGGCAAGAGCACGTGCAGGTCTGCCATGTTGTTGGTGGCGTGTGCTGCCAAACGCAACCGTAGCTGTGTGAGCTTGGGCCACGGCGTGTGGAAGTCTGCATTGGAGACGGCGCCGAGGCCCGGCGCGTGGGTCAGCACTTTGGCACTGCGGCTTTCCAGGCCCATCAGTTGCTGGCCATCAAACACCAACAGGTTGAAAGGGTTGTAGTCGCCGCAGTGCCAAGCCAGCTGCTGCAGGTAGGTATCCGCAGCCTGGTCGCTCTGCAGGAAGGCGGCCACTAGCTCACCGCGCGACGGGGTGTCGGTACGCTGGGGTGTGCCAGAGCGGAAGTTGGTCAAGGCGGCCAGGCGCCCTGTGCGGCTCACACCCAGCCAGGTGCCGCCGGCTTGCACATCCTTGCCGGCCAGGATTTGCGCGCTGTTCGCTGCCGGCTCCCACCAGTGCAGCGGCAGCGCGGGGCGGGCGTAAAACTCGTCGCGGTTGGCCAGCAGCAGCAACGGTGTGGCGCTAGCTGGTTGCCAGTTCCAGGCGATCAGGCACATGGTGGGCTGGCCCTTAGTCCGCGCTGGTGGACACGGCCAGTGCCGTCTTGGACAGCACCTGGCGCAGCACAAAGCTGGAGTGCACGCCGGTCACGCCGGTGATGCTGGCCAGCTTGTTCAGCAGCAGGGCCTGGTAGTGGTCCATATCGCGCACGGCGACTTTCAACTGGTAATCGGCGTTTTGCCCGGTGATCAGCATGCACTCCAGCACCTCGGGCAGCAGTCCCACCGTGGCCTCGAAGTTGGCAAAGCGCTCGGGCGTGTGTTTGTCCATGGAGATGTGGATCAACGCGGTCAGTGTCAGGCCCAGCTTTTTGGCGTCCAGCAACGCACGGTAACCAACGATGAGGCCCGACTCCTCCAGCGCCCGCACGCGGCGCAGGCAGGGCGAGGGCGATAGGCCTATGCGGTCAGCCAGGTCCTGGTTGTTGATGCGGCCGTCGACCTGCAGGATTTCCAGGATGTGCTGATCGTAGCGGTCCATTTTCATATTTCTGCCGATTTTTATTTGAATTCAGACAGAGTATGCCAAAAATCGTTTCAATATAGGCAATAACGCAATCTTCTGCCCACAGCGGCCGCCTACACTGGATGTGTCTGTTACCGACGGACCTCACTTGCGACCCAGGCCACAAGCCCCGGTTGCGCAATCTGCGCCCACAAGGCCAAGCTTGCAAAACGCTTAACCCCCGGGGCCAATTTATCCAGCGCCTCGGGGACTGTTTTCCAGAAACGCAATCACCATATGGGCCACATCCCCGCCCTCGTGGCCAGCCGCCAAGCCCAGGCTCCTGGCTGCGTATTCCGCTTCTCCCATGCGACCACGTTGTTCGTCCAGCAGGTACTGGCTGAACCCGGCATCGAATTCGGGGTGGGCCTGCACGCAAAACACCTCGTTGCCGACGGTAAACGCCGCCACCGGACAAAAGTCGCTGCTGGCCACCAGCGTGGCGCCTTTGGGCAACGCCAGCACCTGGTCCTGGTGGCTGACCAAAAGCGAGATCTTTTTGCGGTCCTTGGAGTAGGGCAGGTCAGGGCGGAGCCAGTCGTAGGTCATGCGTCCTGTTCCCCAGCCCTGCGGCGCCCGCGCCACCGGTGCGCCCATGCACAGGCCGATCAGCTGGTGGCCAAAACACACGCCCACCATTTTTTTGCGATCGGCCAGCAGTTGCGTGACGCGGCGACGCAGCTCGACCACCCAAGGCGCATCCGAAAAAGAGTCGGCTTCGCTGCCGGTCAACAGCACGGCGTCGTAGTCGTCAAAGCTGGCCGGGTATTCCCCGTGCTGGGTGCTGAAAATGTCGTACGTCCAGCGTGCGCCCGCGTTGTCGAACAGGCGCACAAACATGGCGCCAAAGCTGGTGTAGCGCTCGGCCAGTTCGCCATCCAGCGTGTCGTTGTCCAGGATGCAGAGTTTCATGATGCTATTGATTTGGTAGCTGCTTATGTATATTGCACGAGGGCTAGAGGACTTTTCTTCTCTCGCGTACCGCCGCCGCCAGCTGCTGTAGCACCGGCACCGTTTGGGCCATGCTGATGCAGGCGTCGGTGACGGAGACACCGTGTTGCAGTGGTGTGCCGGGCGTGATGTCCTGGCGGCCCTCGTTCAGATGGCTCTCGACCATGATGCCGGTGATACGGCGGTCGCCAGCGGCGATCTGCTGCGCCACATCGGCGGCCACCACGATCTGGCGGGCGTGCTGCTTGCTGCTGTTGGCGTGGCTCACATCAATCATCACCTGCTCACGCAGGCCCGCGCCCTTGAGCAGCGCACAGGCGGCGTCGACATCGGCCTTGGCGTAGTTGGGCTGCTTGCCGCCGCGCAGGATGACGTGGCAGTCGTCATTGCCGCGGGTCTCGAAAATGGCGGCCTGGCCCATCTTGGTCATGCCCATAAAGGAGTGGCTGGCCTGTGCGGCCTGGATGGCGTCGGTGGCGACTTTGATGCCGCCGTCTGTGCCGTTCTTGAAGCCGACCGGGCAGGAGAGGCCGCTGGCCAGTTGGCGGTGGCTCTGGCTCTCGGTGGTACGCGCGCCGATGGCGCCCCAGCTGATCAGCTCGCTGATGAACTGGGGGCTGAGCAAATCGAGGAACTCGGTGCCCACCGGCATATCGATGGCCAGAATATCCAGCAACAGCTTGCGCGCCATCTCCAGGCCTTCGTTGATGGCGAAGCTGCCGTCCAGGTGCGGGTCGTTGATGTAGCCCTTCCAGCCCACGGTGGTGCGGGGCTTCTCGAAGTAGACGCGCATGACGATCAGCAGGTCGTCTTTCAAGGCCTCGGCCTGCTCCTTGAGTTGCCAGGCGTAGTCCATGGCCTGTTCGTGGTCGTGGATGGAGCAGGGCCCGACGACAACGATTAGGCGGTCATCCTCGCCGTGCAGGATGTTGGAGATGGCGGCGCGGCTGCTTTCGACCAGGGCCTGCGCGGCGTCGGGGACCGGCAGCTTCTCTTCCAACAGCGCGGGGGTGATCAGGGGCCGCACCGCACCGATGCGGGTGTCGTCGATGCGGGTGGTGTCGTGGGTGCTGAGTTCGGTTTTCATTACTATGAATTTTATAGCTGCTTACGTAGATTCGACGAGGGCTAGCGCCGAGTTTTCCATATAGGTCTGCCGTGGGACAGGCTGCTGTGATGGTGTCCGCGACAATGTCGGCAATGAACGCGCACTTACGCCTGTGGTTTCGCTTGGTACCGGCCTATGCCGCCGGGTATTTTCTGTCCTATGGGTTGCGCAGCGTCAATGCGGTGATTGCGCCCGAGCTGATGCAGGAGATGGATATCACCGCCACTGGGCTGGGCTTGCTGACCTCAGCCTATTTTCTCGCGTTTGGCCTGTTCCAGTTGCCGCTGGGTTTATTGCTGGACCGCTTTGGCCCGCGGCGGGTGGAGGCTGCGCTGCTGCTGGTGGCTGCGGCAGGCAGTGCGCTGTTTGCCTCAGGCACGTCGTTGCAAGCCCTGGCATTGGGTCGGGCCTTGATTGGTCTGGGGGTCTCGGCCTGCCTGATGGCCAGTTTTAAGGCTTTCAGCCAGTGGTTTTCCAGTGACAAGCTGCCCTCGCTGACGGCCACCATCATGGTGGCGGGTGGCCTGGGTGCGCTGACCGCCAGTGTGCCGGTGGCTGCTGCATTGCCCTTCATTGGCTGGCGCGGCGTGTTCTGGCTGGTAACCGCCCTGCTGGTGCTGGCCTCGGGACTGTTGATGACGGTGCCCGATCATGGCACCCAGGCTGAGCGAGAGACCTTGGGTCAGCAGATACGCAGCCTGGGGCACATTTACGGTAACCGGGTGTTCTGGCGGTTTGCGCCGCAGGGCTGCGTGATTGTGGGCGGCTTTATGGCTATCCAGGGGCTGTGGGCCGTGCCCTGGCTGATGGAGGTGAACGGCGCCACACGGGGTGACGCCGCCGGCGTGCTTTTTTTGATGTCTCTGGCGATGCTGTCGGGTTTTTTGTTTGTGGCCACCTGTTCGACCTGGCTGGCACGCCGCGGTATCTCGCCGATGGCGTTGCTGCGCGCGGGCATGGGGCTGGCGTTGGTGGTGGAGTTGGCGATTCTGCTGGGTCTGGCGCCACCGGCTTCGCTGTGGCCGCTACTAGGGGTTTCGTTCAGCCTGGGCAATATCGCGTACTCGCAGCTGACGGCGGCGTTTCCCGTGGCGCTGTCCGGGCGGGTGAACACGGCGCTGAATTTGCTGGTGTTTGTCGGCGCCTTCGGTTTGCAGTGGGGCATTGGCGCTGCGGTGGACGCCTTTGTGGCGGGCGGCCTGGGCCGCGCCGAGGCTTTCAGGACCACGCTGGGCTGCTTGCTGGTGGCGCAGGTGTTGGCGTTCGCGTGGTTTCTGGTACCGGCCACGCCGGGGGCTCAGCCGCGTTGACAGGCGCCCGTTGCGAGTCCGTTTACCGCGCACATGCGCGGGCCGCGTGCGCCATTTTTCAGAAAGTGGTATATTCTGGAGTCGCATTTGGCGATTGGTCACGTAATCCCACTCAGTGGTGCACGCGAACGCCCCCGGCAGAGGGGTTTCCAGTCCAGCCCCTCAATTGCGTTCTCACCAGTCATCTCACGGCGTGGTGACTTTTCCCCTCTGTCAATTTCGCCCCTGCTATGGCGAGTAATCCAAGCTGCGGTTCTTCTTGAACTGGTGTGTTGGATGGACAGGAAGGGACCCTCGGCATGAGGGCATGCCAATTTTGCCTCTCCGCGCCATGGGCCATTTCGCCCCGCGCATGTTTGATTTTTAATGATTTTTACGACAACAATAAAAGAAACGCCCATAACCATGGGCAAATACCGCATTGCAGCCTGCCCCCGTCAATTACCATGTGGGCAGTACGCCGCACAGGTTTCCATTGCCAGCGGCCGCGGCAGCGCTTCCACTGATCGTGTGATGCGATTCCACGATGAGTTTCCCTCGCACGACGCAGCAGCGCGCTTCGCCATTGCACAAGGGATCGACTGGGTGCGTGACATCACACGCCCGCACTGAATTTAGTTTTATAGGAGTACCACCATGGCTAAAGAAGACTTGATCGAGATGATGGGCGTTGTGAACGAAGTGTTGCCCGATACGCGTTTTCGCGTGACGCTGGACAACGGCCACCAGCTGATTGCCTATTCCGCAGGCAAGATGCGCAAGAACCACATCCGTATTCTGGCGGGTGACAAGGTGTCGCTGGAGTTGTCACCTTACGACCTGAGCAAGGGCCGTATCAACTTCCGCCACATCGAAGGCCGCGGGCCGATGACGCCGCGTCGCTAAAAGCCAATCAAAAAGGGCTGCAGTTGCAGCCCTTTTTTCTTGCTGGCGACCCTTCTGATGAAGGGTCGCCAGCAGATATGGTTTTTCAAATATCGATGTTACCCGCGCGCAGGGCGTTGGTTTCGATGAATTCGCGACGGGGTTCCACCTCGTCACCCATCAGCATGGTAAACACGCGGTCGGCTTCGATGGCATCGTCGATCTGCACGCGCAGCAGGCGGCGCACGGTGGGGTCCATCGTGGTTTCCCACAGCTGGGCGGGGTTCATTTCTCCCAGACCCTTGTAGCGCTGGCGGCTAGTGGCGTTTTCCGCTTGGGTGATCAACCAGGCCATGGCTTCGCGGAAGTCGGAGACCTTTTCTTCCTTTTGGCGCTCGCCCTCGCCGCGCATGACGCGGGCACCTTCGCTCAGCAATCCCTTGAAGGTGTCGGCGGCTTCGGCCAAGGCGGCGTAGTCGGCGCCGTGCACAAAATCTTGTGTCAGCACGCTGCTCTTGACGTTGCCGTGGTGGCGGCGGCTGATGCGCAGAATCGGCTTATCGGTACGCACGTCAAATTCGCCCGCCACTTCGGCATCGGGTAAGCGGGCCTGCAGCGCGGCGGCGGACACTTCGGCATCGGCCACCGTGTCCAGATTCAGCGCTACACCGTCGGCGACCGAGCGCAGGGCTTCGGCATCCATGAAGTTCTTCAGGCGGGCGATCACCGCTTGCGCGACTTGGTGCTTGCGTGCCAGTGTGGTCAGCGTGTCGCCAGAGATCGTTGTGCCCTTGCGAACTCCATTCGCATCCAGTTCTGTGCCACCGGTGAACACGGACGCATTGACCAGCGCGATGCGCAGCAAGAAGTT
>NZ_JANXUQ010000011.1 GCF_025356155.1 Rhodoferax sp. | reverse complement strand
TGGAACTGTAGTCCATGCGGTGGGTTTTCGTTGCTGGGGGGCATTGCGGTTTTTGGAATTGCTGTCGTGGTGCGCGCACGCCGGGCCAGCGGTGCGGGCCGAGCGACCCTGGTGCGTGGGCCCTGCGGGCTGCCTTGCGGTGCTCGTGCCGGGCGGGGTCTGGCTAAACTCGCCCTGCGGGCTCAAACAACGCCAGCCCTGATCCGCCCGACCCTGCGCTCCTCAGCCACGCACAAGGGATCGCCCAGCCCGCACCGCTGGCCCGGCTTGGGGAGTTGGGTACAGTGGGTGGGAGTCAACATCCCGATTTCGTTGGTGCGGGGTTGTTGCTATTTTAATGGGAGCAGACTATGTATATTCGGCGAGGGCTAGGTGCCAATCTTATGCGGGACTCTTCCAGAATATCCTGCAAATTTTTGCGGTCTACATTTCGTGGGCCTCACAAATGAGCGATCACGAAGCAATGAAGAAAAAGTTGAGGCGGCCCTTGCCAATGCGGGGGTTCGAGCGGCGCCTGTATGCCGCTGTTCTCCTGGCGCTTCTGTTTGGCGTGACTTGGAGTCTTACCGCTCGAGATTGGCAATTCTTTGAGCGATCCGGCTCCCTCGTGGTCGTAGTGGGCGTTGCATTGACTTGGCGTGACTTCGTTCAAACGTTGGGAAACGTCGAAAGCTTCTATCGAGCCGAGTACGCACGATTACTACGAGACTTTGATGCGCAGCGGCCGACCGGCATCATCGCCGGTGCAATGCACGACGGGAAGCGAGAAGACATCGAAGCAAAACAAGCTTACGCTGTGGAAATGGTTGGCATGCTCAAAGACCGGCTTCGCACGACAGAGGCTGTGATCGTATGCCTGGGGACACTCGTGTGGGGATACGGCTCGCCTTTGGGTAACGCGCTGTGGAGCTTCCAGTGAGGTCCAACCCATCGTTGCGCGGGTCGCGCCCCAAAAGCATGAGGCATCGCTCCGTGCCACCCTTGGGCGGTGCCGAGCAGCGCAGTGGCGGGCGGATCAGGGCTGGCGTTGTTTGAGGCGTAGCCGAGTTTAGCCAGACCCCGCCCGGCGCGAGCAGCGCAGGGGAGTCGCGCCAGCGACCATCGCCCCAGGGTGGCACGGAGCGATGCCTCATGCGCAGCCACCCGCCAAGCCCCGTCTGCAACAATGGTGCACATGCGTCCAACCACCCTGCCCTCACCCGAAAACATCTTCACCTGGCCCGTCAGAATTTATTGGGAAGACACCGATGCAGGCGGCATCGTGTTCTACGCAAACTACCTCAAATTCTTTGAACGCGCCCGCACCGAATGGCTGCGCGCAAAGGGTGTCGAGCAGCGCCAACTGCAGCAGGACACAGGCTGCATCTTTGTCGTCAGCGACGTGCAGATCAAATACCTGCGCTCGGCCCGGCTGGACGACCAGTTGCTGGTGACGGCGCACCTGAGTGAACTGGGCCGCTCGTCCTTCACGATCCAGCAGGAGGCGCGCCTGCTCAACGCCGATGCGGCGCCCACCGTGCTGTGCACAGGCTCCGTGCGCGTAGGCTGGATCAACGGCCAGACCTCCAAGCCCGCACGCATCCCACCCGAACTGCAGCAGGCACTCCAAAGCTGAGCCGCAGTGATGTGGCAGGCTGCATAAACCATGCAGTATCCGCATCACTTGCATGCCTCGGGGTAAACCCACCCCGGTAGAATGAGGGCCGACACCAGCATCCCCGTGCTGCTTCTTCGCACCCCTCTTTCAGAATCTTTCCCACAGGACCCGCTATGTCTCTCTTCTCTTCCGTCGAAATGGCCCCCCGCGACCCGATTCTGGGTCTGAACGAACAATTCAACGCCGACACCAACCCCGCCAAAGTGAACCTGGGCGTGGGCGTCTACTTTGACGACAACGGCAAACTGCCCCTGCTGCAGTGCGTGCAAGCCGCTGAAAAAACCATGATGGAGAAGCCCACCGCGCGCGGTTACCTGCCTATTGACGGCATCGTCGCCTATGACAACGCGGTCAAGGGCCTGGTCTTTGGCGCCGACAGCGAACCCGTCACCTCCGGCCGCGTGGCCACCGTGCAAGCCATTGGCGGCACCGGCGGCCTGAAGATTGGTGCCGACTTTTTGAAGCGCCTGAACCCCAATGCCAAAGTTCTGATCTCCGACCCCAGCTGGGAAAACCACCGCGCGCTGTTCAACAACGCCGGCTTTGAGGTCGACACCTACGCCTACTACGACGCGGCCAAGCGTGGCGTCAATGTCGAAGGCTTCCTGGTCAGCCTGAACGCGGCCGCGCCCGGCACCATCGTCGTGCTGCACGCCTGCTGCCACAACCCAACCGGATACGACATCAGCCCCGCAGACTGGGACAAAGTGATTGCCGTGGTCAAGGCCAAGGAACTGACCCCCTTCCTGGACATGGCTTACCAAGGCTTTGGCTACGGCATTGCCGAAGACGGCGCCGTGATCCAGAAGTTTGTCGCCGCCGACCTGAACTTCTTTGTGTCTACCAGCTTCTCCAAGAGCTTCAGCCTGTATGGCGAGCGCGTTGGCGGCCTGTCCGTGCTGTGCAAGGACAAGGAAGAAGCCGGTCGCGTACTGAGCCAGCTCAAGATCGTCATCCGTACCAACTACTCCAACCCACCCACACACGGCGGTGCCGTGGTAGCTGCGGTATTGAACAACCCCGAGCTGCGCGCCCTGTGGGAAAAAGAGCTAAGCGAGATGCGCGTGCGCATCAAGGCCATGCGCCAGAAGCTGGTTGATGGCTTGAAGGCCGCTGGCGTGAAGCAGGACATGTCTTTCATCACGACCCAGATCGGCATGTTCAGCTACTCGGGCCTCTCCAAGGACCAGATGGTGCGCCTGCGCAGCGAGTTTGGCGTGTACGGCACCGACACCGGCCGCATGTGCGTAGCCGCTCTGAACAGCAAGAACATCGACTACGTTTGCGCGTCGATTGCCAAAGTAGTCTAAGCAAAATGGGGCGCTAGCCCTCGTCGCTGTTGCGGGAGCTGCTATTGATCCGATAGCAGCTCGCGCACTCCGTTACCGCAAGCCTTGGGATGGGGCGACAACACCCGTCGCTGTCACCCAGCTGACAGAACCCGGATTTTTACGGGGTTTCTTAGGGCTAAACACCCACCCCCGCAAGGTGTAAAGCTGGTATATTGCACTGCAACATTTCTGTTTTTGAAACGTTTTCCCGAAAGCGAGTCTCCCATGCTGTACCAGTTCTACGAAACCCAGCGGTCTTTGATGGAGCCCTTTTCAGACTTGGCCCAGACCGCCGCCAAAATGTTTGGCAACCACCTGAGTCTGGCGGGCCAAAACCCGTTTGCACAACGCCTCTCCGCAGGCTACGACTTGTTGCACCGCCTGGGCAAGGACTACGAAAAGCCCGAATTCGGTCTGCGCACCATTGATGTGGACGGTATAGACGTCGCGATCCATGAACGCGTGGAGATCGCAAAACCTTTCTGCGAACTGCGCCGCTTCAAGCGCTTCACTGACGACAACGACACACTGGAAAAAATCAAGGGTCAGCCAGCTGTGTTGATTGTTGCGCCGCTGTCTGGCCACTACGCTACTCTCTTGCGCGACACCGTCAAGACCATGCTGAAGGACCACAAGGTCTACATCACCGACTGGAAGAATGCACGCCTGGTGCCGCTTTCAGAAGGCGAATTCCACCTGGACGACTATGTCAATTACGTGCAGGAATTCATCCGCCACGTACAAGGCAAATACGGCAACTGCCACGTCATAAGCGTGTGCCAGCCTACGGTGCCCGTGCTGGCGGCCGTGTCGCTGATGGCCAGCCGTGGAGAGACCACGCCCCTGTCCATGACCATGATGGGCGGCCCGATTGATGCGCGCAAGTCGCCCACCGCCGTCAACAACCTGGCGATGAACAAGAGCTACAGCTGGTTTGAGAACAATGTGATCTTCCGCGTGCCGTCCAACTTCCCTGGCGCCGGCCGCCGCGTCTACCCCGGCTTCCTGCAGCACACGGGGTTTGTGGCGATGAACCCCAGCAACCACGCCAACAGCCACTACGACTATTTTAAGGACCTGATCAAGGGCGACGACGCCAGCACCGAAGCCCACCGCAAGTTCTACGACGAATACAACGCCGTGCTGGACATGGATGCCGATTACTACCTGGACACCATCAAGGTCGTGTTCCAGGATTTCTGCCTGGTCAACGGGAATTGGGACGTCAAGGGCGTGAACGGCAAGATCGAACGGGTACGCCCAGAAGACATCACCACCACGGCACTGTTCTCGGTCGAAGGTGAACTGGACGACATCTCCGGCTCAGGCCAGACCCAGGCCGTGCACGACATCTGCACCGGCGTGCCGCGCAGCGCGCAAAAACACTTCGAGGCCAAAGGCGCGGGCCACTACGGCATCTTCTCGGGCCGCCGCTGGCGCGACCTGGTCTACCCTCAGGTTAAGTCCTTCATCCTGGCGCACCAACCTGCACGCACTGCCGCTGCGCCGCCGCAAGCTGTACCCGCAGTAGCAGCAACGCCCAAACGCGTGGTTGCAAAACCGGTTCTGGCCAAGGCTCCTGCAAAGAAACAGGCTGTAGCCCTCGCAAATCCTGCACAAGCTGCTACAAAAAAAGTAGCACTTAAGCGCACAACTGCCAAGAAGTGAGTTCGCTGGCGCAACCACTTGGACAGCTTGCGGCCCGCATACTGGATGCGCTGCCGCAAACCCAGTGCACGCGCTGCGGCTACCCGGATTGCGCGGCCTACGCCCAAGCCATAGCGGTCGGTGAGTCCGACATCAACCAATGCCCACCCGGTGGGCAAGAGGGCGTGGTCCGCCTGGCACACATCACCGCCCGGCCCGCCAAGCCGCTGAATCCCGAGTTTGGTGTGGAAGCCGTGCGCCAGGTCGTCTTCATCGACGAGAACTGGTGCATTGGCTGCACGCTGTGCCTGGACGCCTGCCCAACCGATGCCATCATGGGCAGCAACAAACGCATGCACACCGTCATCGAGGCGTATTGCAATGGCTGTGAGCTGTGTTTGCCGGTCTGCCCGGTAGATTGCATCAAGCTGGAAAACGCCAGCGGAGACGCCACCGGTTGGGCCGCGTGGTCCCAGCCCCAAGCCGACCTGTCCCGCACCCGCTACGCCGCCAAGACCGAACGCGGTGTGCTCGCCAAAGCCGAACACGGACAGAAGCAGCAAGCCGAGGTCAAGGCCACGCTGGCGGATCTAGCAGCACATTCACGCATCACAGACCCTGCGGTGCTGGACCACAAACGCGCCATCATTGAGGCGGCGATGGCCCGGGCGCGCAGCAAGCGCGCGGGCCTGGACTAGGCTTGGACTAAGTTCTTGTAGACGCCGCAGCCGACATAAAGCCCGTCAACTTTCTGCACGAAGGACATCTTGGACTGCACCTTGCCCGTGGTCGGATTGACGATGTCGTACTCCACCCAGCCGGGCTCGTAATCGGCCTGGCCAATGATGGAATCCAGCAGACCCTGGCCGTCGATCCCGGCAATGTCCTGCACCCGTGTGCCTACCTTGGCCGGATTGCCGCCAAAGGCCACGTAGCGCCCGTTGCCGTCCAGCACAAACACATACATATCGCGGTCGAAGAAACCCTTGGTGGCATCGGTCAGGTCGCGCAGGTAGGCATCTTTGGACGTGTGCTGGCGGTGCGCCACAGCGCGCCGCACCAGATCCACCGCCTCTTCCGCCGAGCCCTGTTGCAGCTTGAACAGCGCCACCGATTCGACCAGTGTGCTGGCCCGCCCTTCCATTGCAACCGCCTGTGTCACGGCCTGCTCTACCATCTGCGCATTGCGTTGCGTGATCTCGTCCAGTTGGCGCACGGCCGACGTGATCTCGCTCAGGCCCGCGCTTTGCTCGGCGCTGGATGTTGATATTTGCGACATGCTGGCCGCCACATCGCGGATGCCGGTCACCACCTGGTTGATGGTGACACCCGCCGCACGGATCTTCTCCACACTGGCCGCCACCTGGCTGGACGAGGTGCTGATCAGCAGCCGGATCTCTTTGGAGGCTTCGGCCGAACGCTGCGCAAGCGAACGCACTTCCGTGGCAACCACTGCAAAGCCCCGGCCGGATTCACCCGCACGGGCCGCTTCAACTGCGGCGTTCAACGCCAAGATGTTGGTCTGAAAGGCCAGGCCGTCGATCACGCCTACGATTTCATCCATGCGCTTGGCGCTGGCTTGTATGGCTTCGACCGACTCGACCGCCTGGACCATGGTGGCGGCGCCCTGGTCGGCCACGTCACGCACCTCACTGGCCTTGCCATTGGCCCGGCTGGCGGTGTTGGCATTTTCCTGCACGGTGGACGACAGCTCTTCAACGCTGGCCGCCGTTTGCTCCAGATTGGCGGCCTGCTGCTCGGTGCGGTCCGACAGATCACTGTTGCCCCGGGCCAAGCTCTTGCCGGCATGGTTGACGAAGGCGGCATTGCTGCGCACATTGGCCACCATGGCGGACACGGTGCGGCCCAACTGCCCCATTGCGCGCAACAGGCGACCCAATTCGTCTTGGCCACTGGCATTCAGGCTTTGGCGCAAATCACCGGCGACCATGCGGTCCACGGCGACCACGACCACACCCAGATCCTGCGTGACACTTTGGTACAGCGCGACCAAAAGATAGGCCAACAAAGCGGCCATGGCACACAAGGCCAGCACACTGGACAAACCCGGTTTGGAACCATCACCCAGCGCGGCCTGCCACAACACAAACAGCAGCGGCAATGCCGCCACAACCGCGATCAGAACAAACTTGGTTGCAAACGACAAGTGGCGCATCAGACGGAGCCCCGGAGCCCATAGTTTGGAAAATCCCATTCAGACCCCCTGCTCTATCGTTACCGTGCCAGAGACCCCGCAGCGCCGCGCCGAATGTCCTACAAACTCATTGCGCGGGCCTGGTGCAGTCTACAGCGATGGGCATAGCCGTGGGTTAGTAAAAGCCCTCAACACGGGTGGGGGACGCTAGCTGCGCTGCCCGAAGAATTTACGAATCCGTCCCAACAGATCCGCATTGTTGACCACCGGCTGGCCGACCTTGGCCATCAGCACACCGCGCTGTGCGTTGCGCGCTTCGACAATGGCTGTCATCTCGGCAGCGATCTCGGGGCGCTGCTGCATGACCTTGGCAAAACCGGCCTTGTCCAGGCGGTAACAGTCCACCGCGGTGATGGCCATGACCGAGGCACTGCGAGCCTCTCCGGTCAACATGCCCATCTCGCCAAAAATAGCACCGTCGCGCAGCGTGGCCACATTGAGTCGGCCCTGCGGTCCATCAACCACCACCCGCGCCTCGCCACGGATGATCAGGTACAGCCAGTGTGCAACAGCGCCCTGGCGGGTGATGACATCGCCCACAGCAAATGGCGCATGCACCAGATGCCCAGCAAGCATTTGCTGCTCTTCGGGTGGAAGATTTGCAAACAGTTCGGTGCGGCGGATCGCGTCCAGCCGCTTCTCGGCCTCGCGCTCGCTCGCGGCGGCACGCCAGGTGTCGTTTTCCTTGACCATCAGGCGCTCTTCCATGGGCACGCCCAACTGCACGTCGGCGCGCGCCAATGCGGACAACGCGTGCACCCGCACCGATGAATCGCCCGGGTCGTCGAATTGCGGGTCGCTCAACCAATAGCGCAAGGTGTAGCGGCTGTAACCGGCCGCAACTTCGCTGAGGATGGCGCTGGGCGGTGGCACAGTCAGCACATAGGGGATTTCCGCGTCCAGCACCGAGCGCTCCAGTGCGTGGATTACCGTCTCCGGGTCGGTGTTGGCGGCAATGTTGAAATGCACGGCACGCCGCCAGGCAAACGCGGCGCCTTCTGCAGCGCGCAACACCGTGAAGCGGTTTTTCATCAACCAGCTGTTGGGCAAAATCACCAGCTCACGGTTGCGGGTCTCGATGGAGGTGAAGCGCCAGTGCACGTCGGTGACACGCCCGCTGACATCGTCCACCTTAACCCAGTCGCCCACGCGCAGCGAGTTGTCCAATTGCAGGGTTACGCCGCCCAACACATTGCCCAATGTGTCTTGCATGGCAAATGCAAGCACGGCGGTGATGACGGCCGACGTGGCAAACAACTGTGTGGGATCAACACCAGACAAACGCAAGCACAACAGGCCCCAGGCCAACGAGATGCCGGTAAAGGTCAGATCATGTGCAATGCGGGGCACGCTGAACCCCAGCCGTGGCAAGACCGCGCGGAAGGCAATGGTGGCCAGCAAGTGGATGGCGGACAGCCCGCCCAGAACAATCGACAACTCAACAGCTGTGCTGGCCAGCATCACGGAGCTGCGCAACACCGTGACGCCCACCAGCGCCATCAGCGACAGCACCCACAGCCCCCAGGTGACGCGCAGCGCCCGGTACTCGCCAGGGCGCACCATGCGAAAAGCAATGGCGGTCAACGCCACGGCCAGCAGTGCCAACCACAACTCCTGTTGACGAGCCAGCGCCATCTCCAGAAAACCCATAATCAGCGGCCCAATCCTGGCTTAGCGGCTTTGCCCGGGATGCGCCAATTGCGAAAACGCCTTGACCACATCCGGCGGTGCCTGCACCAGTTCTATCAACACGCCCTCACCCGCAATCGGAAATTCCTCATTGCTCTTGGGGTGCAAAAAACACACGTCAAAACCAGACGCACCCTTACGTATGCCACCCGGCGCGAAACGCACACCCTGGCCCGTGAGCCACTCCACGGCGGTTGGCAGATCGTCAATCCACAAGCCCACGTGGTTGAGCGGCGTGTTTTGCACGGCAGGCTTTTTGTCCGGATCCAGCGGTTGCATCAGATCAACCTCCACCTTGAAGGCGCCCGCACCGATGGCGCAGATGTCTTCTTCCACGTTCTCTGATTCGCTGCGGTAGGTACCGGTCACTTCCAGCCCCAGCATGTCCACCCATAACGTGTGCAGGCGTTTTTTATCGGTGGCACCGATGGCGATTTGCTGGATACCCAGCACTTGAAATGGACGCAACATGGCGACAGCCTCCTCTTTAAACAAACTCTAGCTTCGCGTTTATGCGAATTCAATCTTCGCATTCATGTGAATTCAACAATCGGCTGGTCTACCGTCAGCGATTCGCCCTTGGCCGCCAGCACCTTGCCCACCACCCCATCGGCTGCGGCAAACAACACATTCTCCATCTTCATAGCCTCGATTACGGCCACCCGCTCACCCGCCTGCACCTTTTGCCCCGGTACCACCGCCACGTCCACCAGCAGGCCGGGCATGGGCGACAACACAAAGCGGCTCAGATCCGGTGGTGCCTTGTGCGGCATCAGCGCATGCAACTCGGCCATGCGTGGCGAAATGATCAGCGCATCGATACGCGTCCCATTGTGCTGCAAGCGCAGCGCCAGCGGGTTTTTGGGCGTTCCGCGTTCCACCTGGGCGGTGAATGGCACACCATTGACGGTGCCGTTGATGGAAATATCGTTGATGCGCGAGCCGCTGCGGATCTCATAACTGCTGGCGCCCACGCGCACGCGGGCAGAACCCGTCTCACCGACAAACTCATCCACATGCACCGGCGTATAGGTGTGTTTGCCGTCTTGCGCCAGCGTGACGACCACATAGTCCTTGCCCACCTGCACGCCATAACCTGGCAGCTGACCGCTGATGCCCGCCGCACGCTCGCGTGACTTGCGGCGCACAAAGGCGGCCAACGCGACCAGGAAGGATGGATCGGCGTGGGGC
This sequence comes from Rhodoferax sp., assembly GCF_025356155.1. Lineage (GTDB taxonomy): Bacteria > Pseudomonadota > Gammaproteobacteria > Burkholderiales > Burkholderiaceae_C > Allorhodoferax. The sequence continues at coordinate 3,679 of NZ_JANXUQ010000011.1, read as the reverse complement.
ACATCCTCGGCCGCAAAACCCTTGCCATAGTTGTCGGCAATAAAGCCGGTGTTGAAGTCCCCCGCCACGAACTTGGGGTGCGCCAGCAACGCCGCCTGGAACGGAATATTGCTGCTGATGCCACGGATCACAAAGCCATTCAGCGCCTCACGCATCTTGGCAATCGCGTCGTTGCGGTCCGTGCCATGCACGATGAGCTTGGCGATCATGGAGTCGTAGAACATCGGGATCTCGCCGCCGTCCTGCACGCCGGTATCGACCCGCACGCCATACCAGTCATCGGTGTTCGACTGGAACATGGTCTGCGCGGGCGGCGCAAAACGCACCAGGCGGCCGGTGCTGGGCAAGAAATTGCGGAACGGGTCTTCGGCATTGATGCGGCACTCAATGGCCCAGCCGTTGCGTTTGACGTCCGCCTGCGCCAATGGCAGCTTCTCACCCGCTGCCACGCGAATCATCAGCTCTACAAGGTCCAGCCCGGTGATGCACTCTGTCACCGGGTGCTCCACCTGCAAGCGGGTGTTCATCTCCAAAAAGTAGAAGCTCTGGTCCTTGCCGACCACAAACTCCACGGTGCCCGCGCTCTGGTAATTCACGGCCTTGGCCAGCGCCACAGCCTGCTCGCCCATGGCCTTGCGTGTGGCGTCGCTGATGAAGGGCGATGGTGCTTCTTCAATGACCTTCTGGTGGCGGCGCTGGATCGAGCATTCGCGCTCATTCAGGTAAATCACATTGCCATGGCTGTCGCCGATCAACTGGATCTCGATGTGGCGTGGCTCTTCGACAAATTTTTCGATGAACACGCGGTCATCACCAAAGCTGTTGCGTGCCTCGTTGCGGCAACTAGTGAAGCCTTCAAACGCTTCCTTGTCGTTGAAGGCCACTCGCAGACCCTTGCCACCACCCCCGGCCGATGCCTTGATCATCACCGGGTAACCAATGCCCTTGGCAATCTCCACGGCCTTCTCCGCCGTTTCGATCGCATCATTGACACCCGGGATGCAGTTCACGCCCGCTTTGCCCGCCAGCTTCTTGGATTCAATCTTGTCACCCATCGCAGCAATGGAATAGTGTTTGGGGCCGATGAAGACAATGCCCTCTTCCTCTACGCGCTTGGAAAACTCCGCGTTCTCGCTCAGGAAGCCATAGCCCGGATGCACGGCCTGCGCGCCGGTTTGTTTGCAAGCGGCGATGATCTTGTCGGCCAGTAAATAGCTCTCGCGGCTGGGCGCGGGGCCGATGTTGACGGCCTCATCGGCCAGCTGCACATGGCGCGCCTCCTTGTCGGCATCGGAATAGACGGCCACGGTTTTGATGCCCATCTTGCGGGCAGTGGCGATGACACGGCAGGCGATTTCGCCGCGGTTGGCAATCAGTATCTTGGTAAACATTTGCAGTCTCCTATTCGGGGGAAATCAATTTGTTGGCTTTGCGGATCGGCGTGAAATGCCACCACGGCAAAGCGGGGCCACCATTCATGAAATCTTTGGCGGCCAGAAAGGTATCGAGCACACAGGGGTCGTGACGCAAACCCATGGGCGTGCGCAGCGCGTCATACATCGCAATCGGATCCATGGCGGCCACGTCGGCGGGCGTGTTCACACCCAAGCCACGCAGGTCGCCCGCAATGGACCTTCCGATGTTCGGGATATCGGTCAGCACACGGACTTGGGATGCGTTCAGGGCTTTAGCCATTTTTAGCCGCCAGGAGAAATTGGGCCAGTGCATCGGAAAACGCCTTTCGCGGATCAGCCGCCTTGGCGATTGCGCGCCCAATCACCACATGGCTTGCGCCAGCGGTCGCTGCTGCCTGCGGGCTCGCTATACGCGCTTGGTCTGTCGCAGAAGCACTGGAAAGTTGAATACCAGGGGTAACGATGAGCATCCCCGGGGGAAGGATGCGACGGAGGTATGCGGCTTCCAGGACAGACGCCACGACGCCATGGCATCCGGCCTCCGCAGCCAAATTGGCAAGCCGCAACACTTGTTGTTCGACAGAGGGGGCTAATCCGATCTCCGACAGATCACTGTCGGACAGGCTTGTAATGACGGTTAATGCGAGGACCATCAAGTTTGGGAATGGCTTGGCGGCCTGCACGGCCGCTTTCAACACCGCCGAACCTGCCGAAGCGTGCACGGTGACCATGGATGCGCCGAGCTTTCCCGCCGCCGCCACTGCGCCGGCTACCGAATGGGGAATCTCATGCAACTTCAAATCCAGAAAGACTTGCTTGCCTTGGCCCACCAAGTCACGCACCAAGCCAGGGCCCTCTTCAGTCAAGAGCTGTAGCCCCACTTTGTAGGCACTCGCATCAATACCCAATTTATTGACAAGAGCCAAGGCATCAGCCTTGGACTCAAAATCTAGGGCGACTATGACAGATGACTGCATATCACTAGCCCTCCAAGAGCGGTCTGCCTGCGGGCTTTGCGCAGGTAAAGGAGGAGGCCGAAGGTCGGGGGACACGGAGCAAAGTCCGTGGGCAGGCCGCTCGCACGCGATGGAAGATGCAACGCATGAAGTGCATTCTTAAAGCGGAATATTCCCGTGCTTGCGCCACGGGTTCTCCAGCTTCTTGTCCTTCAGCATCACCAACGAGCGGCAGATGCGCTTGCGGGTTTCACACGGCAAGATCACATCGTCAATAAAGCCCCGAGCCCCCGCCACAAACGGATTCGCAAAACGCGCCTTGTATTCCGCCTCTTTCGCAGCCAGCTTGGCCGGATCGCCCTTGTCTTCACGGAAGATTATCTCCACCGCGCCCTTGGCCCCCATGACCGCGATCTCCGCATTGGGCCAGGCAAAGTTGACATCGCCACGCAAGTGCTTGGATGACATCACGTCGTATGCGCCACCATAAGCCTTGCGCGTGATGACCGTGATCTTGGGCACTGTGCACTCGGCATACGCATACAGCAGCTTGGCACCATGCTTGATGATGCCGCCGTATTCTTGCGACGTGCCGGGCATGAAACCGGGCACATCCACAAACGTGATGACCGGGATATTGAACGCATCGCAGAAGCGCACAAAACGCGCCGCCTTGATCGAACTCTTGATATCCAGGCAGCCGGCCAGCACCAGCGGCTGGTTGGCCACGATGCCAATGGTCTGGCCGTCCATGCGGGCGAAGCCGATGATGATGTTCTTGGCATACTCCGGCTGGATCTCAAAGAAGTCGCCATCGTCCACGGTCTTGACGATCAGCTCCTTCATGTCGTACGCCTTGTTGGCGTTGTCGGGAACCAGCGTGTCCAGGCTCTTCTCGATGCGGTCAGCCGGATCGCCGCTCTTGCGCACGGGCGCCTTCTCGCGGTTGCTCAGGGGCAGGTAGTTGTACAGGCGGCGCAGCATCAAGAGCGCCTCCACATCGTTGTCAAACGCCAGGTCCGCCACGCCGCTCTTGGTGGTGTGGGTGATAGCGCCGCCCAACTCTTCGGCCGTCACCTCTTCGTGCGTGACCGTCTTCACCACTTCAGGGCCGGTGACGAACATATACGACGAGTCTTTCACCATGAAGATGAAATCGGTCATGGCGGGCGAATATACGGCGCCTCCGGCCGATGGCCCCATGATCATGCTGATCTGCGGGATGACGCCGCTGGCCATTACATTGCGCTGGAACACATCGGCGTAGCCGCCCAATGACGCCACGCCCTCCTGGATACGCGCGCCGCC
>NZ_JANXUQ010000313.1 GCF_025356155.1 Rhodoferax sp. | reverse complement strand
TACTTCTTTTGCAGGCCTTCGGTGCAGCGGAACACGCCGCCGAAGTAACCGACGTCCTGGCCGTAGACGACGACGTTGTTGTCGCGCTCCAGCATCACATCCATGGCGCTTCTTAGTGCCTGGATCATGGTCATGGCGGTGGTCTTGTCGGCCCCAACGATAGTTGCGTTCATGGTTGTTGTGTTGTTGTCGTTATCCATGCTCATATCCCCAGCTCCTGGCGCTGCTGGCGCAGGTGCGCGGGCATGTCCTTGTAGACGTCTTCAAACATTTCGGCGGGGCTGCGCACCATGCCGTCGGCCAGCGTGCCGTAGCGTTCGGCTTCCTTCTGTGCGGCGGTGACTTCGGCTTCCAGTTCCTTTTGCATGGCTTCGTGTTCGGCATCACTCCAGGCACCGAGCTTGATCAAATGCTGCTTCAGGCGGGCAATCGGGTCGCCCAGCGGGAAACGCGCCGGGTCGTTGGCGGGCCGGTACTTGCTGGGGTCGTCGGATGTGGAGTGCGGGCCGGCGCGGTAGGTCACCCATTCGATCAGCGTAGGCCCGAGGTTGCGGCGCGCGCGCTCCAGCGCCCATTGGGACGCGGCGTACACGGCCAGGAAATCATTGCCATCAACCCGCAGCGACGCAATGCCGCTGCCCACGCCGCGTGCGGCAAACGTGGTGCCCTCACCGCCGGCAATGGCCTGGAAGGTGGAGATGGCCCACTGGTTGTTGACCACGTTCAGGATGACCGGCGCGCGGTACACGTGCGCGAAGGTGACGCCGGTGTGGAAATCGGCCTCGGCGGTGGCACCGTCGCCGATCCAGCTCGAAGCAACCTTGGTGTCACCCTTGATGGCCGAAGCCATGGCCCAGCCCACAGCCTGGATCACTTGGGTGGCCAGGTTGCCGGAGATGGAGAAGAAGCCCTGCTTTTTGCTGGAGTACATGACAGGTAGTTGCCGGCCTTTGAGCGGATCGTTCTGGTTAGAGAACAGCTGGCAGATCATCTCCACCATATTGCAATCGTCACGGGCCAAGAGCAGGCCCTGCTGGCGGTAGGTGGGAAAACACATGTCGCCGTCCGTCAGCGCCATGGCGTGAGCGCAGGAGATAGCTTCTTCGCCCAGTGACAACATATAGAACGACATCTTCTTCTGCCGCTGCGCGATCTGCATGCGGGCGTCAAAGGCGCGGGTCTTTACCATGGTGCGCAAACCCTTGCGCAGCGCGGCCACATCCAGGTCTGGCGCCCAGGGGCCGACGGCGTTGCCGTCTTTGTCCAAAACACGGATTAGCGTGAATGCCAGGTCGCTGGTTTGAGTGGCCAGCGCATCGACCGGTGGTCGTCGGACGGCACCAGCTTCAGACAGGGGGAGGTAGGAAAAGTCTGTGTCGTGTCCCGGTCGCCCTGTGGGCTCCGGCACATGCAGACGTAACGGCTCGTACGGTGCCATATGCATTTACTCCTTGCAGGGTCGTGTCCTGCAGCATTTTTCAAGGGTGGGCTGAACGTTTGGCGGGTAGCCAAGCTCAGTCTGACAATACCGCAAACCCCACAGGATCACCATGGGGTTTGCATGCGGTCGGGAGCATACCGCAGCTTGCACGCACCGTGGGCCGGGAAGCGCAGTAAGTGTGAAATTAAATCCGGCCCGCGCTGGCAGGGGCCAAGCTACGAGGCGCTTCTGCCGCGCAACTGCTCCAGCTGCATGGCCAGTTTTTGCTGCATGTCCGCCAAACGCAGCCGCTCCGTAGAGGCATTCGCGGCATCGGGTTCAGCGTGTAGCCGACGGCGCAGCGCCTCTATCTCCTGCATCATCTCCACCTCGGGCGGCACATAACCACCGTCCTTGAGCATTTTGTAACCCATGCGCAGGTCCTCAGGCGTCTCGCAGTAGCCATCGCCAAAGTCCAGCGGTTTGCCGAAGCTGGCCGCGGCGCGAAGCTCGCCGCTCTTTTCACTATCGGCTAAGTGGCGTCCGATGTGGTCTTCAACCATACGCAGTGCGTTTTCGCGTTTTTGTTCTTCCGCATTCATGGGCGTCTCCTGGAACATACAAACAGTTGAGCAAGGCTCACGATCGTTATCGGTAAACAATATTTTTCAATATTTACAACATAATTGAATCCAAGCCTTCACCCTTCGCGTATATCTACAAGGATGTCACGGCTGCCTTGCGCCCGCAGTGGCTGGATTGCATTTCACTTCTACTTTGGACACCAAGCATGAAAACACTCACTACTGCGTTACTCATCGGCGCTGCGGGGCTCGGCTGCACCCTGGCCCAAGCCGATACCGGCAAGCTCTTGCTCACTGGCGGAGTTAGCTCCATTGACGGCGCGGCTGGTGGTGGCTTGACACCCTGGGCGGTCATTGGCAGCAATGCCACGGCGGGTGAAATTGGCGGGTCCGCCTTTGTGACCCGTACCACCACGCAAGACTATGGCCTGACTGTTTTTGGGGCAGCCGTTGGCATCAAGGATCGCGTGGAACTGTCCCTGGCCCGCCAGGACTTTGATGCCTCGCCCGCGATTGCGCTCAATGGCGTGGCGCCGTTTGGTGTGACGCCCGGTCAGCACATCCTGATGGACGTGGTGGGCGTCAAGGTCAAAGTGGCAGGTGATGCGGTGCTGGACAGCGACACGCTGATGCCGCAGATAGCAGTGGGCCTGGAATACAAGTCGGTCACACCTGGGTCACTGGGCTCGGTCTTTAACTTCCTAGGTACCAAGACCAATGGCACAGATTTTTATGTCAGCGCCACCAAGTTGTTTTTGGCCCAGGGCTTTTTGCTGAACGCCACGCTGCGCAACACCAATGCCAACCAGAACGGCCTGCTGGGCTTTGGCTCCGCCGCACCGGGCAAAGACGGCCGCTCGTGGGTGCCAGAAGTATCTGCCGCTTACCTGCTGAGCAAGAACTGGGCAATCGGCGCCGAATACCGCGCCAAACCCAACAACCTGGAAGACCTGGGCCAGGCAGCTGGTCTGGGCAAGGGCCTGGCGGAAGACGCGTGGAAAGATGTGTTCGTAGCCTGGGCGCCCAACAAAAATGTGTCGGTCACGTTGGCCTATGCCGACCTGGGCCGCATCGTGCCTGGCGTGACGGCGGCGCGCAACCAGAGCGGTTATTACCTGTCGGCGCAATTTGCATTCTGATTTGCATTCAGAACTGAACCCACCTTTACCCCGAGATTCCCATGAAAAAAACACTTTCCTCTTTTGTTCCAGCACTGATGCTGGCTGCGGCTGCTTGCGTCGCTCTGCCCGCCGTTGCCCAGACCCCCGCCGCGCCCGCCATGGCCAGCAGTGCCCTGTTTGACACCTTTGGCGGTAAGGTCGGCCTCGTCAAGCTGATGGACGACTTCATGGTCCGCCTGCTGGCAGACCCGCGCACCGGCCCGCATTTCAAACCGGCCAACCAGCAGCGCGTCAAAGAACAATTGGTCGACCAGTTCTGCTTCGTCATGGGCGGTCCCTGCATCTACAAGGGCGCTGACATGAAGTCTGCCCACTCCAATCTGGACATCACCAAGGGAGACTTCAACGCGCTGGTCGAGGTGCTGCAGCAAGCCATGGATGCGCAAGGCATTGCCTTCAGCGCGCAGAACCAGTTACTGGCGAAGCTGGCACCCATGCACCGTGATGTGATTACCGTCAAATGAGCAATAACATGACTGCAACCTCCCAACAAACGACCCCACGTTTCGCAATGCTCGGCCTGGCTGCGGCACTGGTCACGGGCTTACTGGCCGGCTTGGCCCACGCCGGCACACTGGAGGTGCTGGTGCTGGACAAAGACGGCAAGCCCCTGCCTGACGCCGTGGTGGTCGTGCTGCCCAGCGCGCACGGCGCTGCCAAAAAGCCATTGCCGCTGACGGCCAACGTCAACCAGGAAAAAATGCAATTTATTCCCAACGTGACGGTCGTCGGGTTGGGCGCCAAAGTTCGCTTTACCAACAACGACGCCTGGGATCACCATGTACGCTTGACGGTGCCGGGCGCCGTTACCAGCGCCAACCCCAGCAATGACGGTATGTCGCTGCGGCTGGAGGGCAAGTCTGAGGGCAAGCCGGCCAACTCCATGGTGCTGGCACTGGACAAACCGGGCGCTACCGGAGCCGTGTTGCTGGGGTGCTTTATCCACGGCTCGATGAGTGGCCACGTGTATGTGGCCGAGTCACCATGGACCGTCAAAACCGAAGCCAATGGCATCGCCGTGATTGAAGACGTTCCCGATGGCGCTGCCAACCTCAAGGTCTGGCATGCCAACCAGTTGGCTGAAAAAGCGCAACCCGCATTGGTGGTGGGCGCCGCACCGGCCAAGCTGACCATCTCGCTCGACGTGGTGCCCCGGCGGCGCCGGGGTTGATACCGCTTACAGCATCTTCTGGATTAAAGCACCCTTGAAGAGTACGGGCCCTGTGGGGCCTGTTTCGCTGGGCACGCCGCCCTTAGGCTCCAGGCTGATGGCCAGCGTGGGCACCTCGCGCACATCGCGCTCGCCAGCTGTCAGGCGCAACAACTTGTCACGGCCCAGCACGCCCAGTGACTTGGGACCACCCGCAGGCGGCAGCGCCCACAGTTGCAGCGACCGGTCGCCCGCCTCTTCATAACCCCCCACACGCTGCAGCGTCAGTTTTTTGGCCTTGGGGTCAAACGTGACCAGCATGGAGGCGGCGGCCTTGTCATCTGCCAGCACGGCCACGTATTCAATTTGCGGCGCGACCAGCAACTGGTTTTGCAGGCGGGCAATCTCACCACCAAATTCCTGGCGCTGGCCCACGCTGACGGTGACTGCCGCAACGGTAGCCAAAGCGCCCACAGCCGTAGCCGCGCGCCACAAGGTCAGGCTGCGTAGCCAGGCAGCCACACCGGTGGATTCTGCGGCTGTCTGGGCGCGCACGGCGGCCTGTGCAGCGCCCGTCTTTTCACCCTGCACCAGATTGTGGATGCGGGTCCAGACTACGGCGTCGGGCTGAACTTGGGGTTGTAATTCGTTGATGCTGGCCAGGCGGCTTTGCCAGATCAGCGCGGCGGCACGCACCGGTGCCTGCTCACGCGCCATGGCTTCGAAGCGGCGGCGGGCGCCGCCACGCAAGGTGCCCAGCGCGTAGGCACTGGCCAGACGTTCGAGCAATTCGGGGTTTTTCAAGAGATTCATGCTGGTTTCCTCACGCAAAGTGCGCCATGCACAAGCGCAGCTGTTCCAGGCCGCGGCGTATCCAGGTCTTGACCGTGCCCAGCGGCAGGCTCAGTTGTTGGGCCAGTTCGCCATGGCTCAGGTCGCGCACATAGGCCAGGCTGACGACCTCGCGCTGTTTGTTGTCCAGTCGGCCCAGGCACTGGTGCAGCGCCCATGCTTGCTCGCTAGCTTGTGCCGTGTCCATGGGGGTGGGCGTATCGGCGGCCAGCGTATCGCTCAGGGTCTCGTCCAGTTCCTGCGTCACATGGCTGCGGTCGGCGCTGCGCTTGCGCAGCATGTCCAACCCCCGGCTGCGCACGATCAGGCCCATCCAGGCCATGGGCGGGCTCAGCGACGCACGATAGTCGGGGGCCGAGCGCCAAATGGACAAGAAAGCTTCCTGCAACACGTCCTCCGCCCAGTCGCGGTGGGTGACCACGCGCAAGGCCAGGCCATACAACTTGGGGGCGCATTGCCGGTACAAGACCTTGAGCGCTGCATCGTCTTGCTGCGCGACGCGCTCTAGCAAGGCAATGAGCAGGGCGTCGGTGGTGTCATGGGTGTCATTGTTCATATCCGCATTGTGAAGGAACATCCGGGCGTGGCGCTCAGAAAACGAGGTACCCGACGAAGGATGCAGGTCGCTATTCAATCGATAGCGCACCGCGCCTGTTCCACGAGGGCTAAAGGACAAAAGCATGGTTGGCATCCCCCGGAAGAACTGGATTGCAAAAAAAACTACTCATCCAGAATACGCAGTGGGTCACCTATTGGATTCAAACCCGAGCAGCGCAGTGGGACGCCTGAATCTGCGGCCGGGGGTTGCGCGTATTGCAAGGGTGTGGGCACAAATTCTTTGCGCCCCGCAACCGCTCCTAACCACCAGCCAAGGAAATAACCATGACCTCTGTTGTTCAAACGCTCTCCGGCACCCCAGCTTCTTTTTCCTCTTCCATCGCATCGCGCCGCGCTTTTATGGGGCGCACCGGCACCTTGTCCGCAGTAGCAGTCGCGCTGCTGGCCGGGCAGGACGCCATGGCCCAGGGCATGTCGGCCGACACGTCCAAAGACGTCGGCATTCTCAACGTGGCGCTGGGCCTGGAGCACGAAGCCATCAACGCCTACCAACTGGGCGCCGGCAGCGGCCTGCTGCAAAAGGGCGTGCTGGACGTGGCTGTGCGCTTCCAGTCCGACCACAAGGCCCACCGCGACGCACTGGTCGCCACGATCCAAAAATTGGGCGGCACACCGGTCATGGAAAAGAAGTTGGAAGAGTATGCAAAGGCGCTGAAGGCCGACACCCTGCGCAACCAGACCGATGTGCTGGACCTGGCGGCCCGCCTGGAGCTGGGTGCCATCAATGCCTACCTGGGCGTGATCCCCGCATTTGGCAGCAAGGACCTGGCAAAGGTCGCCGCCCGCCTGGCCGCCGATGAAACCATGCACTTCACCGTGCTGACCAGCACACTGGGCCGCCCCCTGCCAGCGGGTGCGCTGTCCTTCGGCGCCTGATGCGGACGTTTGCGATGGGCAGAAAGTGGGTAACGGTCAGCCTGTGGACAGCACTGCTGGTAGGGGCCGGGTCGCCTCTGGTGGCCCAGGCCCAATCCGCAGCGCGCGGCCAGACACTGTTTGAAGCGCGCTGCACCGCCTGCCACAGCTTGGACGCCAACCGCGTCGGCCCTGCCTTGCAGACCGTAGTCGGCCGCGCGGCGGGCACTGCCAAAGACTACGACTATTCGCAGGCACTTGCAGGCGCCAAGCACCGCTGGAACCGGCAGATGCTGCTGGCCTGGCTGACCGACCCGGAGACGGTGGTGCCAGGTCAACGCATGGGATTCCAGGTGGAAGAAGCTGCAGACCGCGAGGATATCGTGGCGTTCCTCACGGCCAAGGGCAAGGCGCGGGCCAGTTCCAAGTAGGCTGCAGCGGCCTCAGCTGTGGGCCTTGCAATTGCACAGCTCGAACTCGTGGCCACCGGGTGTGGCCAGCACAATGCTGCTCATCTTTGGGTTGGCCAGCCCGTCCAGCACCACGCTTGCACCCGCCGCCTTGGCCCGCGCGACTGTGGCCTCCATGGTGCCGTCGTCCACCTCCAGCACCGGCACGCTGCTGCAACCCTCCAGCTTGTCGCCAAAGTCGTTGAGCAGAAAACCGATGCGGGTGCTGCCGACCGTGAACTCCGACCAATGGGAGCTGGACTTGGTGGGCTCTGCTTGCAGCAGGCTGCCCCAGAACGCCACCTCGGCCTGCATGTCGGTGATTTTGAAATAGTTGGAGCGAACGCGCATAAGCATGTTTCCCTGTGTGTGCAACGGCTGCCAGTATAGGCGTCTGCAGCTCGCATGCATACGCAAAATCGTGCCGCAGCCCTCGTGCGATAAGCACACACAGCTATAAATAACATAGCAGACTGATCAAAACCTCTATCTGGCGAATTGCGGCACGCGGGGGTCACGGCTAGATAGTGGTGGCGACCACCCTTGGACCCGCCGGTTTTGACTGATACGCAATGCGATGCCCGCAGTGAAGGGTCAGCATCCTGCTGAGCAAGCGACGCTACATATTGCGCTAGTTCTGCCCGCCCACTTCAAACAGCACCTTCATAATCTGATCCAGCGAACCTGCCGATCACAACGAAATGGCCGGGCCCGCTCGGTAAGAGATACCGAAACTTTTCCTGATGGGCGCGCCTGATCGCCCGTATTGCAATCCAGCGGCGCAAGTTGCCGTCGTTGCTCTATTGCACATTTCCATTTTCGGTGCTGAGGTGTTTACTGAACCTCGTGAACCGTCGTGACGACTCAAGGTGGTACAACAAGGTGCGCATCACCATAAACCCCTTTCATCACAGGATAGAACATGAAAACCATCAAATTCGCATTGACCTCCTTTCTGGTTCTTGCATCGCAGGTAGGTATGTCGCAGCCTGTAGTCAAAGCGCAACCCGCAACCGCAACACTGACCTCAGGCCCTACTATGCAGATGGGGACGGTCAACGACCACGAAATCCAAAAGTTGAATATGGAGTTGACGAAGGTGAAGGCAGAGTTTGCGCAAGAGTTGGCCAAGGTCAAGAAAGATATCGCGGCGCTGACCAACAAGCTTGAAGAGCAACAATTCGAATATAAAAAACATACGCACGATTACGTGCGAAGTTCGTACGACTTCTTTCCCGCCAAGGCGAAGTGCGGATGGGGAGGAAAAGAATGCGATCCTGTAATCTGGTACGACGTATACAAACCTCGCTTCGAGACGACTCCGGTGTCGACGCCAAAATAATTGCAACACCGTGCTGATGCTTCACGCAGGATCGCTCCGCGCGGGCGGCGCGGGCCGCACGGCCTGGCCGCCAAGTAGCCAGAAATAGGTAAACCCGGTTGCCAGAGCAATATGCAACACCGCGTTGGGCATCACGCCCGACAACTGGGTAATCACGCCATTGGCATAACCGATAACCTCCGTCACCAGCAAACCCAGCTGCACCAGCAGATTGCCCAACATCAGCGCGCGCATCGTCGGCGAATCGGCGTGGCGGCGCACCAGGCCGGCGATCAGGCCTATGCACACCAACAGCACGCCGACTTCGCGCATCCACAAGTCAGCGGCCGAACTGGGTAGCGTGCCCTTGCTGGCGAGCAGGGCGGTGGGGAACAGCACTGCGGTAGTGCCAACGCCCAACGCGATGGCGGCGGCGAGGGTCAGAAAGGTTTGTTGCTTCATGGGTTGTTGCTTCGGAAAAATCGCCATCGTGCCGCGTTGGTGCACGCCACACAATGACCTGTGCAGGTAATTGCAACGGTGGCGGCCACTGCTACAGTGCCCGCATGGCCGACAACAAATTGTTCAGTGCACTGCTCAAATACTGGCGCGGCCAGCGCGGCATGTCGCAGCTGGACCTGGCGCTGGCGACCGATGTATCGGCCCGCCATGTGAGCTTTTTGGAGTCCGGTCGGGCACGCCCCAGTGAAGACATGGTGCTGCGCCTGATGGGCACGCTGGCTGTGCCGCTGCGGGATCAGAACGCGGTTGTGGGCGCTGTTGGACGCGGTGCTGGCCTACCCGGATGTGCCGCCGGCCTGGCGGCAACCCGACTTTTCCAGCACCGGGGAACCCACGTTTTCACTGGTGTTGCAGCGCGGTGCGCTGGTGATGCGGTTCCACATGGTGGTGACCGCCTTTTCCGCACCGCAGCAGATCACGCTGGACGAGCTGCGTATCGAGAGCTACTTCCCCGTGGACGATGACACCCGGCTGGCGTGTGAACATCTGGCCGCCCGTTGCTCATAATTTGATAGCTGCTCACGCAGCGTCCGCGAGGGCTAGAGGCCCATTTTCCTTAAAGCGCTGGTCGCCACCAGTCGACTCCTGTGGGCAGTGCGATACTTAACTGCATGCGGTCGGGTTTCCTATGCATTCTCGTTTTGGCTGGGCTCAGTTTTCACTGTCGCGCCTGGGCGCAAGAGACCGTCACCGTCGTGCTGAGCGAAGACGGCGGCGCCTACGCCGAATTTGCGAGCCACCTCAGCGACGCCCTGGGCCAAGTGGTTGGCGCCAAGACAGTGGTTCGCATCACCACGTTGGCCACGCTGAGCGGCGCCAAGGGCGAAGACCTTGCGCGCAGCGGTCATGTACTGGTTGCGGTGGGTACACCAGCCATGACCGCCATGGCCCGAAGACCGCAGTCCGTGCCGGTACTGAATGTGCTGGTTCCGCGTGCAAGCTTTCGCAGCCTGACCCGTTCCAGCCCGCGGACGCAGGACCCCAAACTTTTCTCCGCCGTATTTTTCGACCAACCGTTAGGGCGGCAGTTTTCACTGATTCGTTATGCGCAGCCGGGGCGCCGGGTCGGCATCCTGTTGGGCAAGGATTCAGCTGATCTCAGTGCCAGCCTGCAGGCTGCTGCCCGGGATGCGCAGATGGTGGCGAACATAGAAATGGTCGCCGACGAGGCCGATCTGCTGCCCGCCCTCAAACGCCTGCTACCCAATAGCGATGCCCTGCTTGCGGTGCCCGATGCCACTATCTACAACCGCAGCAATATTGCCACCATCTTGCTCACAAGTTACCGCGCCAAGGTTCCCCTGTTTGGGTTTTCTCCGTCTTACGTGAAGGCCGGTGCACTGGCAGCGGTCTACAGCCAACCGTGGCAAATCGCGCACCAGGTGGCCGAAATCATTCAGAACCTGCCCGCTGGCGGCGGTCTGCCGGCTCCGCAATCGCCGCGTTATTTTTCCGTCAACGTGAACCCGCAGGTGAGGCTCTCCCTGGAGCTGAGCACAGACGATGAAGCGCAGCTGCTGCAAAAGCTCAAACAGTTACCGGACAGTGCCCCATGAAAAACTGGCGACTCACCCATCGCATTCTGCTGCTGGCACTCGCGCCGATCTGGATCATCACGGTTTTGCTGACGCTGCTGGTCGTCGTGGGCGGTATCACCGAAATCGACGGGGCGCTCAAATTGCGCGGTACCGTCATCGTGCGCCAGCTGGCACCGGCCAGTGAGTACGGAGCCTTTTCGGGCAACCGCGAAGTCTTGCAGGCGTTGGCCCAGGCTGTGATGCGTGAAGACGATGCCAAAGCGGTGATGATCGTGGATGCCCAGCACCAGGTGTTGGCCGTCAGCGGTACGCCCGGCAGATTCAGCCAGACCCATACGGGCACGGTCGACCAGGCGCAAGTATTGCACAGTGACCCCGGCGCCCTGGTCTTCGCCGCACCCATTTACCAGGATGTGCGCCAGGGTGACGGCTTTGGCCTGCTGGACCAGGCCGCCACCACTCCGGCCAACGCGGCCAAGCTGCTGGGCACGGCCTACCTGGAGCTGAGCACGGCCAACAGCCAGCACAGCAAGAACACCTTCATTCTGGTCTGCCTGCTGATTGGCGCCCTGGGTACGGCCAGCGCCACGGTACTGGCACTGCGCATGAGCCGTGACATCACCCGCCCCTTGTTGTCGCTGCTGGGTGGCGTCAACCAGATGGCACAGGGCAAGCTGGAGACCCGCATCCCCGCGGACTCAACCGGCGAGCTGGCGGAACTGGAAAACGGCTTCAACCTGATGGCGGCGGAATTGCAGAGCGGGCACGAGGCCATGCTCAAGGCCAACATCAACCTGGAACTGTTGGTAGCCCATCGGACCCAACAACTCAAGGACAGAAATCAGGCACTGGAACAGTTGTCGGCCACCGACCAAGCATCGCGTGCACAGGCCGAAGCTGCGAATACGGCCAAGAGCGAATTCCTGGCCAATATGAGCCACGAAATCCGCACGCCCATGAACGGGATCCTTGGCATGACCCACCTGGCACTGCAGACCGCGCTGGACGCCCGGCAGCGCCACTACCTGGAGAACGTCGAAACGGCGGCCAAGGGCCTGCTGGGCGTCATCAACGACATTCTGGATTTTTCCAAAATCGAGGCGGGCAAGGTCAGCTTCGAGCACATTGACTTCCAACTGGAGGATGTGCTGTACGGCGTGACCGACCTGGCCGTGATCAAAGCACAGAAGAAAGGCCTGGAGCTGCTGTTCCGCATCGACGCCCAGGTCCCACACGCCATGGTCGGTGACCCGCTGCGCCTGCGGCAAATTCTGACCAATCTGGTGGACAACGCAATCAAGTTTACCGAGCGCGGAGAGGTGACGGTATCCATCAGCACCGTGACGGCGGATACAGAAAGCGCGGAGCTGCGGTTCGCCGTTTCCGACACAGGCGTGGGGCTGGACGCTGCGCAAATTGGGCGCCTGTTCAATGCATTCACCCAAGCCGACAACTCGACGACCCGCAAGTACGGCGGATCGGGCCTCGGACTGACCATTTGCAAGCGACTGGTGGAGCTGATGTCGGGCCAGATGGATGTGACCAGTGAGTCTGGCGTGGGCAGCACGTTCTTCTTCACTGCCCGGTTTGCACTGCGCGCGGGGCACACGCCGCGTGCCGCTTCGATAGCGAATACGGATGCGCTGCGGGTACTGGTGGTGGATGACAACCCAAGCGCGCGCGACATCTTTCACGGCATGCTGCAGTCACTGCAGATCGAAGCGGTCTGCGTCAGCGACGGTCTGCAGGCCATGGATGTGCTGGAGCAGGCGCACCAGGCCGGCGAGCCGTTTGGGCTGGTAATGGTGGATTGGCATATGCCCGCCATCGATGGTGTGGAAACCATCCGGCGTATCCAGACCGACCCGCGCCTGCCTGCTCCGCCCATGTGCATGATGGTCACGGCCCACAGCCGAGAGGAACTGCTCAGGCAGGTGCAGGAAGCGGGGATCCGTATCGATGGACTGCTCATTAAACCACTCGCACCCTCCACCCTGTATGACAGCATACTGAACGCGATGGGCATGGGAATCGGACCGAGCCGACACGCGCTGGCAGGCCGCAGTGCCCGCACGGATGTAGAGACTGCGCTCAGAGGCGCCCACATTCTGCTGGTCGAGGACAACGACATGAACCGCGAATTCGCGCTAGAAATACTGGGTCGCGCGGGCATTCAGGTCGACGTGGCCGGCAACGGCCAAGAGGCACTGGAGAAAATCGACTGTTTCCACTACGACGGCGTACTGCTGGACTGCCAGATGCCGGTTATGGATGGTTTTGAGGCCACGCGCAGAATCCGTGCCGATAGCCGCTTTGCCGCGCTGCCGGTGATTGCGATGACCGCCAATGCGATGGCGGGCGATCGGGAACGCTGTGCCAACGCCGGCATGAACGACCACATTGCCAAACCCATCGACATCGACCTGATGTTCCTTACACTGGCCCGCTGGGTGAAGCCGCGCACTGGCGCCGATGCCGCCTTTGCCAAGCCGCCTTTGCAGCAGGCAACACCCATCCCCCACGTTGCCGAACTGGACATCGCAAAGGTGATACAGCGCATAGGTAACGATGGCGACTTGTTCCGCAATATGCTGCGATGGTTCCGCGATGGGCAATCAGACTATGTCCGAAGCATGCGGGCAGCCATCGCAGCGGGCGATTACATCACTGCGCAACGGATCACCCACACCCTCAAGGGCGCCGCGGGTGACATCGGAGCCACCCGCTTGTGCGAGGCCGCCAAGCGATTGGAGTCGACATTGCAGACGCGGTCGACCACAGTACCACCCGCCCTCCTCGACGAGGTGGATGCATTGCTAATGCAGCAACTCGTTGAAATCGTACCTGCTATTGCACCAGTCGCCGGGGTGTCGCCCATTGCGGGCACGCACACTGGCGAAGCAGCATTGGGCGCATTGCTGCAAGAAATGGCTAAACTGCTGAGCGACGACGATGCGCAGGCTTTGGAGTTGCTTGCGCCACTGGCGGTACTGGTGGAGGGCGGTGCGATGGCGGCGGAATTTCGCCGCCTCTCCGGATTGATTGAGCGCTTTTCATTGAGGGAAGCGCTCGTGGCGTTGCAGGACATTGCAACAACAATGGACATCAGGTTGGATTGAAGTTCAAAAACCAAGTCTGCGCATATGAACAATTCCCCAGCCTTCTCGGGCGAAGCGACGATTCTCGTGGTGGACGACACACCGGCCAATCTTTCGCTGATGAGCAGCTTGCTCAAGGACACCTACAGGGTGAAGGTCGCGAACAGCGGCGAGCGGGCGTTGGAAATAGTGCAATCGGACACGCCGCCAGATCTGATCCTGCTGGACATTATGATGCCTGGCATGGATGGTTACGAAGTGTGCCGGCGCCTCAAAGCGCAGGCGGCCACGAAAGACATCCCCATTATTTTCATCACCGCCATGGCGGAAGTGGAAAACGAAAGCATGGGCTTCGCCCTGGGCGCGGTGGACTACATCTCCAAGCCGTTCAACAAAGCGGTTGTCAAGGCGCGCATTCGGGTGCATATGCAGCTAAAGCGGCAAAGCCGTCTTCTCGAAAATCTGGTATTTCTGGACGCCTTGACGGAAATTCCCAATCGCCGCGCGCTGGACCAAACGTTCGCGCAGGAATGGGCGCGCAGCCTGCGTAGCGGTTCTCCGTTGTCCTACATCTTGATCGACATTGATCTGTTCAAGCAGTTCAATGACCACTACGGCCATGGCAGCGGTGACGAGTGTCTGGCGCGTGTGGCAAAGGCCCTGCACGGTTGCGTGCAACGGCCCGGCGACTGCCTGGGCCGCTACGGAGGTGAGGAATTTGCCGCCATTCTTGCCAATACAGACATGGACCAGGCGCTGCAGGTGGCACAAAATTTTCACACCTGTGTGGCTGCGCTGCAGATACCGCATGCGCATTCTTCAGTGGCCGCGCTTGTGACCATCAGCATTGGCGTTGCGACGACGCACCCGGTGGCGGACCAGGACCTGCAGATGCTCAGCGAAACTGCCGACCGTATGCTGTATGTAGCCAAGAATACAGGCAAGAACACGACCCAATACCAGCGGCTCTAAGCTTGGAAATTTGTTACAAACTGCGCGCGAACCATGGCATCATGGTATTGAACCTGCCCACTCGCCCCTGCCACCATGTCCTATTTCGACCATTTCACGCGGCTACCACTGGTGGCGCTGGCGGCTATTGCGTGGCTTGCGTACGGGCCCTGTGCGGCCCAAACCAGTGGGTCGGAGGACGATGTATTCACCCAGGACCTTCCACTGGTACTGACCGCATCACGGCTCTCGCAACCCGTCTCGGAAGCGCCCAGCGCGGTGACCGTTATCGACCGAAAAATGATTGCAGCATCGGGTTTTCGTACCGTGCCCGAGTTGATGCGGCTTGTCCCGGGCATGTATGTAGGGTTTGCGGACGCCAACCGCCCTGTCGTGTCGCTGCACGGGTCTTCCGACGAGCAGGCACGGCGCATGCAGGTTCTGATCGATGGACGCAGCGCCTACCTGCCCCCGTTTGGGGGTGTGAATTGGGCCGACCTGCCTTTGCTGATCGAGGATATTGAACGCATAGAAGTGGTACGCGGTCCCTCTTCTGCCTCGCACGGCTCCAATTCGTTTTATGGCGTGATCAACATCATCTCCCGTGACGCAGCGGACCAAAGCGGAACCACCGTGTCCATGACGGGCGGCCATGCCGCAGATGCCCTGGTTCGCTTCGGCCGCACGGCTGGCAATTTCGACTACCGGATGTCGCTTGGCTACCGTTCGGACCAGGGTCTGGACAACTTCGTGCTGAATGATCGCAATGCCACGCGGGTATTCAATTTCCGCGGCAACTACCATCCCCGCGCCACGGACAACCTGGACGTGCAATGGGGCAGCAGCGACGGAAGCTATGGTCTGGGGATTGAAGGCCGCCCGGAGGACGTCTTTCGCAATACGACGGCGCAGAGCGATTTTCAGCAGCTCAGTTGGCTGCATGTCTGGACGGGCGGTGACGAGAGCAAGCTGACCTTTTCCCGCGCCACCCGCCGATCCAGGGATCCGTATATCTGCATCGATAGCGAGGCTTGCCAGGGCAAGGTCATTGGCAAGACCCGTGCCGAGGGTTTTACCGCCCGCGACGTGGTCAGCGAGCGCCATGATCTGGAGTTGCAAAATACCGTTCAGCTGGGTGCCAACAACCGATTGGTGTGGGGCGCCGACCTGCGCAGTGACTTCGCCGATTTTCCACTGCTGTTTACCCACCCCTACACCGTAAGCTCCTGGCAGTTTTTTATCCATGACGAGTGGCGTGTACGAGACGCAGCGGTATTCAACGTTGGTGCCATGCTGGAAGACGACGGCATGGGCAACCGCAGCATCTCGCCCCGCGCGTCGCTGAACTACCATATCTCGCCCAATCACACGCTGCGGCTTGGCGTCTCGACTGCCACCCGCAGCCCGGTGATGTCGGAAGTGTTTATCGCGGCTGACAACACCATCTGGGGCGGGGCCTATGTACCGCCCGTAATGTCCCTGACCCCGGAACGCGTGGTGTCGCGAGAGATTGGCTACGTTGGAGAGCTGCGCGACTGGGGCTTCTCTGTTGAAGCCAGGCTGTACGCCGAGTCCGTACGCAATTTGATTTGGTGGGACAAATGCGCCGGGCTATCGCCCTGTGCCGATGGTTTTGGAAATCTGCTGGCGGCGGAGTACCGCGGTCTGGAGGTGACTGCAAAGTGGCGCTGGGACGAGGGGCGCAGTTTCCTGATTGCCAACTATGCGCGCCAAAGTGCATCGGCCAGTCTGGATGCGCTTCCCACCCGGTACTTCGATCCCGGCATTGGAGCGCCGGTCCGGGACTTCTATACCAACGAATACCTTGGGCAGTTCAACGAGTCTGCGCCGACCAACAGCGGCAGCCTGTTGCTGTCGCTGGGGCTTCCGGATTCCTGGCGGTTCAGCACTGGCTACTACTTCCGTGACAAAGTCCGGGTTCTGGACGTCTCATCGGACGTGACGCCCGAGTACAGCATGCACCGCTTCGATTGCCGGCTCGCCAAGTCACTCAAGTTCGAGCAGGGCCGCGGCGCGGAATTGGCTCTGGTGGTGCAAAACGTCACAAGAGACGACTACACGAAATATGGCACGGTCAACCGCGTGGCCGAAGTGCCCTTCACGCGCCGCGCCTGGTTGACGGCGGCCTTGCATTTCTAACGGTTTGGTCATGGCTCACTTGCGGTCAGGATTACTGATTATCTGGCTACTCACCGTATGCGGCGCCAGCATGTTGGGCCCTGCGCACGCCAGCGAAACCCCGACGCTCCGGATCTGCACTGGCGACGACGAGTCTTATCCCTGGCAGTTCAATGACCGGCCCGGTGTGTTGATGCACATGATGCGCATGGTGGAGAAAGGCGTGGACGGCAAGTTTGTCATCCAGGCCAAGCCCTGGAAGCGCTGTTTGTCCGAGCTCAATGCCGGCCAGGTGCATGCCGCCTTCAAGGCCAGCTATAGCGCCGACCGCGCCGCCGAGGGGGCTGTGTACCCCATGCTTGGCGAGCGGCTGGACATGGACAAACGCTTGCTGACGGACCAGTACAGTCTGTTCAGACTCAAGGGCGCCGCGGTCGAATGGGACGGCAAGCGGCTCACTGCCGACGGCATCGTCGGCGCGCAGACCGGCTTTTCGGTGGTGGCGCAGCTCAAAGGCTTGGGTGCCACCGTGGATGACGGCACGCGCCAGGCCTCAGCCAGTCTGCAAAAGCTGGTCCGGGGCCGCGTCGTCGCCGTGGCCTTGCAGACCCAGGAGGGCGATAGCCTGGTGGCACGCAATCCGGAGTTCGCCGCGAGCATTGAGCGGATGCAACCGGTGCTGGTGGAGAAGCCGTATTTTCTGGTCTTCTCGCGCGACTTTTTTGCCGAACATGAGGCCCATGCCCGGCTGATCTGGAGCACCATCGCGCGGGTGCGTGAATCGACGGACTACAAGAACCTGTTGCGCGACTTCAAGTAGCGCCCAGAGTTGCTGCCACGCCGCCACGCGGCTGGCGTGCGAGCGTCTGGCCATCGAAAACTCCTGAATTGATAGCGGGTTGTACAGTATTTGCGAGGGCTAGAGGCCCATTCCTGTCAAGCCCCTGCCGCCAACTACATATTGCGCCGGTACTGCCCACCCACCTCAAACAGTGCATTCGTGATCTGCCCCAGCGAGCAAACGCGCACAGCATCCATCAGCACGTCAAACACGTTCTTGTTGTCAATGACGGCCTGCTGCAAACGCTTCAATGCGGTAGGTGACTCTGCCGCATGGGTCGCATGGAATGCAGCCAGGCGCTTCAACTGGTTCTGCTTTTCTTCGTCCGTCGAACGGGCCAGTTCCAGCTTGTCCATGACCTGGTCGCCATGCGGGTTGCGGAAGGTGTTGACGCCGATGATGGGCAGCTCGCCGGTATGCTTGAGCATTTCATACGTCATGCTCTCGTCCTGGATCTTGCCGCGCTGGTAGCCGGTCTCCATCGCGCCCAGCACACCACCGCGGTCGGCAATCGCGTTGAATTCGGACAACACGGCTTCTTCCACCAGTTCGGTCAACTCTTCGATGATGAAGGATCCCTGGTTGGGGTTCTCATTCTTCGCCAGGCCCCATTCCCGGTTGATGATCAGCTGAATAGCCATCGCACGGCGCACGGAGTCTTCGGTCGGTGTGGTGATGGCCTCGTCAAAGGCATTGGTGTGCAGGCTGTTGCAGTTGTCGTAGATGGCGATCAGCGCCTGCAGCGTGGTGCGGATGTCGTTGAACTGGATCTCTTGCGCGTGCAGGCTGCGGCCACTTGTCTGGATGTGGTACTTGAGCTTTTGTGAGCGCTCGTTGGCGCCGTATTTCTCTTTCATCGCCACGGCCCAGATGCGGCGTGCCACACGGCCCATGACCGTGTATTCCGGGTCCATGCCGTTGCTGAAGAAGAACGACAGATTGGGCGCAAAGTCGTCGATGTGCATGCCGCGCGCTAGATAGGCCTCGACCAGCGTGAACCCATTGGACAACGTGAACGCCAGCTGGCTGATGGGGTTGGCGCCGGCCTCTGCGATGTGGTACCCGCTGATGGACACGCTGTAAAAATTGCGCACGTTGTGGTGCACAAAATACTCGGCAATATCGCCCATGACCTTCAGCGAAAACTCAGTGGAGAAGATGCAGGTGTTCTGACCCTGGTCTTCCTTCAAAATGTCGGCCTGCACCGTGCCGCGCACATTGGCCAGCACCCATTCACGAATTTTCTGGCTCTCGGTATCCGTCGGTTCACGGCCGTTGTCGGTCTTGAATTTTTCCAGGTTCTGGTCGATGGCGGTATTCATGAACATGGCCAGGATGCTGGGCGCAGGTCCGTTGATGGTCATGGAGACCGACGTGCTGGGGCTGCACAAATCGAAGCCACCGTACAGCACCTTCATGTCGTCCAGCGTGGCGATGGATACACCGCTGTTGCCGACCTTTCCATAGATGTCCGGCCGCGGATCGGGGTCGTTGCCATACAGCGTGACCGAGTCAAACGCGGTGGACAGGCGTTTGGCGGCCATGCCGCTGGACAGCAGCTTGAAACGGGTATTGGTGCGGAAGGCATCGCCCTCGCCGGCGAACATGCGCGTGGGGTCTTCACCCTCGCGCTTGAAGGCAAAGGTGCCGGCGGTATAGGGGTAACTGCCGGGCACGTTGTCCAGCATCAGCCACTTCAAAATCTCGCCATGGTCTTCGTAGGTCGGCAGGGCCACTTTGCGTATCGTCGTGCCGCTCAGGCTCTTGGTGGTAAGTGCGGTGCGCAATTCCTTGTCGCGGATCTTGACCACGTATTCGTCACCCGCATAGGCGCGCTGCATCTCCGGCCATTGGGCGACCAGCTTGCGGGCGGAAGGGTCTTGCGTTTCTTCGCGCTGCACGGCCAGGTCGATAGCGGCTTCTGACGCGCGGGCCTTGTCGGGTTTGCCGACCTTCAACATGTCGGCTGCGGCACGCAACTGCTGGATCTCACGGGCCACCCTGGCCTGGGCGCGGGCGTGCTGCTTGTAGCCGCGCACGGTGTCGGTGATCTCGGCCAGATAGCGCGTGCGGGCCGCTGGCACGATGGGTGTCTGGTTGCTGCTGTGGCGTACACCGGCGCGTGGCAACAAGCCAGTGGTGGCAGCCGACATGCCCAGCTCTTGCAAGCGTGGCAACAGCGCCTGGTACAGCGCGGTCACACCATCGTCGTTGAAGCGAGCCGCCATGGTGCCGAAAACCGGCATCTGGTCCGGCATCGTGGTCCAGGCTTCCTTGTTGCGCTGCACCTGCTTGGACACATCACGCAGCGCGTCGCTGGCGCCCTTGCGGTCGAATTTGTTGATGGCGACAAACTCGGCAAAGTCCAGCATGTCGATCTTTTCCAACTGGCTGGCCGCGCCGAACTCGGGCGTCATCACGTACATGGGAATATTGACCAAGGGCACGATGGCCGCGTCGCCCTGGCCAATGCCCGAGGTCTCAACGATGATGGCGTCAAACCCGGCCACCTTGCAGGCGGCAATAACATCGGGCAGGGCCTGGCTGATTTCAGAGCCGAAATCGCGCGTGGCCAAGCTGCGCATGAACACGCGTTCGCCGTTCTGCCATGGCCCTATAGCGTTCATGCGGATGCGGTCACCCAGCAGGGCGCCACCGCTCTTGCGGCGTGAGGGGTCGATGGAGATGACCGCGAGGCGCAGCGTATCGCCCAGGTCCAGCCGCAGGCGGCGGATCAGTTCGTCGGTCAGCGAGGATTTGCCGGCGCCACCGGTACCGGTTATTCCCAGCACCGGTATCTTTCTTGTAGCAGCAGAAGCACGTAATTCGAGGGCTAGAGGGTGTTTCCCGTCAGAAGCCTCGAGGCCGGTGATCAGTTGTGCCAGCGCACGCCAGGATTGTGTGGTGTGGCCTGCAATGGCCTCCAGGGTAGAGGGCGCAAAACCCGTCAGGTCCTTGTCGCAGCGCATCATCATCTCGCCGATCATGCCGGCCAGCCCCATGCGCTGGCCGTCTTCGGGGCTGTAGATGCGGGTCACGCCATAAGCTTGCAGCTCGGCAATCTCGCTGGGAACGATGACACCACCACCGCCGCCAAACACCTGGATGTGCGCGCCGCCCCGTGCCTTGAGCAGGTCGACCATGTACTTGAAGTATTCGACATGCCCACCCTGGTAAGAGCTGATGGCAATGCCCTGCGCGTCCTCTTGCAAGGCGGCAGTCACGACCTCGTCCACGCTGCGGTTGTGGCCCAGGTGGATGACCTCGGCGCCCATGCCCTGCAGGATGCGGCGCATGATGTTGATAGCGGCGTCGTGTCCGTCGAACAGGCTGGCGGCGGTGACAAACCGCACCTTGTGCGTGGGGCGGTAGTTGGCCAGTGCTTTGGCTTCTGCGGACAGGTCAGACATGGGGGTGCTCCTAAATCACTGTGCCTATTGTTTTGGCGCAGTTGACGTTTACGTAAACGTCAACTGTAAACCATTTCGCGTCGACCTTGAACAGGCGGTCGCCACGCCCAATTGGGAGCCCAAGGCCTGCGGATCGCAAATCCTGGCTGCCCAGAGAGAGATTCCCCTAAATTTGTGGCATCGACCTTGCGTCAACTGTTGACAAGCAATCTTGCTTGTTGTCTGAAAGGCACTTATGAAAACACTATCCTGGAAAAGTCGCGCCGCTACAGCCACGGTTTGTTTTGCCACAGCCTTGGGAGCAGTCCAGTTACCCGCTTACGCACTAGACGCGGCCACAGTGGCACCACAAGCCGGCAACAGCACCACCCTGGTGCTCAACGGCACCGGTGTGCGCCGGGGTACTACAAGCTACCTGTACACCGCCAAGCTCTATCTAGAGCACAAAACAGCCAGTTCAGCCGAAGTGCTTCAAAACAATGGCGCCAAGCAATTCCGCATGGTCATGCTGCAAGACGCCAGCGCCGCGCAAATGGCGGATCTGTTGACCGAGGGTCTGGTGGCCAATGCCAGTGAAGATGACCTGATCACCATGGTGTCTGAAATTTTCGACGTCGGCGTGTTGCTGAGCGAGCAGGGCAAACTGTCTGCAGGCGACAGCTTTGAGATCGACTCGCACCCTGCGGCCGGCACCACGTTGACGATACGCAGCAGCGCCCACAGCGCACCCATCACACAAACCTTTGCCAACCCCCGCATGTTCAAAGTCATGATGGGCATCTGGCTGGGGGAGCACCCAGCCGACCTCGGACTCAAAAGCGCGCTACTGGGTTAGCCCATCTAAGCCGATAGACACGACAAAGACCGTTTAGCGCGCTGCCAAGCCGCCGCACCGGTCTCTGCAGGGGCTTGGCGAATTGCTTTAAAGTGGTACTCCCATGCGCGAACAAACACGTGTTCGCCATCCATCCGGGAAAATGCCATGCTACCCCTACAACTATTCGACGCCGCGTCCAGCACCTACACCTACATCATCTTTGACGAGACCACCCGCGACGCCATCATCATCGACCCGGTGGACCAACAGGTAGAGCGCGATCTGGGGGTGTTGCGCCAATACGGGCTCAAGCTACGCTGGACGCTGGAGACCCACACCCACGCCGACCACATTACCGCCGCCAGTCTGCTGGCCGAGCATACCGGCGCCCAGACCGCGGCACCCCAAGCCTGCGGCATCAGCACCGCCGCACTGCAGATGGTGGACGGCGACCTGTTGCGTTTTGGCCATGAAGCACTGTTGGCGCTGCACACGCCGGGGCACACGGCCGGCAGCATGAGCTTTGTGTGGCGCGACCACGCGTTTACCGGTGACACCCTGCTGATCAACGGCTGTGGTCGCACCGACTTTCAATCTGGCAGTGCGCAGGCGCTGTACCACTCGCTGACCGAGGTGCTGTTCAAGCTGCCGGACGAAACCACGGTTTGGCCGGGGCATGACTACCAGGGCCGCACACACTCCGACATCGCCACCGAGCGCAGTTGCAATGTGCGCGTGGCGGACCGAACGCTGGAAGAGTTCACCGCTGTCATGGACACGCTGAATTTGCCCAAGCCCAAACGCATGGACGAGGCCGTGCCCGCCAACCAGAGTTCGGGCGTGCGCCAGGATGCGGGCAGCAGCAGCAACAGCAGCAACAATGGATTGCCATTGGCGCCCCGTGCCGCCACCGGTTATGCGGGCGACGTGCCAGCGGCCCTGGCCTGCGCCTGGTGGCAGGCCGGCGACGCGGTGCTGGTGGATGTGCGAACCGATGCCGAGCGCGAATGGGTGGGTTTTGTGCCCGGTGCAGTGGCCCTGGCCTGGAAGCAGTGGCCCGGCATGGCCATGAACCCGGGTTTTGATGAGGGGCTGCGGGCCGCCGTGCCAGCGGGCAAAAAAGTCGTGCTGCTGTGCCGCAGCGGTGTGCGATCTATCGCCGCTGCCAAACGCGCCAACGCGCTGGGCCTGGAGGCCTACAACATCCTGGAGGGCTTTGAGGGCGACCCCGATGGCAACGCCCAGCGTGGTCGCAGAGGCGGCTGGCGCCTGCAGGGCCTGCCCTGGCGCCAAGGATAATGGGGCATGACCTTTCTCGCTCTGGATATCGGCAATACGCGGCTCAAATGGGCGCTCTACGCATCTCCCCGGCCCAACGCCGCACTGCTGGCTCAGGGTGCCGAGTTTCTTGAAAACATTGACAAGCTGTCCGAAGATGCCTGGAAGGGCCTGAAGGCACCGCACCACATTCTGGGTTGTGTGGTGGCTGCCGATGCCGTCAAACGCCGCCTGCAGGAGCAAATGGAATGGTGGGACGTAAACCCGCAGTGGGTGGTGGCCAGCGAGGCTGAAGCCGGCTTGCGCAATGGATACGACCACCCCACGCGCCTGGGCTCGGACCGCTGGATCGCGATGATCGGCGCCTACCACCGCATGCTGGCCCAGGGCGCGCCCCGCCCCATGGTGGTGGTGATGGTCGGTACGGCAGTGACGGTGGAGGCGGTCGATGCCAGCGGCAAGTTTTTGGGTGGTTTGATTTTGCCCGGCCACGGCATCATGCTGCGTGCATTGGAGTCAGGCACAGCCGGTTTACACGTGCCCACGGGCGAGGTAAGCCTGTTCCCCACCAACACCAGCGACGCACTGACCAGCGGCGGCACCTATGCGATTTCTGGCGCCGTGGAGCGCATGGTGCAGCATGTGCGCCAGCACTGCGGGGCAGAACCTTTGTGCGTGATGACCGGGGGTGCGGGCTGGAAAATGGCGCCGCATATGTCGGTGCCATTCGAGCTGGTGGACAACCTGATTTTTGATGGGCTGCTGCAATTGGCGGCGGTGCGTTTTCAAGCACCGTAAGCCACTACAGGCCCTGTTAGCTAGATATCCAGGAGTTGGGAGAAGTCGGTATCGGAGGGGCGGCGGCGTTCGACGCCGACTACGGAGCTGGACTCGAACATATGGTCCACGATGGTGGCTTCGGACTCGCCATCGCGCGGGCCGGTCAGCAAAGCGCGGTCCACCATGCGCATCAGCAGCGTGCGGGCCACTTCGGGGCTCTCGCCGTGGAGATCAAAGGTGGCGTTGACGGTGAGGCGCACTGTAGTCAAATCGGGTATGCGTTCTGCCAAGCGTTGCACCACGCCCGTATCCTGCAACACCATGCCAGCTTCGTTGACAAACAGAATACGTGCTGGCACCTTGGGCGACAGCACGTGCGACACGCCTTCGGTATTGACGACCAGCATGGTGCCGTTACCAAAGTCGCGAGCCCAGGCGGTCTTTCCACCCTTGAACCCGCGTATCGTGAAACCGTATTCGCGAGGCGATACAAAAAACCGGCCGGTAGCGTCTACGGCGGGATCATCCACCTCCAGATCGTCGTGGATGAAGACGTAACGCACCACACCAGGGGAGATTTGCCGATGCATGGCTTCTGGTAAATCCCCCTGCTTATCGCGGGCAGTCAACTCACTCCAACTGGTCACGGCATAGCTCCCTTTGCGCTTAAACGCTGTAAGCTTGCATCATACTAATTTTGTCGCTACGCCAACCATGCCTCTGCCAGTTTTACCCAGTAAGTGGCGCCCAGCGGGATCAATTCGTCGTTGAAATCGTAGCTGGGGTTGTGCAGCATGCAGGGGCCGCCGCCGTGGCCCATCTCGCGGTGGGCGCCGTCACCATTGGCGATAAAGGCATAGCAACCGGGTTTGGCCATCAGCATGTAGGCGAAGTCTTCGGCACCCATGGTGGGCTCCTGGGCGCCGACATTGGCCTCGCCAACGATGCTGGCCATGACCTTGCGGGCGAACTCTGCTTCTTTGGCCGAATTGATCGTGGGTGGGTAGTTGCGCGCAAATTCAAAGCTGCACTCCATGCCAAAGGCAGCTGCCGTGTGCTTGGCAATCTCGCCCATGCGCTGCTCTATCATGTCCAGCACTTCGATGCTGAAGGTGCGCACCGTGCCCTGCAGCTCGCAGCTGTCGGGAATGACATTGGTGGCCTCTCCAGCGTGGATCATCGTGACCGAGATCACGCCCGCATCGATGGGTTTCTTGTTGCGACTGATGATGGTCTGAAAAGCCTGCACCATCTGGCAGGCTACCGGCACCGGGTCCAGTCCGTTGTGGGGCATGGCCGCGTGACCGCCCTTGCCACGTATCGTGATCTTGAATTCATTGCTGGAGGCCATGACCGGCCCAGCGCTGACCGCAAACTTGCCCACCTCAGATCCCGGCCAGTTGTGCATACCGAAAACGGCTTCCATCGGGAATTGCTCGAACAGCCCGTCCTTGATCATCTCGCGCGCGCCGCCCCCGCCCTCCTCGGCCGGTTGGAAAATCAGGTAGACGGTGCCGTCGAAATTGGCATGCTTGGAAAACTGCTGGGCCGCGGCCAGCAGCATGGCCGTATGGCCGTCATGTCCGCAGGCGTGCATCTTGCCGACATGTTTGCTGGCGTGGTCAAAGGTGTTGAATTCCTGCATCGGCAAGGCGTCCATGTCGGCGCGCAGACCAATGGCGCGGCTGGACGTACCCGCCTTGAC
>NZ_JANXUQ010000231.1 GCF_025356155.1 Rhodoferax sp. | reverse complement strand
TGCCGCGCTGCTCACGGAGTACGGCCTGGACCGCCCCGTCATCGTGCAATACGGGATCTACATCGCCAAGGTGCTGCATGGCGATTTGGGCAAATCTGTCATCACCCAGACGCCGGTGTTGACTGAGTTCGCCACGCTGTTCCCGGCCACGATTGAACTGGCGCTGTGCGCCATTCTGTTTGCGCTGTTGATTGGCATTCCGGCTGGCATCATCGCGGCGGTCAAGCGCAATTCCGTGATGGACCATGGTGTGATGGGGGCGGCGCTCACCGGCTATTCCATGCCCATTTTTTGGTGGGGCCTGCTGCTGATCTTGTTGTTCTCGGTGCAGCTCGATCTGACGCCCGTGTCGGGTCGGATCGCCGTGCAGTATTTCATCGAACCCGTGACCGGCTTCCTGCTGATCGACACGCTGCTGGCCCGTGAGCCTGACGCATTCTGGTCCGCCGCCTCGCACCTGATTTTGCCCACCATTGTGCTGGGCACCAACCCGCTGGCCGTGATTGCGCGCATGACGCGTTCGGCCATGCTCGAAGTGCTGGGTGAAGACTACATCCGCACCGCGCGTGCCAAGGGCCTGTCGACTTTCAGCATCGTCGCGGTGCATGCGCTGCGCAATGCGCTGATCCCGGTCATCACCGTGATCGGTCTGCAGGTCGGCGTGTTGTTCACCGGCGCCATCCTGACCGAAACCATCTTCTCCTGGCCCGGTGTCGGCAAGTGGTTGATCGAAGCCATCAGCCGGCGTGACTACCCCGTGTTGCAAGGCGGCATGCTGCTATTGGGCTCGCTGGTCATGGCCGTAAATCTGCTGGTGGACGTGGCCTACGGCATCATCAACCCGCGCATCCGGCACCAAAAATGACGACGACCACACACTCTATGGCTGCATCTCCTCAATCGTCCGCGCAGAGCGCCCCGCTGCACCCTCTCAAAGATTTCTGGCGCTATTTCAGTGCCAACCGTGGGGCCGTCGGCGCGCTGCTGATCGTAGTGACCGTGTTGTTGCTGGCGGCACTTGCCCCGCTGATTGCACCGTACAACCCCGACCTGACCGACAACTCTGTTTTCCTGGTGCCACCTGCCTGGCAAACCGGCGGGTCGTCCGCCCACTTGCTGGGCACCGACGCCATCGGCCGCGACATCCTGTCGCGCCTGATGCACGGCGCTCGCTTGTCGCTGACCATCGGCATCGCCGTGGTCGCGCTGTCGGTGCTGACGGGCACGACGCTGGGGCTGTTGGCGGGTTATTTCCGCGGCATCTTTGAGATCGCCGTGATGCGCATCATGGACATCATCTTGACCCTGCCCAGCCTGCTATTGGCCATTGTGATCGTCGCCATCTTAGGCCCCGGCTTGATGAACGCCATGCTGGCGGTTTCTATCGTGGTGCTGCCGCACTATGTGCGCATCACGCGTGCCGCAGTCATTTCGGAGACCTCGCGCGACTACGTGACCGCAGCCCGCATGGGTGGCGCCGGACACTGGCGTGTGATGTTCAGCGAAGTGCTGCCCAACTGCACCGCACCGCTGATCGTGCAGGCCACCTTGGGCATCTCTACGGCCATCCTGGACGCTGCCGCATTGGGCTTTCTGGGCCTGGGCGCACAACCGCCCTCCCCCGAATGGGGCACCATGTCGGCCGACGGTCGCGAATTTGTGTTGCGAGCCTGGTGGGTGGTGACCTTCCCCGGGCTGGCCATTCTGATCACCGTATTGGCCTTTAACCTGCTTGGCGACGGCCTGCGCGACGCGCTGGACCCCAAGCTCAAGCGCTAAGTCAATCGCAAAACCACACGACAGCACAGAACACCATGGCCTTGCTTGAAATAGAAAACCTGTCGGTCGAGTTCCCCTCGCACAACGGCACCATGCACGCCGTTGATGGCGTCAGCCTGAAACTGGACACCGGCGACGTGCTGGGCATCGTCGGCGAATCTGGCTCCGGCAAAAGCGTAACCATGATGGCCCTGATGGGCCTGGTGGCCTACCCCGGCCGCGTGACAGCCGACAAGCTGCGCTTTGATGGCCACGACCTGTTGGCGCTATCCGACCGCGAGCGCCGCCGACTGACCGGCAAAGATTTGGCCATGATTTTCCAGGACCCGACCACCAGCCTGAACCCCTGCTTCACCGTAGGCTTTCAGCTGGCTGAGACGCTGAAGCTCCACTTGCATCTGGACAAAGCAGCGGCCCGCAAACGCTCCATCGAATTGCTGGAGCAGGTCGGCATACCCGCGCCCGAAAGCCGCCTGGGCGTGTACCCGCACCAACTGTCGGGCGGCATGAGCCAGCGCGTGATGATTGCCATGGCGATTGCCTGCAACCCCAAACTGCTGATTGCCGACGAGCCCACCACGGCATTGGACGTGACCATCCAGGCGCAGATTCTGGACCTGCTGCGCAGCCTGCAAAAAGACCGCGGTATGGCCCTGGTGCTGATCACGCACAACATGGGCGTTGTCAGCGAAATGGCCCAACGCATCGCCGTGATGTATGCCGGCCAGATCATGGAAGAGCGCGGTGCCGACACGCTGTTCGCCGCGCCACAACACCCCTATACCGAAGCCTTGATGGCTGCCCTGCCCGAGCGCAACGACGGCCATTCACGCCTGGCCACGATACCCGGCATGGTGCCCGGCCTGTATGACCGCCCCCAGGGTTGCCTGTTTGCACCGCGCTGCAGCTATGCCAACAACGGTCTGTGCCAGACCCGCCCGCCGCTGCGCGAATGGATGGACGGCGCCGTGCGCTGCCACTACCCGCTAGGCGATCCCAATCGCGATGCGCGTGCACCTAAACCTAAACACGCGGAGGTGGCGGCATGAGCGCGCCCAGCATCAACACCACGGCGGCCAAGCCCGTCGTCGTCGCCAAGGACCTGCGCCGCGTCTATCAGATCAGCAAAGGCCTGTTCAGCAAACCCGATCTGTTGCAAGCGGTGGGCGGTGTGTCGTTCACCGTTGAGGCCGGCAAGACGCTGGCCATCGTCGGCGAATCCGGCTGTGGCAAGTCCACACTGGCGCGCATGATCACCTTGATCGAAAAGCCCACCGGTGGCAGCCTACAGTTGAGCGGTATGGATGTAGTCAACGCGTCCGCCCACGATAAAAAAGCATTGCGCCAAAAGGTGCAGTTGGTGTTCCAGAACCCCTATGGCTCGCTGAACCCGCGCAAGCGCATCGGCCAAATTCTGGAAGCGCCGTTGGAGATCAATACCGAGTTGACTGCACCGCAGCGTTCTGAGAAAGCCCGTGCCATGCTGGCCATGGTCGGCCTGCGCCCCGAGCATTACGACCGCTATCCGCACATGTTCTCAGGCGGGCAACGCCAGCGCATTGCCATTGCGCGGGCCTTGATGCTGAACCCGTCACTGGTGGTGGCGGACGAACCCGTGTCGGCGTTGGACGTATCCATCCAGGCACAGGTGCTGAACCTGCTGGTCGATCTGCAGCGTGATCTGGGCCTGGCCTACTTGTTTATCTCGCACGATCTCGGTGTGGTGCGCCACATTGCCCACGACGTATTGGTCATGTACCTGGGCCACACGGTAGAGCATGGCGAGAAGAACGCCATCTTCAGCCGCCCGCTGCACCCCTACACGCAAGCGCTGCTGGCCTCCACGCCCGGCTTGGCAGGCAGTGGTCCCGCAGCGCAGCGCACCGTGCTCAAGGGCGAATTGCCGTCACCACTGAACCCGCCCGTGGGCTGTGTGTTTTCTACCCGCTGCCCGCACGCCACCGAACAGTGCCGCAACGAGCGCCCCGTGCTGCAAGAGTTGCAGGGCCGCGCCGTAGCCTGTTTTGAAGCGCCGCGCCTGGCAGCGGCAACAAATCCCTAGCAGTAAGAACCCCAATACAGGGCAGCTCTTTACTCGCGTAATATGGGTGTTCGGCGATCAGGCCACAAGCCTGGTTCAATTGTTCCCTAGGGGTTGCTTGTCACCCCTTTTTTTCTGGAGTTTTCTTGATGACCACTTCTACCCCGCGCAGCCGACTGCGTGCCAGCAAAATCGCCATGCTCTGCGCAGTGGCCCTGCCTACCCTGATGGCACTGACACCGGTTGCCGCCAAGACCCTGGTGTATTGCTCCGAAGGCAGCCCTGAAAACTTCTACCCCGGTATCAACACCACCGGCACATCGTTTGACGTCAACTCCCAGATCTACGGTCGCATTGTCGATTTCGAGCGCGGCGGCACCCAAGTGGTCCCCGGTTTGGCTGAAAAATGGACCGTATCAAAAGACGGCCTGGAATACACCTTCCACCTGCGCAAGGGCGTGAAGTGGCATTCCAACAAAAACTTCAAACCCACACGCGACTTCAACGCCGACGACTTCATGTTCGCGATCGCACGCCAGTGGAACGAATCCGACCCCTACTTCAAGGTCACCAGCTCCAACCACTCCTACTTCAACGACATGGGCATGCCCAAGCTGCTGAAGGCCGTGGACAAAATCGATGACTACACCGTCAAGATCACGCTGAACAAGCCCGAGGCACCCTTCCTGTCCAACCTGGCCATGGAATACGCCGGCATCCAGTCCAAGGAATACGCCATCGCCATGCTGAAGGCCGGCACCCCCGAGAAGATCGACCAGGACCCTATCGGCACTGGCCCCTTCATGTTGGTGCAGTACCAAAAAGACGCGTTGATTCGCTTTAAGGCCTTCCCCGAATACTGGGCCGGCAAGGCCAAGATCGACGACCTGATCTTCTCCATCACACCCGATGCATCGGTGCGCTGGGCCAAGCTGCAAAAGGGCGAATGCCACGCCATGCCCTACCCCAACCCCGCCGACCTGGACGCCATCCGCAAGGACAGCAATATGGTGGTGCTGGAGCAAGCCGGTCTGAACATCGGCTACCTGGCCTACAACACCACCAAGAAACCGTTTGACGACGCACGCGTGCGAAAGGCCATCAATATGGCCATCGACAAAAAAGCCATCGTGTCTGCGGTCTACCTGAGCACCGGTGTAGCGGCGACCAACCCTATTCCACCGACACAATGGTCGTACAACAAGTCCATTAAGGACGACGCGTATGACCCAGTCGCCGCCAAGAAGGCACTGGCCGCCGCTGGTTACCCCAATGGATTCACCACCGACCTGTGGGCCATGCCCGTGCAGCGCCCCTACAACCCCAATGCCAAGCGCATTGCCGAGCTGATGCAGGCCGATCTGGCCAAGATCGGCGTCACCGCCGAGATCAAGAGCTTTGAGTGGGGTGAGTACCGCAAGCGCATGCAGGCCGGCGAACACCAAATGGGCATGATGGGTTGGACCGGTGACAACGGAGACCCAGACAACTTCCTGAACACGCTGCTGGGCTGCGACTCCGCCAAGACCAATGGTTCCAACGTGGCCAAGTTCTGCTACCAGCCGTTTGAAGAAATCGTGCAAAAAGCCAAGGTGGTGTCCAACCCCGCCGAGCGCACCAAGCTGTACGAAAAAGCCCAGGTGATCTTCAAGGAACAAGCCCCCTGGTTCACCATCGCCCATGCAGTGCAGATCATGCCCGTGCGCAAGGAAGTGGTTGACTTCAAGCTGAGCCCGTTTGGCCGCCACACCTTCTATGGCGTGGACATGAAGTAAGCGTTAGAGTTCTCGTTCTCAAAAAGTTTAAGGCCGGTGTGAACCGGCCTTTTTTTTGCCTGCACATCGCCGCGGCGGACGGCGTGACTCGCGTTCTCCGGCTCGCTTCGCGGTCGGACCGGACAGGTCCACTGCCAGTGTTGCGTCAATACGAGTTTGGGTGCGCATGCTCTGTGGCAACCGCGAGTGCGACCTGCGCCCGCAAGCCCCACCACCCGCCTTCGAGTGAGGTTGTTTGAAGGGGTACGTAAATTCCCGGTTCAGGTTGCCACGTGACCTGATCATAAGAAGTCGATGTTGCCAGTGATATGGTTTTCGAAAACCATCGTCAATTTCACAGTTCATCTGGGCCAGATTGGCCTCTAGCCTTCGTGAAATATGCACATGCAGCTATAAAACCTATAGCAAATGGAATTATCTAACGTCGGCTTAGCGTTTGAATTGAGATGCGCCGTTAGGCTTCCTCTCTTATGATGGGTTGGCATCACGTTGCTCCACGCGCCTTGGGGAGTTTCGAACTGATTCCCGCCTACGGTAACGGGTTGAGCCTGTGTGGACGAAACGTTCAGTCTTCTCTCACGCAGTAAATAGCGCCAAGTGCGTTGTCCCTAGCGTACTCCAATAGAGCCAAGTGTCCTTGAAGAAAGGGGATAACCGCGTAAGTCCCAATTCCTCCGCTTGCTGTATTGGCCTGTTTGTTTCTCGCGATTGCATCCGCAATGGTCAATGGCGGATTACTGAGTAAAGCCAGTTCCCGGTCGTCAAGTTCACCCCAGACATCTTCGTCGGCTACTTCTTGGAAGCGGTGCAAATTGGCTAACAATAGGTGCAGCCCATCTATTGCCTTCAAGAGGGTAGGCCCCCTCAAGGCATGCGCGTACCATTGGCCCGGGTCAGTAGACCTCAATATCTTGAAGCCCTCTCCCAAGTAATCAAGCCCGGGCGGCTGAAATGCCCGAATCAAATTGGCAACGTACCATTCGGTCTCGGCTCTGTCCGAATACGTATCTAGCACAAGGTTCATAGTGCGCACGTAAATGCTGTTAAACAGCAGAGATTCATCGTCGCCAAGCATGGCTGATGTTGCCGCTTCAACTTCTGACGTCGGTATAGGGACGGTGAAGGATGACGAGAGGGATGACATGACTTCTGACTCAGTTCCTCAGTGATCTGCGTGACACGAATGTGATGCCTAACGAATATCCAGATCTACAAAAAATTGCTCTAGACGTTGGGCTCTGCTCCATAAGTTGGCCATCAAATCCTCCTGGATGTGGCATGAAGCTTCACGCGAGCTGGTTTTCCGGTTTATTCAACGTATCTCGATATTCTTGCAGAAGTGGCCAGCGACAGGGGCGATTCGGGTATTGCTCGGAAAATTAAGGGATCAATTGGATTAAGACGATTTTGTGCCCTCTTACTTGCCCAAATCACGCCACCCCGGATGGTGGACCGGGTGTCCGTTCATCGGCCTCAACTCGCAGTTGCCGCAGAGCGGGCATACCCATCACGGTGTTGACAAAAGGGTGACGTCTATCCTCACATGTTCGCCTGCGACTGAGGCCAGGGAACGGATACCCGGTCCGCCAGCCCCGCAGTGATCCATCGCCTACACACCGATCAAAACTTGCGCTCAAACTTTGCCAACGCATCTTCCAACTGCCACTGCAACCGCGCCTTAGGGCTCTGCTCCAGATACTTTTCGCAGCGCGCATTGGCCTTTGTAACTGCCGGCCGGTT
>NZ_JANXUQ010000224.1 GCF_025356155.1 Rhodoferax sp. | reverse complement strand
GGATTCGGCCGGCGTCGTGAACGCCTGCTCGCCCGGCACCTTGGTCACCAGCTTGTAGTAATCCCATGGTGTGGTCGCATCCTTGGGCGACTTGACCTGGTACAGGTACATGTCGTGGATCATGCGGCCGTCGGCGCGGATATAGCCCTTGTTGTAAAAGTCTTCCACCTTGGTCTTCTTCAGCGTCTCCATGATCTTGTCACCATCGGTGGTGCCGGCGGCCTTGACGGCTTTCAGGTAGGTCATGGTGGCAGAGTAGTCAGCGGCTTGCAGGCTCGAAGGCATGCGCTTGTACTTTTCAAAGAAACGCTTTGCGAAGGCACGCGACGCATCGTCCTGGTTCCAGTACCAGCTGTCGGCCAGTTGCAGACCTTCGGTGTTGGCCAGGCCCAGGCTGTGCACGTCGTTGATGAACACCAGCAGGCCGGCGATCTTCATGGTCTTGTTGATACCGAACTCTTTGGCCGCCTTCATGGAGTTGATGAAGTCTCCACCGGCGTTGGCCAGGCCCAGGATCTGGGCTTTAGACGACTGGGCCTGCAGCAGGAAGGACGAGAAGTCCGACGCATTCAGTGGGTGGCGCACGGCGCCGGCCACGGTACCGCCATTTGCCTTGACCACGGTAGAGGCATCGCCTTCCAGCGAATAGCCAAACGCATAGTCGGCGGTCAGGAAGAACCACTTGCTGTTGCCCTCTTTCACCAGTGCGGTGCCAGCGACCTTGGCCAGCGCCACGGTGTCATACGCGTAGTGCACGGTGTAGGCGGTGCAGGCGTCATTGGTCAGGCGTGCGGAACCGGCGCCAATGGAGATGAAGGGGTGCTTCTTTTCTTCTGCAACCTTGGCCATGGCCAGCGAGGTACCAGAGCTGGTGCCACCGATCAGCATGGACAGGCCTTCCTTGTCAAACCATTCACGGGCCTTGGTGCCCGCCACGTCGGCCTTGTTCTGGTGGTCGGCGGTCACCACTTCAATGGGGCGGCCCAGTACCTTGCCGCCGAAATCCTGCGCGGCCCACTTGATCATTTCGGCACCGGCCGGGCCGTCGATATCGGCATACAGGCCAGACATGTCGGTGATGAAACCGATCTTCACGGGACCGGTGCCCTGCGCAGATACGGCGCCGGTGAAAGCGATGGCCATTGCGGCGACTAATGCGTTGAGTTTCATGGTGTTCCTGTTTATAAGAGTGAGGGAAACGGAGAAATCGTCAAGTGAAAACTGGGGATATGCGTAGCGCTCAAGGTACCGGTCAAACGCCGAGGTACTCTTGCAACATGCCCATGTTCTGGGCCAGTTGTTGTTGGGCAAACTGTTTCACGATGGTGCCGTGCTCCATCACATAAAAGCGGTCTGCCAGCGGTGCAGCAAAGCGGAAGTTCTGCTCCACCAGCACGATGGTGTAGCCGCGTTTCTTGAGCGTCAAAATCATCTCACCCAGCTTTTGCACTATGACAGGCGCCAGGCCTTCGGATATTTCGTCCAGCAGCAGCAGGCGTGCGCCGGTGCGCAGGATGCGCGCCATGGCCAGCATCTGCTGCTCGCCGCCCGACAAGCGCGTGCCGGGGCTGCCCGCGCGCTCCTTCAGGTTGGGGAACATGCTGTAGATCTCGTCCACGCCCATTCCGCCTTCGGCGATGGTGGGCGGCAACATCAGGTTTTCTTCGGCGGTCAGGCTGGCGAAAATGCCACGCTCTTCAGGGCAATAGCCCACGCCCAGGCGGGCGATCTTGTGCGGAGCCAGTTTGATGGATTCTTCGCCGTTGATCTTGATCGAGCCCTTGCGTGTACCCGTCAAACCCATGATGGCGCGCATGGTGGTGGTGCGCCCGGCGCCGTTGCGGCCCAGCAGCGTCACTACTTCACCCTGCTTTACGCTGAGGTTGACGCCGTGCAGGATGTGGGATTCGCCATACCAGGCGTGCAGGTCTTCAATGCGGAGGAGTTCTGTGGTCATGGTGTTCAGTGCGCGCCCTGCAGGGTTGTCTCTACGGTGCCCATATAGGCTTCAATCACCAGCGGGTTGCGCGACACCTCGGCATACGGGCCGTCAGCAATGATGGCGCCGCGCTGCAGCACGGTGATGCGGTCGGCAATGGAGGACACCACGTTCATGTTGTGCTCCACCATCAAAATGGTGCGGCCGGCGGATACCTTCTTGATCAGCTTGGTGACGCGGTCCACGTCTTCGTGGCCCATGCCCTGCGTAGGCTCGTCCAGCAGCATCAGCTCGGGCTCCAGCGCCAGCGTGGTGGCCAGCTCCAGCGCGCGCTTGCGGCCATAGGGCAGATTGACGGTCAGCTCGTCGGCAAAGTCCTGCAGGTCCACCTCTTGCAACAGCTGCCTGGCGCGGTCGTGCAAATGGAACAGCGTGCTCTCAGGCTTCCAGAAGTGGAAGGAATTGCCCTCGTTGCGCTGCAGCGCAGCGCGCACGTTCTCCAGCACCGTCATGTGCGGGAACACCGCCGAGATCTGGAACGACCGCACGATGCCGCGGCGCGCCGTCTGCGCGGGTTTTTCGAACGTGATGTCGTTGCCGTTGAAGGTGATGCTGCCGGTGGTGGGCGGCAGAAACTTGGTCAGCAGGTTGAAAAACGTGGTCTTGCCCGCGCCGTTGGGGCCGATCAGGGCGTGGATGTGGCCGCGCTGCACCTTCAGGTCAACCTTGTTGACCGCAACGAAGCCTTTGAACTCCTTGGTCAACTGGCGCGTTTCAAGAATAATTTCCGATGACAAATCACTCTCCCGTATGACTGTGCGCGGCTTGCCCCTGCATTGGCACGCTATATGAGCACGGATGCTACGCAATAACCATAGGAATAACGAGGGGGTAACA
>NZ_JANXUQ010000210.1 GCF_025356155.1 Rhodoferax sp. | reverse complement strand
CCCATCGTGCCTTGCAGCTCGGGGAATTCGCCCACCATGTCGGTCACCAGATCGGTCTTGGCCAGTTGCGCGGCCTGGTCGGCTTGCGCCACCAGGGTCGCATCACCCAACTGCGCGGCAATCGCCTTGGCAATCGCGCGTACACGCGCCACGCGCTCGCCTTGGCTGCCGAGTTTGTTGTGGTAGACCACTTTGGAGAGGCCGTCGACGCGCGACTCCAGCGTCTTCTTGCGGTCCTGGTCAAAGAAGAACTTGGCATCAGCCAAACGCGGGCGCACCACGCGTTCGTTGCCGCCGATCACAAAGCTGGCATCGTCTGGGTTGATGTTGCTGACCACTAAAAATTTGTTGGTCAGCTTGTTGGAAGCATCCAAAAGCGGGAAGTACTTCTGGTTGGCCTTCATCGTCAGGATCAGGCACTCCTGCGGCACATCAAGAAACTCTTTCTCGAATTCGCAGATCAGCACATTGGGGCGCTCGACCAGCGCGGTGACCTCGTCCAACAACGCATCGTCTTCGATCGGCTTGCAGCCACCTCCGACCTTGGCTGCAGCGGCTGCCAATTGGCGTGCGATCTCGGCGCGGCGGTCGGCGAAGCTGGCGATGACCGAGCCATCTTGTGCCAGTGTTGCTGCATAGCTGTCAGCATCCTTGAGCACGACAGGCGACACCTTGGCTTCAAAACGGTGACCTTGTGTGCTGTTGCCTGCTTTCAAGCCCAGCGCCTGCACGCCCACGACGTCGGCACCATGCAAGGCAATCAAGCTGTGGGCCGGGCGCACAAAGCTGACGCTACTCCACCCGGGCAGTTCACAGTCACTCTCCAACTGGTAGGTCATGACCTTGGGGATGGGCAGCTTGGCAATCGCGTCTTCCAACGCTTTTTGCAAACCGATGGCCAGCGTCGCACCCTTGACGGTGCTGTCGTAGAACAGGGCTTCGGCCTTGCCATCGGGCGCGCGCTTCAAGCCTGCGACCGCGGACGCATCCGCGCCCAAAGCTTGCAGCTTCTTCAACAATGCGGGGCTTGCGTTGCCGGCGGCGTCCAGGCCCACGGCGACCGGCATCAGCTTTTGCGATACGGCCTTGTCTGCGGCCTGCGCTGCGACAGCGGTGACGTGCACAGCCAGACGGCGTGGCGAGGCAAAGTGAGTGACCGCGGCGTCCGCACCGGCCAGGCCTTGGGCTTTCAGCGAGTCTGCCAACACGGAGGCAAAGGCCTCCCCCAATTTCTTGAGCGCCTTGGGCGGCAGCTCTTCCACAAACAGTTCAACGAGAAGGTTCTTGGTAGTCATGTTCATTTTTTCCGCGGCCATCAGGCTTCCTTCTTCGGCGGCATTTGTGCAACCCATTCGCGTGGTGCCAGGGGGAAGCCCAGGCGCTCACGGCTCTCAAAATAGCTTTGCGCCACGGTGCGCGCCAGGTTGCGCAAACGGCCGATATAGGCTGCACGCTCGGTCACGCTGATAGAACCGCGTGCATCCAGCAAATTAAAGGTGTGCACACCTTTAAGCACTTGCTCGTATGCCGGCAAAGCCAGTTGCTGCTCCATCAGATACTTGGCCTGTTTCTCATGCGCAGTGAATGCGGTGAACAGGAAATCGGCGTCGCTGTGCTCGAAGTTGTAGGTGGATTGCTCGACCTCGTTCTGCTTGTAGACATTGCCATAACTGAGGCCGTCGGTCCAGGTCAGGTTGTAGACGTTGTCCACGCCCTGCAGGTACATGGCCAGGCGCTCCAGGCCGTAGGTGATCTCGCCGGTGATGGGTTTGCAATCAATACCACCGACCTGTTGGAAGTAGGTGAACTGCGTCACCTCCATGCCGTTGAGCCAGACTTCCCAGCCCAGGCCCCAGGCGCCCAGCGTGGGGTTTTCCCAATCGTCTTCGACGAAGCGGATGTCGTTCTTTTTCAAATCAAAGCCAAGCGCTTCCAACGAACCCAGGTACAGCTCCAGGATGTTGCTGGGTGCGGGCTTCAACACCACCTGGTATTGGTAGTAGTGCTGCAAACGATTGGGGTTCTCGCCATAGCGGCCATCCTTGGGACGGCGGCTGGGTTGCACGTAGGCGGCCTTCCAGGGCTCGGGGCCGAGGGCGCGCAGAAAGGTCGCGGTGTGCGAGGTGCCGGCGCCGACTTCCATGTCGTAGGGCTGCAGGAGCGCGCAGCCTTGGTCGGCCCAGTAGGCCTGCAATTTCAGGATGATTTGTTGAAATGTGAGCATGCCCCGATTTTACAGGGGCGAAACCGCTAGACCGCCCTCGTCCGCCTTGCGTAAGCAGCTACCAAAACAATAGCAAGTGCCACGATCCAGATGGGCCACAAACCCAAACGCGCCACCCACCACGCAAACGGCGTCGTGCCGGTGCGGCCTTCCACCTCACCGATCAGCACGCCACGGGTGGAACGCGGCAGCGAATGGGTCACGCGGCCGGTGTGGTCGATGATGACGGTGGCGCCGGTATTGGTGGCGCGCAGCATGGGGCGCTCGAACTCCAAAGCCCGCATGCGGCTGATCTGCAAGTGCTGGTCGATGGCGACGGAATCCCCAAACCAACCTATGTTGCTGACGTTGACAAAGATGGTGGGCGCGTTGGCTGCGTCCAGAAAGCGCACACCCAATTCTTCGCCAAACAAATCTTCGTAGCAAATGTTGAGGGCCAGGCGCTGGCCATGCCATGGATAAGAGGCCTGGCCAATGGCACCGCGGTTAAAGTCGCCCAGGGGGATGTCCATCATCCGCGTGAACCACTTGAATAACGGCGGGATGAACTCGCCAAACGGCACCAAATGGTGTTTATCGTATCGCCATTCCTGTGTCTGGCCGGGGCCGAAGGCAAACACCGAATTGGTATAGCCCCCGCGCATATTGCCCCATGGCGAGCCAACGAGTGCAGCTTGGTCACCCTTGGCGAACCGGGCAGTGAGGGCGTCCCAATACCCGTCCGGCAGGTCCTGGGGAAGGATGGGTAGTGCCGTTTCGGGGGCAACGATCAGGTCGGTGGCGCTGCGGTTGAGTTGGTCGCCGTACCACTGCAGGGCGAGGGGAATACCTGAGCCACTCTGGAATTTTTCGTCTTGAGGAATATTGCCCTGAAGCAAGGTGACCGACAAGTTTCCCGCCGCTTGCGACCAAGCCGGAAGGGTTTGTGGCAGCACTATGCCTGTGCTTAATACTGCGGTAAGGGCCAGTCGCAACGCAGTACCGCCATTCAGCGCAAGCACGGCGCCTGCCGCAAACCAGGCCGCCAACGCACCTACGCCGTACGCACCCATCCAGGGAACATACGTCGCCAAGGGGCCTGTGAGATGGGCGTAGCCGACGGCGCCCCAACCGAAGCCAGTGAGCCAGGTGCCACGCGCCATCTCGGCCATGGTCCACAGTGCGGCGAACATCAGGCTGGCCAGCAAAGGCTTGTCGCCCTTCAAGCGGTAATACAAGCCACAAGCTGCCGCGTAGTAGAGCCCCAACGCCGCCGCAAGCGAGACAATGGCGAGAGCAGTCAGCAGACTATTCAGACCCGCGTAGGTGTGCATGGAAATATAGAGCCACCAAAAGGTTGCGCACAGCCAAGCGGTGGCAAATAGCAGGCCCATCCCTGCAGCGCGCTTCCAATTAGGGCAGGCGTGCAGCACGCCGACCAGCGCACCCAGCGCAAGGCATTGCAACCACCAGAGCGACTGGCCGGTTTCGAATCCAAAGAAAAAAGGCCAGCTAACCCCCGCAGCCTGTGCGTAAGCCGCTACTAAAACAATAGTGGCTTGAAGGATGCGTGAAGTTGTTTGCTGGGGGCGGTTCGCCGGCCCCGTTGCGCCGCTAGCCGTCGACATCCGCGACTGGCGATACCTTGAACCACTTCACGGCGCCGCCTTTGGTGTGCAACACCAAAAAATCGAGGCCCCCCACGGAGTAGCGTTCACCACGTTTGGGTACGTGGCCCATCTGGTGGGCAATCAAGCCGCCAATGGTGTCGAAATGTTGGTCCGGGTCCACGCCGTCCAGGGCGACTGAGAAGGCGTCGTTGACGCGTTCGATGGGCGTATCGCCGCTGACGCGGTAGGTGCGATCAGCCAGGGCAAAGATGTCGCCTTCATCTTCGGCTATATCAAATTCGTCTTCGATCTCACCCACGATTTGTTCCAGCACGTCTTCAATGGTTATGAGGCCTGCGACACGCCCGAACTCGTCGATGACGATGGCTAGGTGGTTGCGGTTGCCCCGGAAGTCACGCAATAAGTCATTGAGGCCCTTGGTCTCCGGTACAAATACAGCGGGGCGCAGCAGGGCGCGGATATTGAGGTCGGGGGCGCGCTGCAGCTTGAGAAGGTCTTTGGCCATCAGGATGCCAATAACGTTTTCGCGCTCACCTTCGTACACGGGAAAGCGCGAGTGCGCGGTGTCGATGACTGTGTTGATCAGTTCATCCATGGGCGCCTGGATGTTGAGCAAATCCATGCGCGTGGCGGCCACCATCACATCGCCAGCGGTCATGTCCGCCATCCGGATAACGCCTTCGAGCATGACGCGCGATTCCGCAGCGATGATGTTGTTGTCTTCGGCTTCCGCCAATGTTTCTATTAGCTCCGCGGTCGAGTCGGGGCCAGGATGGATGAACTCGGCCACTTTGCGCAGAAAAGTACGTTTATCTTCTTTGTCGGGCGCGCGCGCAGGATGTGGATCTGACACTGACGTGTGGGCAATCGCTGCCTTTGTTTCGGACCCTCAAGGATAGCGGATTTGCGCGACGTTC
The DNA here is from genome assembly GCF_025356155.1 of Rhodoferax sp. Classification (GTDB taxonomy): domain Bacteria; phylum Pseudomonadota; class Gammaproteobacteria; order Burkholderiales; family Burkholderiaceae_C; genus Allorhodoferax. Next base: position 1,826 of record NZ_JANXUQ010000210.1, on the reverse strand, counting down.
CCGTCACATCCGCTGTCAGCGTCAAGGCGAGCTTCGGCTTTGGGCGTCTATGGTTTTGCGCCGGACCTCTTGTACCTCAGCTAGAAAGCTCCAAAATAGCTTGGCTTGGGCCTTGATACGGTAGTCTGTCTGTGCCACTTGCTCTTCAATCATCTCTGTCACTTTGCTATCGAAAGTGGATGAGGGCAAGTGCAAGAAGGCTTCCGATTCGCTTCCGTCCCGCTCCACCTTCGCCCCCGCGTTGCGGGCGATTTTCAGCATTGCCGCGTTTTCGCTCAGCGCGTGGATAAACAATAGGCTGATACTATCGTTGGCGGCATGCATGGCCGCTCGCTCAAATAAGCGCGCTCCGTATCCGCGTCCGCGGGCCGACGACAGCACGGATACACCGAACTCGGCACAGGCTTGATGGTTCTTGTCCACTGCATGGGCCAGGTGGGCCATCGCGATCAGATCTAACTTGCGGTTGTAGATACCGAATATCTCGTCTCTTTCGAAATTCAGCCCGTCCACATACCGCTGGATATGCTCATTCTGCGCCAGATAACCGAAACGAAGATAGCGGTCTTGTGCGCTCAATGACAACAGATGATGGGCTATGCGGCTGCGGTGATTGGCGCCGAGTGAACGAATGGGGACGAGGAGAGGCGTAGAACGCTGGACAACCCCTTCATTCGAGCCGTTCTGCGGGGGCCGCAAAAAGTCACGCCCCACTTTTAGGGAGGCTTTGATGAGGTCGGTTGCTGCAAGCATTTGTGAAATGTACGGGTTTTCCCTAGTCTATGCACCCCAATATGGATTGCTACGCCGTGGCGACCACACGTTAAGCTGGTCAGTTCGGTACACTTATCCCCGTTATGGATGCAGCACATACGATCAGGGCCGCGGTTGCGCGGATTGGCGCTATTCGCGGGGACGCAACCTCCAACCCGCGCCTTCGGGCTGCCCTGGTCGTCGTCAAGGCGTTCCAGGCCAAGCGGTTTGCTGGCACTTACACCGATCTCCTTCGTTCTGCAGAATATGGCGCCGCTGCGCGCTTCTTTTTGGAAGACTTGTACAGCGACAAAGACTATTCGCAGCGTGATGCGCAATTCTCACGCATCGCTGGAGCATTGCAGCGGCTTTTTCCACAACAGGTGGTTACCACTGCAGTAGCACTTGCAGAGCTTCATCTGCTGACAGAAGAGTTGGATTGGCAAATGGCGACAAAATGGGAGCTACATGCAGCTTCGCCGGGCAAAAATGATATTGCGTGCTATATCGCGAGCTGGCGAGATGTTGGTCGCGCGGAAGCTCGCATGCGCCAACTGGATATGGTGTTGAGCGTAGGCAAGGACTTGGATCGGTTAACACGGACACCCGGTTTGCGCCTGATGCTTAGGATGATGCGTGGGCCAGCCCGGGCCGGAGGCATGGGATCACTGCAAAGTTTTCTGGAGAGCGGCTTCGATACATTTGCCAATATGTCGGGCAAGGGAAGCAGCGCTGCAGAGTTTTTAAGCACTATTCGCACGCGGGAATCGTCTTGGATACAGCGGCTTTCTATGGGTGATGTGGCGGAGTGCGAAGTAAGTCTTCGAGCATGCCTGTCAGATGTGCTCTAGCTGGACTTGAGGCGGGCCATAGCTCCGCAGCAATTAAGTGGGAGCCGAAAAGACAAAACCAAAAAAAACGCCCAGTCAATCGACTGGGCGTTTCCGGTTTAATAGTCTGACGATGACCTACTTTCACACGGGAACCCGCACTATCATCGGCGCAGAAGCGTTTCACTGTCCTGTTCGGGATGGGAAGGAGTGGTACCACTTCGCTATGGTCGTCAGACATAA
>NZ_JANXUQ010000192.1 GCF_025356155.1 Rhodoferax sp. | reverse complement strand
AAGGCCTTTCCCAAGGGCAAAGGCCAACTGCGCCTCGCATTCACAGGGCACATTGACGACAAGGACAGCCAGGGCTTGTTCCGCCAGATGGAAGGTGGCGAGTGGTATGCCTTTACCCAGTTTGAATCCATCAGCGCGCGTCAGGCCTTCCCATCTTTTGACGAGCCGGGCTGGAAAGTGCCATGGACGCTGTCGCTGACCATTCCGCAGTCCATGACCGCGGTTGCCAGCTCGCCGATGGCGCGTGAAGTTGCGCTGGAGGGTGGCCAGAAGCGGGTTGAATTCCAGACCACTAAACCGCTGCCCAGCTACCTGCTGGCCTTTGGCGTAGGCCCCTTTGACATCCTGGACGGCGGCATGGCCGGCAAGACACCGGTGCGCTTCATCACCCCACGCGGCCGCGCCAAGGAGGCGACGTTTGCTTCCAGCGTGACGCCCAGCATCCTGGTCAAGCTGGAAGCCTATTTCGGCACGGCTTATCCGTACGAAAAGCTGGACGTCATGGTCTTGCCCCTCACCTTGAGCTTCGGCGCGATGGAGAACCCTGGCCTGGTCACGTTCAACTCCTTGCGCATGCTGTCCAAGCCGGGTGAAGAGACGGTTGATTTCAAACGTAACTTTGTCGAAACCCAGGCCCATGAGTTGGCGCATATGTGGTTTGGCGACCTAGTCACGATGGCATGGTGGGATGACCTGTGGCTCAACGAATCCTTCGCATCCTGGATGGCCGAAAAGATCACCGCACAAATGGGCCCTGAGCTGCACGGTGAAAACTCGGCACAGGGCGCACGCTCCTGGGCCATGCAGACGGACCGTTTGCTGTCCACATCGCAGATCCACCAGCCCGTCAGCAAGACCTTCTCCCAAAGCGACCCCTTGGGTGGTCAAAGCGCAGCCATTGTGTACGGCAAGGGCCAGGCCACATTGGCCATGTTCGAGACCTGGCTGGGTGAAGAAAAATTCCAGGCTGGCGTGCGCCGTTACATGGCCAAGCACGCCTGGGGCAATGCCACGGGTGAGGATTTTGTGGCTGCCCTGGCGCAAGGTGACAAACAGCTCTCGGCGGCGTTCAAGACCTTTACCCACCAACCCGGCATTCCTCGCCTGACGGTCGCGTTGAAGTGTGATGGTCAGCCCCGCCTGGAACTGACCCAGTCACGTTTCTTGCCCGCCGGGGTGGTAGCACCAAAACCCTCCCTGTGGTGGATTCCGGTGACTGTGCGCACACCCGCTGGCACGGCACAAATGCTGCTCAAGGAACAGCAGGGCACATTGCCGCTGACCGACAAAACATGCCCCACCTGGGTGCAAGCCAATGCGCAAGGCTCGGGCTATTACCGTGCGGTCTATGCGCCCGGAAAAATGTCCGAGCTGATGGCCAAGGGCGACCTGACGACGCCTGAGCTGTTGGCCGATTTGAATGATGCCAAAGCCTCGGCTGAGTCCGGCGATTTGTCGGTTGCAGAATCACTGGCGATTGCAACGCAATTTGCTGGCCATGCCCAGCACGAAGTTGCTGAGGCCGCGCTCACGGTGATCAGCGGCGTGGAGCTGATGCTGAAGCCTTCGCAGCGCGAGGCCTATGCACGTGTGTGGCAATCGGCCTTTGGCAAGCGGGCGCACCAACTGGGCCTTTTGGAGCTCCCACAAGACAGCCCGGATGACCGCGCCATGCGAGCCAAGTGGGTGTCGCGCTACATCGCCCTCAGTGCAGACAGCGACCTGACTGCGCAGGCCAATAGCCTGGCGCAGCAGTGGCTCAAGGACCGAAAGAGTTTGTCGTCGGCCAACCGCGCGCTGGTTCTGCGTGCCGCGGCCTACTACGGCGACCGTGCCTTCTTTGACGCACTGACCGCTGCCGCTGTCGGCAACACCGACCGCCGTGAACGCTCCGACATCTACGCCGCGCTGGCCAGTTTCCGTGGGCCAGAGCTGGCACAGGCCGCACGCGATCTGTGGCTGTCGCCCGACCATGACATCCGCGAGTTGATGGCAGCGTCCCGCACGCGCGGTCGTACCGAGGCGCTGCGGGAGGGCATGCTGCTTTTTGTCACCACGCGTTTTGATGCCATCGCTGCCAAGCTGCCCAAGGACGCGCCCATGCGCTTTCCGCAGATGTTTGACACTGCCTGCAGTGCCAAAGAAGCAGACCAGGTCGAGGCGTTTTTCACGCCCTTGACCAAGACCTACACCGGCCTGAACAAGACGCTGGCGCAGTCGCTGGAATCCGTGCGCATCTGCGCCCATTACCGCGATACGCAGCACGCCAGTCTGCAATCGTATTTGAACCAGTTCTGATCTATAGCCCCCAGGCTTGTCGCTTCAAGTACTGCGCTGCCCCCCGAGTGGGCTAAGTCGCCTTGGGGCGGCCCGGCGGCGACTTGCTCTAGCAGCGGTGCAACGCCGCTGCCAACACAAGCATGGTTCGCGTGGCGCCAGCGCGGCCATCCCAATAAGCCTACATTAGCTGGATGCAGCATGTCGCGCGTTGTGACAGTATTGGATCGCAACTTGCAACGCTAGAGCGGATCCCAATGTATGTTGCAGTGCGGGCTAATGGCTGGTGGATAGCCCCCAAATGTTGTGGTAATTTGTGCGCGTAAGTGCTCAAATGAACTTATCGCTTGTTGTCTGACCTAAGGTTGAAGCCGATGCCATTCCCTGGTGTTGGCTTATTGAAACAGGAGGCTCTATGGATGCAATTGGCAACTTCGTCGCCCGCTACGCGCGTAGCCGCGAAGAAGAACTTTCCATCGACGACTACTTGGCGGAGTGCAAGCGCAATCCGCTGGCCTATGCCACGGCTTCGGAGCGCATGCTCACGGCCATTGGTGAGCCTGAACTGGTGGACACGCGCAACGACCCGCGCCTGTCCCGCCTGTTTGCCAACAAGACCATTAAACGCTACCCCGCATTTGCCGAGTTCTATGGCATGGAAGACGCCATAGAACAGGTTGTCAGTTATTTCCGCCACGCCGCGCAAGGGCTGGAAGAGCGCAAACAAATTTTGTATTTGTTGGGGCCAGTTGGTGGTGGCAAAAGCTCCATTGCCGAGCGGCTCAAATTTTTGATGCAGCAGGTACCGTTTTATGCCATCAAAGGCTCACCGGTCAACGAGACGCCGCTGGCCTTGTTCGACCCGATAGAAGATGGCCCTATCCTGCAAGAAAACTTTGGCATTCCACGGCGTTATCTGCAGCGCATCCTGTCGCCGTGGGCGGTCAAGCGCCTGGACGAATTTGGCGGAGATATCCGCAAGTTCAAGGTCGTCAAACGCTACCCCAGTATCCTCAAACAGGTCGGCCTTGCCAAGACTGAACCCGGCGATGAAAACAACCAGGACATCAGCTCGCTGGTGGGCAAGGTCGATATTCGCAAGCTCGAAAGTTTTGCGCAGGACGACCCCGACGCCTACAGCTACTCCGGCGGCCTATGCCTGGCCAACCAGGGCATGTTGGAATTTGTCGAGATGTTCAAGGCACCCATCAAGGTGCTGCATCCTCTGTTGACCGCCACACAGGAAGGCAACTTCAAGGGCACTGAGGGCTTTGGCGCCATACCGTTCGACGGCATCGTGTTGGCACACAGCAACGAGAGCGAGTGGAAGACATTTCGTAACAACAAAAATAACGAAGCCTTTCTGGACCGCATCTACATCGTCAAGGTGCCGTATTGCCTCAGCGTGCGCGAAGAAATACGCATCTACGAAAAATTGGTCCGAGATTCGTCGTTGGGTGACGCCAAGTGCGCCCCCGGAACCTTCAAAATGATGGCGCAGTTCTCGATATTGACGCGGCTCAAGGAGCCCGAGAACTCCAGCTTGTACAGCAAGATGCAGGTGTATGACGGCGAGAGCCTGAAGGACACCGACCCGCGTGCCAAGAGCTACCAGGAATACCGTGACTACGCCGGAGTGGACGAAGGCATGAATGGTGTGTCCACCCGCTTTGCGTTCAAGATCCTGTCAAAGGTCTTCAACTTCGACAGCTCGGAGGTGGCGGCCAACCCGGTACACCTGATGTATGTGTTGGAGCAGCAGATTGAGCGCGAGCAA
>NZ_JANXUQ010000191.1 GCF_025356155.1 Rhodoferax sp. | reverse complement strand
CTATGTGCTGTACGACAAATATGAGGCAGGTGTATTGAACGGCACCATCAACGCCTTTGGACCCTCCAGTCAGGCTGGGCTGGACCTGCAGCGCAGCATCAAGGTCAACGACGAGGCGCGCAGCTCCAAAGGCGTGACCACCAGTGTGGACGGCAAGATATCCAAGGCATTGGTGGCACTGGGCGGCGGTGACCTGGCGCTGGCCATTGGCGGCGAGTTGCGCAACGAAAACGCTATCTTCACGCCGTCGGCACTGCTGCTGTCAAACAACATCGGTGGTGACCGCGATACCGGCTTGCTGGCAGGCTCTAGCACGGCGTTGAAAGCGACCGACGACAGCCGCCAGATCAGCTCGGTGTTTGCCGAGGTCAGCGCACCGGTCAGCAAGCAGGTCGAACTGCAAATGGCCCTGCGCTATGACAACTACAACGATGCTGGCAGCAGCACTAACCCCAAGTTTGGCATCCGCTGGCAGCCGCAGCCGGACCTGCTGGTGCGCGCATCGGCAGGCACCGGTTTCCGTGCGCCGTCTTTGAACGACCTCAAGGGCCCAACCACCTTTGGCTCGGCATCCAGCTTCTTGACCGATCCCGACTGTATCAAGAGCGGCGGCAGCATCGACAGCTGTACCGACCAATGGCCCGTGGAGCGCCGCTCCAACCCGAACCTGAAGCCTGAAAAGTCGCGCCAGTTCTCACTGGGCTTCGTACTGGAAGCCAGCAAAAACTTCAACTTCAGCATGGACTACTGGAACATCCGCAAGACCGATGTCATTAGTACCCTCGGTGAGCAGGTCATCATTGGCAATACAGCGGCCTACAACGGCAGCATCATCCAGCGCGATGCCGACGGCACCATCACCAACATCATCCTGAAGAAAGAAAACCAGGGTGGGCTGGATACGGCGGGTCTGGATTTCGGTGCGGACTACCGTGGACCGGCAAGCGACATGGGGCGTTTCAGCGTTGGCATGAGCGGCACCCTGGTGTTGAACTATGACCGCCAATTTGGCCCCAAGGAGCCAACCCGAAGCAACCTGGGTGTGTTCCTGAACGACCAGGTGATCCAGAAATGGCGCCACCGTCTTAGCTTTGGCTGGGACATGGGCCCCTACAACCTGACGCTGGCCAACCAGTATTCGTCTGGCTACACCGACCAGAACACCACCTACGACCCGACCACCAACAAGCTGCTGGCAGCGCGTGATGTAGAGGCCTATTCGCTGTGGGACCTGACTGGCAGCTTCGCGATTACCAAGGCGCTCAAAGTGCGTGCCGGTGTGCTCAACCTGTTGAACACTGCGCCACCGTTCTCCAACCAGGCCTACTACTTCTTGGCGGGCTACGACCCAACTTACACCGACCCCCGTGGCCGCAGTGCATTTGTCAGCGTGAACTACTCGTTCAAATAAAACCTCATTGGCAAATCGGCCGGTAGCCCTCATAGAACCTGGGCTACCAGCTCCTAATTCAATAGCAACCGGATCTCACTGTGCTCTACGGTTATCTACCAGCCATTCTGGAGGGGCTGGGCCTGACGCTGCGCGTCTCGGCCCTGTCGCTTGCCATTGCCTGCGTCTTCGGACTGATAGGCGCAGCCGCCAAGCTCTCTGGCTCGCGTGCGGCGCGCTGGAGCGCCGAGGTCTACACCACGCTGATCCGCGGCATGCCCGAGCTGGTGCTGATGCTGCTGATCTTCTACGGCGGCCAGATTGGCATCAATCGCCTGGCCGAGTCGCAAGGCTGGGACTACATTGACGTGCCGCCCTTTCTGGCGGGCGTGCTGACCATTGGATTCATCTTTGGTGCCTACCTGACCGAGACCTTTCGCGGCGCCATCCTGGCTGTGCCAAAGGGTCAGGCGGAGGCGGGCTTGGCCTTTGCACTGTCGCGCACCACGGTGTGGTGGCGCATCGTGCTGCCGCAGATGGTGCGCCATGCGATCCCCGGCTTTGCCAACAACTGGCTGATCATGATCAAGGCCTCGGCCCTGGTCTCCATCATCGGGCTGGACGACATGGTGCACCGCGCCGGTCTGGCCGCCGCCACGACGCGCGCGCCGTTTACGTTTTATGTGGCCATCGCGCTGATCTACCTGACGCTGACCAGCGTCTCCATCTTTGCGCTGTCCCGCGTGGAAGCGCGCTTCAGCCTGGGCGTCAAGAAAGTGCAGTTTTAACGTGCAGTGGCAAACCATCATCGATAGCCTGCCGCTCTATGTGGAAGGCATCCGCACCACGCTCGTGTTGTTGGTCATCAGCCTGCTGAGCTCGTTTGCGCTGGCTGTGCCACTGGCGGTGGCGCGGGTGTCTCCCAGGCCGTGGTTGTCCAAGACGGTGTGGTTCTACACCTATGTGCTGCGCGGCACACCGCTGCTGTGCAACTGTTCATCCTGTACCACGGTTTGGCGCAATTTGAGGCGGTGCGTGAGAGTGCGGCCTGGGTGCTGCTGCGCAACGCCTGGTTTTGCGCCTGGCTGGCGTTCACGCTGAACTCCACCGCCTACACCACGGAAATATTTGCCGGTGCGCTAAAGGCCACCAACAACGGCGAGATTGAAGCGGCCCGCAGTTATGGCCTCAGCGGCTTCACGCTGTACCGCCGCATTCTGTTGCCCAGCGCGCTGCGCCGTGCGCTGCCGCAGTACAGCAACGAAGTGGTCGGCCTGATGCATGCCACGGCCATCGCCAGCACCGTCACGCTGGTAGACATCACGCGGGTCGCCCGCGACGTGTATGCCAACACGTTGCTGGTCAGCGAATCGTTTGGCGTGGCCGCAACCATCTACTTTGTACTCACCTTTAGCCTGGTCGGCACTTTCAAGCTGCTGGAGCATCGCTTTCTGCGCCATCTCCAACCGCAGCAGACCCTCAAACCCCGCAACTCCTGAACCGCAAACCCCATGCATACCCAAACCCTAGAACTTTTGAGCGGCTCACCCGGCATTCACCAAACCCTGCAGGTGTTGCACTTTGGCAAGCCCGGCGCACAGCCCAAGGTTTACATCCAAAGTGCCCTGCATGCCGACGAGGTACCCGCCATACTGGTAGCGCATCACCTGGTGCGGCTGCTCACGCAGGCTGAGACCGACGGGCGCATCGTTGGCGAAATTGTGTTGGTACCTTTTGCCAACCCCATAGGCTTGGGCCAATACCTGTTTGGCCAACACCATGGTCGCTTTGACGTGCGCGACGGCGGCAACTTCAACCGCGGCTACGCCGAGTTGACGGCCAAAGTGGTAGACACCGTGCGCCCCCTGTTGACGCAGGATGTGGCGCACAACACGCGCGCCATTCGCACGGCCATGGCCCAAACCGTGGATGCGCTGATACCTGCCACTCCGACGCAAGACCTGAAGAACAAACTGTTGGCATTGGCGATAGACGCCGATGTCGTGCTGGACTTGCATTGCGATACCGATGCAGTGATGCACCTCTATGCGCTGACGCCACAAGCTGCCATTGCCGAGCAACTGGGCGCCGCATTGGGCGCACGTGCCGTGTTGCTGGCCACCGAGTCGGGTGACTCGCCGTTTGACGAGGCCTGCACGCGGCCCTGGTTTGAGCTACAAAAACTGCTGCCAGAATTTCCGATCAACCTGGCCTGCTTTGGCGCCACGGTGGAGCTGCGCGGCGAGGCCGACACCAGCCACCTACTGGCCGAACAGGACGCACACGGCCTATGCGCCTTTCTGGCGCAACGTGGGGTGCTCAAAGGCATGGCGGACTCTGTACGGGGCCCGCAATGTGCGCCCACACCTTTGTCAGGCTCCGAGCCTATCACCGCGCCGCATGCGGGGGTGGTCGTGTTCCACCGCAACCCCGGCGAGCGGGTAGTGGCGGGCGATGTGATCGCCGACGTGGTGGATGCGCTGACCGGCAATGTGACCCAGCTGCGCTGCAAGTCCGACGGCTTGCTCTATGCCCGCTGTGGCTCGCGCTGGGCGGTGCCGGGTAAGCGCCTGGCCAAGATTGCCGGCACCTCGCTGGCGCGCACCGGCAAGCTGCTCAGCCCCTGAGTGAATGCCCATCCCTTCGAAAGATATCTCCATGGCCGACCACACCATCCTGCAGGGACTGGACATCTGCAAACGCTTTGGTAGCAACGAAGTGCTCAAGGGCGTCAGTATTACCGCCAACAAGGGCGACGTCATCTCCATGATCGGCTCCAGCGGCTCCGGCAAAAGCACGTTTCTGCGCTGCCTGAATCTGCTGGAGCAGCCCAACGCCGGGCGTATTGTGCTGGACGGCGAAGAACTGCGCCTCGTACCCGACAAACACGGCGCGCTGAAGGTCAGCAGCCAGGCCCAATTGCAGCAGTTGCGCGCGCAGGTATCCATGGTGTTCCAGCACTTCAACCTGTGGGCCCATATGACGGCAATGGAGAACGTCATCGAGGCACCCATCCACGCGCTGGGCCTGAGCAAGGCTGAGGCTACGGAACGTGCGCAGACCTACCTGCAGCGCGTCGGCGTGTACCACCGCAAGGACGCGTTCCCCGCCCATCTATCCGGTGGTGAGCAGCAACGCGTGGCCATCGCCCGCGCGCTGGCCATGGAGCCCAAGGTCATGCTGTTCGACGAGCCCACATCGGCGCTGGACCCGGAGTTGGTGGGCGAGGTCTTGCGCGTGATGCGCTCGGTCGCCGAAGAGGGCCGCACCATGGTGGTGGTGACCCACGAGATGGGTTTTGCGCGTGAGGTCAGTAACAAGCTGGTCTTCTTGCACAAGGGCCAGATCGAAGAGCAGGGTGACCCGGCCGAGGTTTTGTCGCGCCCGCGCAGCGACCGCTTGCGGGCCTTCTTGTCCAACAGCCTGAAGTAGAAGAGGTACGCCCATGACACATTACATCGACGTGGCCGCCATGCAGCAACTGGTGTCGCACCATGGCCTCGCAAACCTGATGGAGGAAATAGCCGAATGCATACGCGAAGACTTCATGCGCTGGGGTGGCTCAAACCAATCACCCCGCACCGCCACAGCCTTCGGTGTAGTGGCCGACGTGGCCACGGGCTACCCCACGCTGGTGAGTGAGCTGCGCATCACCACGGCATTGCGCACGGCCGCTACATCGGCGCTGGCGGCCAAGGTTTTGGCGCGCAAGAACAGCCACAGCATGGCCTTGATTGGCAACGGTGCACAGAGTGAATTCCAGGCCATTGCCTTTATGACTCAGTTGGGCATCAGCGAACTGCGCGTGTTCGATGTGGACCGCAAGGCCACCGACAAGCTGGTAGCGAACCTGGCGCCGTATGCCAGCAAGGGCACCTTGACCATCGTGCGTGCAGCGTCCATACGGGAGGCCGTGCGCGGTGCCGACATAGTGACCACCATCACCGCCGACAAGAGCAACGCGACGATACTGACAGACGACCTCGTAGAGCCTGGCATGCACCTGAACGCGGTGGGTGGCGATTGCCCCGGCAAGACCGAGCTACAACCCAGCATCCTGCTGCGCTCCAAAGTTTTTGTGGAATATGAGCCGCAGACCCGCATGGAGGGCGAATTGCAGCAGATGCCACAAGACTTCCAGACCCATGCCCTATGGCGGGTTCTGGCGGGTCAACAACGCGGGCGGGACAACGCCGAACAGGTCACGCTATTTGATTCCGTCGGCTTTGCGCTGGAGGATTTGTCGGCCCTGCGGTACATCCATGCCTTGTCCCGCAAGCTGGGCATCGGCAGCACGGTGGACCTGGTACCCGTGTTGCCCGACCCCAAGAATTTATTCGCCTGCGCAACCGCTGCACGCCCCGCGCTGCGCCAAGCCGCATGAGCGCGCGCGCGTTGCAGCTGATAGCCGCCGAGGTGGGCGAAGGCGCCAGCGATGGCGGCTGCAAGTGGGGTGCGGCGGCTCTGCGCAGTTGCGGCATTCAACAAGCCCTGGCAGCCACGGGTCGCACGGTCACGTGGGGCGACACCATCACCGCCCAGCCTTTGCTGGCGAACAGCCGACTGGACGCGATCGAAGTGTTCTCCGAAAAGCTCGCCGCCGCAGTTGAAAAGACGCTGTGCATCGGCAAACTGCCCTTGGTGGTAGGGGGTGACCACTCCAGTGCGGCAGGCACGTGGAGCGCCGCCGCCCAATTTCTTAGGCCGACCGGGCGATTGGGCCTGGTCTGGATCGACGCGCACCTGGACGCACACACGCCCCACACGTCAGACAGCCAGGCGCCGCACGGTATGCCGCTGGCCGCACTGCTGGGCTATGGGTCTGACGGCATGGCTGGCTTGTATGGCTGGCGCCGCAAACTGTTGCCACACAACGTGGTGGTCATTGGCGCGCGCAGCTACTAACCGGCGGAGGCAGAGCTGCTGGACCGCAGCTTTGCCGCCTGTTTTGGGGAAGCCCGCGCCCCGGTTAAACAGGACGCCACCGGTTGGGGTTTGACGCTGGATCTGGATGGGCTGGACCCGCTTGACGCACCGGGCACCGGAACACCGGTAGAGACCGGCATCCGCTTGGCCGACGCGGTGCAGATGCTCAGCGGCTGCGCGCACGACCCCGACTTTGTCGCCGCCTAGGGTTGTACGCAACCGTCATTCCTGCAAAAGAGCCCTCGCCTCGCGTTTGCCCAGCTTCATTGCGGAGGCAATTTTTGCCAACTGGGCTGCGCGGGGTTGCGCGGCACCCGTTTCCCACTTGTGCACGGACAGCGAAGAAGCGTCCAACACCTTGGCCAACTCCGATTGCGTGAGGCCGAGCTTGGCCCGCAGCGCGGCGAACCGCTGCGCGGTAAACCGGATACCACTGCGTTTCTCAGGCGCTTCGCCTGCCGATGGCGCGTCGACTCCAGACTTGTTGGTGCGTTTGACACCTTTAAGCTCCGCCGCCAGCGACTTCAACTGGCGCTTCAACGCTGCAATTTCCGACCGGTGCACCGTGGTGACCTTGCGAAGCGACTGCAGTTCACCCTTCAGTTCTTTGCGCGCGACGCGGGTAATTTCAGACTTCAGGGAAGAGATCAACGAACTCATGGGCAAATTCCAATTCTTGTTTTGGTGTTCCAAAGAAAAAAGCGGCGATGACATAGCCCGTCATCACCAGTACGTTTATACCGGATTGGCTCGCATCGATTTATTTTCCGCCGTCTTACATGGCAAGCAGCGCGATCAACACGTCAGCGGCTCTCTCACACTGCTGGAGGCTGACGTCCAAATGGGTCACCGCGCGCACGGTGCGCGGACCGAAGGCGTTCACCAACACACCCCGCTCGCGGGCCAGCGCGCTCAAGGCGGATGCGTCCAGCGCCAGTGACGCCGGCAGGTGGAAAACAACGATATTGGTTTGTACCGTCGCCAGATCCAGTTGTACGGGCGCACCAGCCAAAAGCCGTTCTGCAAAGACACGCGCATGGGCGTGGTCCTCGGGCAGATGGGCCATGTGGTTGTCCAGCGCATGCAGTGCAGCGGCACTGAAAATGCCGTTCTGCCGCATGGCACCGCCCAAACGACGTCGGTGACGGTCGGCAGTGGCGATCAGCTCCTTGGACCCGGCCAGCATGGAGCCGCCCGGGGCACCCAGCCCCTTGCTGAATGCCACTGCAACCAAGTCGAACGGCTGGGCCAAAGTGTCCAGAGGCAAGCCGCTTGCGGCACTTGCGTTCCACAGCCGTGCACCATCCAGAAAGGTCGCCAAACCCAGCTCGCGCGCGACGGCGCAGATGCGCAGCACTTCGGGCTGGGGCACGACCACGCCGCCCGCGCGGTTGTGGGTGTTTTCGACCTGCACCAAGGTTGTCATCGGGAAGATGGCGAAGTTGCGGGGTTTGGTTGCAGCGCGCAATTCTTCGCCCGTAAAAATGCCGCCCCGCCCTATCTCGTGGATCTGAACACCAGCGTTGGCCGCAGCGCCACCCACTTCGTGCCATGCGGCATGTGATTCACGACTGGCCACCACTTCATCGCCCGGACGTGTCAGCGTGCGCAGGGCCACCTGGTTGGCCATGGTACCGCTGGGCAGCCAAACCGCGGCTTCCTTGCCCAACATCTCCGCGACGCGGGCTTGCAGGCGGTTGGTACTGGGGTCTTCGCCATATTGGTCGTCCCCCACCTCAGCAGAGGACATCGCCGCGCGCATGGCGGCGGTTGGGCGGGTCACTGTGTCGGAGCGCAGATCGATTGGGGTGAGCATGGAGAATGCGCTTGGGGTTCGGAAGACCCAATTGTGCGCGCCCGATTGAATCGCCCCGGGATTTGAGGAGAATCCACCCTTGAGTGGGTGTCCTGGTGGAAGGTTGCGTTGACCCGCTTTACCATACGGTTCGAGGAAAGAATGACCAAGCCTTAAACTGCAATTTCCCACCGTTTACACAACATTCGGGACACCCTCGACCACACAGGTTAGGAATTTGTTTGTAGCCACTCACGCGCCATTACCAAGGTACCTTCTAACTCATTCTTGGCTTTCGCCCACAGGTCGGAATCCCCCCCGCCTGTGCGAATTGCGCCTTCCAGGGCTAAAGTAGCAGCTGTGAATCGTTTCGCACCTAAACTACCTATGGAACCGCGAAGACCATGAAGCAATCGAGCAGCCTGGTCGACCTCACCGTTTTGCCAGACACTCTGGGCACGCTCCAGATCTCCGGACGAACGCTCAACTATTCCCGCTATCAGGTGAACAAGGACCTTTCGCTGTGCCGAGTCACTTTCACTCATCCGAAGCAAGGCAGAAATCTCGAACTGCCCCTGGTAAACCTCGGCGCCCGCATCAAGTTGAATTTTCGGAGGCAACTGCTTACGAGCACGACTAACGATTGTCGCTAGCATGCGCTCGACTTCTAGAGGTTTGCCGATGAAATCAATCATTCCCGCAGCGGTACACCGCTGCCTCTCATCCGCCATCACTCCTGCGGTCATAGCGACAATCGGTGTCACAACCCCTAGCTCATCTCTAATGATTCTGGATGCTTCAAAACCATCCATGACAGGCATCTGGACATCCATGAGAACTATGTCAAAGTCGTTTGGTCTCGCCCTTAAGGTATCAACGGCCAGAGAGCCGTTCGATGCAATTGTTACGACAGCCCCAGCTCTTGATAGAAGGCCTTTAGCCACTATTTGATTGAGCTCATTGTCCTCGACTACCAGTATTTGCATTCCCAAAAGAGATTCCAACCCGGCAACTGCCTCTTGCTTACGGTCGGATTGACTTGGGCCGTCTGCCGAAAATAGCAATCCGTTCACAGTGTCAAGGAGGTTTGAACCAGTGACTGGCTTCGAAAGAAGTGCATCCGCGATCGGACCATCTAGGGGAAGTTGATTGCAACGTATTGTGCTTGCCATAAGGATGACTGGGACACTCTTGGAGCTCTGCTGCCTGACTCGACTCATCGTTTCAAATCCATCAACACCTGGCATATCGACGTCGACGACAACGACATCAAAGGGTTGGCCTGCGGCTCCATCCTCCAACAATCGGATTGCTTCTAGACCAGAGTACCTGCGCCATGTGCTGGAGCGCATTGCGGACCATCCAATCAACCGGGTTGCAGAGTTGCTGCCATGGGTAGTGGCCCCGCACCTGGGCTGTGGCGCTGTTGGGCAGGCACCATTGCCGCTGGCCGCCTGATCTGGCGGCTTGGCACAATATTGCCATGCGTATCAAACTGATCGAAGACTTACCGATGGCCACCAGCGCCGAGCTGTACCAACTCAGCTGGGCCATTGACCAATTGTTGGCTGACCCCCGGCGCATCGTCCAGGCACGAACGCAATTGCACACGGGTCAGCCGGTGCAATTCTTTGATTGGAATACGGGCAAGTTGCTGCCTGCTCGGGTCATCTCCATGAAGGATCGCCGCGCGACATTACTTGATGAGTCCAGCCGGAGTCACTTCACCGTGCCCTATGAGGCCATCGTGTCGACGCCATCCGGCGAACCGATGGCAACTACCGGCGCCACCGCATCATCAAACAAACAAACAAACAAAGCCCAGCCCGCCGCCGGAAATTCCAAGGCGTGAGGACTTCCGCATTGGCAACAGGGTGAGCTTCACGGACCGAGATTTGCAACAACGGGTTGGCATGATCGTGCGTATCAACCAGCGCACGGCCACGCTCGACTGCGATGGTCAGACTTGGCGTGTCGCATTCGGCCTGCTTCGTCACCTCGTCGATATCTGACGGCCGCAACTGTCAAGTACGGTATTCGTCGGACTCTTACGGACGTCTTGCCATTCTTGAGCAAGAAGCCCATTAAATGGGACAAATCAGCCGGCCAATGCACACAGGATGTTGCCGCCGACCGAAAACTGGAGTGGCTCAGTTTTCAAACGCAATCAACACACAGTGCAGGGACTGTTCACGATGGGGCGGCCGTGGCTTCGCCCACACGTCAAATCGACGGCGTTGGGTAGTCTGATGCATTTAGTCCAAGATAGCTTCGCACAAGGCCATGTGGATCGCAACGAGCCCATATATGGACAGACCTGTCTAAACAGGGCTTCCCCTATGTTTGGTCGAGTGCGAGAGTTTCACTCCTGCGCCAAGCAGGACCACGCTAAGCACAAAGATTCTGATTCCAATGAAAGTGCAAGGATGCAGGTTCAGTTGAATGACCCTGATGTCATTGATGCGGGAAAGAAAGTTCGCCAGCTTTTTGATCGCCAGAGTTCCTGGCCTGAGGTTGAGCAGTACCTTTCGCAGTGCTTGTTTGTCTTGGATGACGAGAACAAACCCGCATCGGCAGGTGGCAACTATTCAGTGATCAGTCGGTAGGTCGCAGACCTTGGCGTAAAGGGGCATTTTCTATTCGATGTGCTGGGGTCAAGCTGCGGTCCAGCACTTTGGCCACCAACACAGAGAGCAAACACGACAGGAGAAAATTTGGCTTCAAATCATGAATACGCTGTAATTTGCCATAGCCGCGCAACGTGGAACGACGTACAGAACGCAGAACCAAGGCCGAGCGACGCAAAGATGAGGAGTAAGCTCGCCAAAACTTAGTTTGTGGCTGTGCCGGGGCGACGTGGACCAGCGCATAGACAACTTCACAGATTTCGCTGAATTATCATTTATTTGATATCACATGAATATGGGATTGACAAACACTTAAAATAGAATCAAGGTGTTGCTAGTGATTTTTACTAGGGAACTCCCGAGTAAATCCCAGCGTATTTGTCGCTGCTTTGCAAATTATCGTCGTTAAAGTGATATTAAATTACAGTAAGATGCCATCCGCGCGGATTGGCAGTCATCGCTGCCAACGGCATCTCTGAGGTGAAACCTCAACATTACGCAAGATTAAGCATGCTACGACGTTTATGTTTTACATTCATCTTTTTTGGCAGCATGTCTGCTGCTTACGCTGTTACGAGTGATCCCGAGCCTTGTTCCTTAAATTGCATGTTCAGATGTGGTCTAGCAGGACTTGACTACTCTCAGTGTCAGAGTATTTGCAGTTGCAGTAGTTGATGTTGAGGTGATACCGAAGCTTCAAACGGATTTGTTTGTTTGAAGCTTCGGATCAAAACATTGGTGCGAAAGTATGAGAGCGTGAGAATTCAAATTAAATATTGGGCATTGGTCATCTTTGTGGGAGGGCAGGTTGCGACGGGCTGGTCCCAAGAGCTGGTACAGAAGCCAGTAGCGCTGCAGGAAGTTGTTATCAATGGCAGTCAGAGTGATACCGAAGCGCGGAGCAATTTTGTTGCTGGCAAGATCGTCATTGGGCGCAAGCGTATCGGAGAAAGTGGCCTGCAAAATGTGGCAGAGATATTAAGACGTGAACCAGCCATTACCGTTGGCAAGGACGGGCGAATTGGATTGCTCGGATTGCCAGGCTATACGCAGGTACTGGTTGATGGCGCACCACCTCCCCCAGGCAAGGAGCCGACCGACCTTGATCTGATTCATGTCGAAAAAATAGAAATTGTCAAATCTTCTGTTGCAGAATTTGGTCCCTTTGGTGTAGCGGGAACCATCAACATCGTGACGCGAAAAATCGAGCGTAAAAACAGTACCCAGATGAATTTGGGGACGAGCAGCTTAGCAGGTATGCTCGGCTCTGACTTGTCCTTGTCGCACAACCATAGCGACTCCGGCTCGCCACTAAGCTTTAATGTTCGACTATCTGCCAACCAAAAAACGACTTCGGTTGAAAGTAGTCTTACGCAGACGGTTAGCCTACTTGAGCTGCCTCAGCAGGCGCAATGGGAGGGACAGACGCTAGCAGACAACCGTTTTTCCAGTCAGTCGGCTAGCAGTACTGTTAGCTGGCAAGCTGATGCGCGTAACAAGATTACGTTTTCACCCAGCATTAGTAAAATGTCCACAGACCAGGTTAGGGTAGAACATCGGCGCTGGAGCGATGGCAACACATTGAATGCGCAGGAGCAGACCTCGACGCCACTTGATACCTTATGGTCATCGCTTAGCTGGGCTCATACTTCAGATGAAAAGGGCCGGATGGAACTAAGTTGGACCTCAAACCACTTCCGCTCTAACACTGAGACGCGAAGAGAAGTTGCCTTATCCAGCCAACCAGCGACTCTCCGCCGCAACACGCAGCGCATCGAAACGGACACAGATTTTCTTAAGCTTGATTACAAGATCGGTCTGTCGAGCGGGCACGACGTAAAGGCTGGCGGCCACGTAGGGCGCAATAGCATAGGAACTGAATATGCTTACTGGATCAATGGCATCATAGACACTAGCTTGGATGCGTTAGGGATGCGACGTGAAGTGCAACAAGATCAACGCCGTCTGTTCCTCCAGGACGACTGGCGCCTAAACGATACGCTGGCGCTGAATGTCGGCGTTTCGGGTGAAGAACGTGTGATAGATCTTGCCGAAGGCAGTTATCGTAGCCAAGCAAGATACCGCATGTGGTCACCGTCGATGCATGTGGCAAAAAAACTCACGGGCGACAGCAAACGTCAGATTCGTATCAGCTTGGCGCGCACCTATCATGCACCGTCACTCGATGAATTGACTTTGCGGCCGCAGATACACCCTTTAGCGCCCTGTCCCGCGAATGGGTTGTGCGCGGGCAATACGATTGATACGGCGGATACTTCAGGCAATCCTAGTTTGCAACCTGAACGCGCGCTGGGCCTGAATATCTCTTACGAACATGGCGTAGGTCCTGACAGTCAGTTTGTTTTGGAGTTGTATGCTCGTAATATCGAGGGCAAGACTGGCACCGATATCGTGCTTGAAAATGTTCCGTGGTCGAATTCGCCGCGCTATGTGTCTCAACCGGCCAATTTAGGTGATGCAAGCGTGCGAGGCATCGATCTGGAAATGCAATTGGCGATGCGCGATGCCTGGAAAGATGCGCCCAAGCTGGATTTGCGCGGCAGCATAGGACTAGCCCGCTCGCAGATTTCAAATGTACCTGGGCCGGAAAATCGTTTAGACAGTCAAACACCTTGGCGCGCAAAGCTTGGTGGCAGCTATGCTGTAGATGGATTGCCGATAAAACTCAACGTCGATGCCAACTGGGCGCCAGCCGGATGGGTGCGTGTAAACACTGCGCAACGCGTTTTCCTTGATCGGAACTTTGATCTCAGTGCCAATGTTAGTTGGATTGTTCAGCCGAATATGCGGCTCGTGGTCAATGTGGATAACTTGTTCGCCCGGCCATCGCGACGCATAGACGAATACATTGCCAGTGATGAGCTGGTACGTCAGCAAGTCGACACAACCAAGCATACAAAAATTGGCCTGCGGTTGGAGATGAAGTTATAGAGTCGAGAATTTGTCAATTAAAAAATGGAATGACCTATATGAAATTAATTATAAAGAAGTGGATTGTCAATGCCCTGCTGATGGTATTGACCTCTGCTACTGCCGTGGCAATTGGCAGTCAGCTCCCGCAACTGTATGGAAAATGGCGTGGCACGATTAAGAGCGGCGATTTTTCCGCTCATGTTGAAAAACTGCCGCATCGCGTGACCCTGTACGGCACCACAACGTGTCCGCATTGCAAATCGGCGCGCGATTACTTGAAACGCTCCGGCGTCGCTTTCAATGACCAAGTGGTTGACCAGTCGAAAACAGTAGAAGACGCTTTTCGACAACTGAATGAAAAAAGCGTTCCGGTTTTGGTTTCAGAGCACAAACTGGTAGTCGGATTCAAAGAGAAAGAGTATGATGAATTAATAAAAACAGATGTCCAAAAATAGCGAGAGGTTTTGTGTCGGAATCAACGTCTGTGTAGGTTTTTTTTGCAACATGAGGGAAACAAGCATGAGAAAATATTTGATAGTGTTTTTTGGCGTAGCAATGCTTTCAGCGCTTACTGCCCACGCATTTGATGAAAAGGCATGCTACAAACGTTGCATGGAAAAGGTGGATGATCGAGCCAAATGTGAAAAGATCTGCAAAGAAGATTAGGCATGCAGCGCGCCGTAGGCGCTGTACCAGCGCCTACGGTCATTTGTTCTTGGTTTTCATGTCACTTACGAGGCCATAGTTGGCATAGTTGTTGGACCGGGCTCGTCCAACAACCGGTTCCGATCGTGGCAAGCACGATTTAACCTTATTCGTTATCTGCATCCGCGGATGAGTCGCTTGGGTCCGTGAGGCTATCAAGACTTCGGTGTCCAAACGGTGCTTGCGAAGCTCTAATTCAATAGTCGAAAGCCGGTTTAGTGCGTGATCGGCTTCGGCGAAATATGTGCTGGGCTGTTGCGAGGGAGTCTCTGTCCCAACTCTTGCAGCTGCGTCTGCAACGCTTTTTACCGCAAGCCCTACTTTCCTTGCTAGCTTCCAAGCGCCAAAGATGACTGCTACTGTCAACACTAACAATGCAAGGACTATTCCTCGCAAAGATCTCAAAATTTCACCGAGAACAATCGACCGCGGCACGCCAACTAAGACCGTCCAATTGCTCTTCGCTGAATGGCTAAACCCTGCATATACGGTCTGGCCGTCCAATGAAATTCCTTCAATTGCTCCCTCGGAATCAATCCGAATTTGCTCTTGCAGCAGTTTGGGCAGGGGTTTGCCGATGTATTTTTCCGCACTGTGGGTGCGGGCTACAACCACTCCCTCAGAGTCCACAATGGTGGCGATTCTGTCGGGTCCCAATTTTTGATTGGTGAGGATTTCCGCGAATCTGGATAGATCCAACCCTGTGGACAGGGAATAAATCGTGCTCCCGTCTCTTATGACTGGGACTGAAATCGCCACAAGCGGCTTTTTGGTGATGTCGCCAACGAAGAGATCCGATATGAATGGCTTGGATGTTGCAAAGACAGGGCTGACTTGACTGAAAGTCGAGCCTATTTTTACCGGGGCGGCGAATGGACGAACTGTGTTGACTAATTGCCTGGCCTCCCTATCGACCAACACGAAGTTGAGCCCCGGGTACTCGTCACCCAACATCGCTTGGGCCTGCGCATGAAACTTCTCAAAACTGCCGGTTGTGAGATAGGGTGAGGTTGCCAGCGCTCGGTTTACGAGGAGAGATGTGTACAAATCCCTATCCACCGTGTTGACCAATGCTCGGGCTGCATTCAGACCATCATGTTGGATCTGATCTCGCTCGCGTTCATAGAAAAAACTGACGATGAACGCGATACCCAACACCAAAGGAATCACACAAACAGCCACCAACTGCAGCAGTCGCGTCCGAATGGTAGGCATTTTCTTATTTGGAAGAAATACAAACCACACCATCGGATCCAATCCAATGGGCAGAGAAGCTTAAGAGCGACGACTTGCTCAGTGCTGAGTTCAGCGTAACGGCGACTTGCATAACTTGCGACCTGGTCACAGTATCTTATTGACGACTATGCGGGTCTCAGAATAATCCAATCGCTGACTTGTTTTTGTCAGCGTCTCACTATGCCAACGACATTTCATGCGGAACTACCTCCGGTGAGTTTGGGTTTCTCCACTGGATTGATTATGGATGGTTTTTCCCTGAGTTGGCCTTAATATCGGGCCGAGTCTGGAGCGTAGGAGCCGTGGCCTATCCCGACAGCTTGAGCTCTTCCAGCCATGGGTCCTTGCTTGGCGGACTGCATTTGACCGCTCCGATGCAGGCATCGTATCGGCTGTGGCCAAAGAATATCCCGACTGCTTCGGTTCAATCGCTTGGGCAACCGTTAACGAATTCAAACCCGCAGTCCCGCTTCTGCAGGGAATCTTGAAACGCTGTTTACGACTTTAATTGGTCGAAATAGTTGTCCATTAATCGTAGGGGCCGAATCGCACTATTCGACTGTCACACTTTTTGCTAAATTGCGTGGCTTGTCCACATCCGTTCCGCGCGCACAGGCGGTGTGGTACGCCAGCAGTTGCAACGGGACCACGTGCAACAGCGGTGACAACGCACCATAGTGCTCCGGCATGCGGATCACGTGCATGCCCTCGCCGCTCTCGATGCGCGTGTCCGCATCGGCCAGCACATACAACACACCGCCGCGGGCGCGCACTTCGTGCAGATTGCTTTTGAGCTTCTCCAGCAGGGCGTCGTTGGGCGCAACCGCGACCACGGGCATGTCGCTGGTGACGAGCGCCAGCGGGCCGTGTTTGAGCTCACCCGCGGGGTAAGCCTCGGCGTGGATGTAGGTGATCTCCTTGAGCTTGAGCGCACCTTCCATCGCAATCGGGTAATGCAAACCACGGCCAAGGAACAGCGCGTTCTCCTTCTTGGCAAAATCTTCTGACCAACTGATGATTTGCGGTTCCAGCGCCAGCACAGCCTGCAGCGCGGCGGGCAGATGGCGCATGGCTTTGAGGTGGCGTTGCTCTTCGCTGTCGGACAGGCGGCCCTTGGCCTGTGCCAATGCCAAGGTCAGCAAGAACAAGCCGGCCAACTGGGTTGTAAAGGCTTTAGTCGACGCGACGCCAATCTCGACACCCGCACGGGTGACATAGGCGAGGCTGCATTCGCGCACCATGGCGCTGGTGGCCACATTGCAAATGGTCAGCGTGTGCTTCATACCCAGGCTTTGCGCATGGCGCAGCGCCGCCAGCGTGTCAGCCGTCTCACCCGACTGGGTGATGGTGACGACCAGCGTCCTGGGGTTGGGCACGGACTCGCGGTAGCGGTATTCGCTGGCCACCTCCACCTGCGTCGGCACCTTAGCGATGCCCTCCAGCCAGTACTTTGCCGTGCAACCGCTGTAGTAGCTGGTGCCACAGGCCAGTATCAACACCGAGTCGATCTCGGCAAACACGCGGGCCGCATTGGCGCCGGGCTTGTGGTTCATCTGCAGATCGAACAGCTCAGGCACTATGCCCTCCACACCCTCCAGCGTGTCGGCAATGGCGCGGGGTTGCTCAAAAATCTCTTTCTGCATGTAGTGGCGATACGGCCCCAGCTCGGCCGCGCCGCTGTGCGCCAGCACGGTCTTGACCGGGCGCTGCGCCAGGGCGACGGCCTTGCGGGCCTTGTCGAGCAACCAGTATTTGCCTAGCTGCACGTCCACCATGTCGCCTTCGTCCAGGTAAACGATCTGGTCGGTGACGCCAGCCAGAGCCATCGCGTCGCTGGCCAGGAAGTGCTCTTGCCCATCCTTGCCCACGCCCAGGATCAGCGGCGAACCGGCCCGCGCGCCGACCAGGCGGTGCGGCTCGTCCTTGCAGAACACGGCGATGGCGTAAGCGCCGTGCAGTTGGCTAACCGCCGTTTGCACCGCCTCGAACAGATCACCGTTGTACAAACTGTCCACCAAGTGGGCAATGACTTCGGTGTCGGTCTGGCTGACAAACACATAGCCTTTTGCCTTGAGCGCGGCGCGCAGTTCGTCGTGGTTTTCGATGATGCCGTTGTGTACCAGTGCGATACGTCCGGGGCGTTGGTGGGCGTCGGCGCCGACACCGTGGCTGAAGTGGGGGTGGGCGTTACTGACCGTTGGCGCACCGTGGGTGGCCCAACGGGTGTGGGCAATGCCCAAGCTGCCAGTCAAGCCAGGGTGGCCGGGCCCCGCTGAGACTTGTGCGACGAGCTCCGCCACGCGTGAGGTGCTGCGGGCCCGGCGCAGACCGGCGGCATGGCCCGCATCCGCATCTTGCGCATAGACAGCCACACCGCAAGAGTCGTAGCCTCGGTATTCCAGCCGCTCCAGCCCCTGGACGAGAACCGGAACAATGTTGCGGGTCGATACCGCGCCGACGATGCCACACATACGCATACTCCCAGTAAAAATCGAAGATGGCGAATCGTAGTGGCACAGTTGAGAAATTAATTCTCAAAATTCAGTTAAAAATGAATAATAATTTCAAACAATAACCATTGTGAAATTAAATTTCTAAATTCGCAGTTTTATGAATAAAATATTACTTGATGAAGTGGATGTGCACCTGTTGGCGCTTCTGCAAAGCGACTCCAGTCTGAGCAACCAAGCGCTGGCAGAGCGCGTTCACACCTCGGCACCCACCTGCCTGCGCCGCGTCAAACGCCTTTTTAACGCGGGCTTGGTCGAACGACAGATCGCCATCCTTAACCCGGAAAAACTGTCTGCCACCATAGGGTTCGGCCTGACCGCCATTGTGGAAATTACGCTGGACCGCCAAGACGCAAACGCCCTGGAGCAGTTTGAAACCCGCGTGGCCGACGACCCGGCCGTGCAGCAGTGTTATCGCGTCTCCCCCGGACCTGACTTTGTGCTGGTGGTCCACGCGGCCAACATGCCCGCCTACCAGGCGCTGACGCAGCGGCTGTTTACCAGCGACGCCAATGTGCGCAACATCAAGGCGTTCTTCAGCATCAAACGCAGCAAGTTTGGAGCGGAGTTGGCGCTGGCATGCGTTCTATGACCTGTAAGGTTAATCTACACTGATCACCATTTACGGCAAAAACTTGGCGACCCAGAAATATACCAATAGCTTCTTCGGCATGTTCAATACATCCTCAACAAAATGGATAGTGCGGACGCGTTAGCGGCTTCGCCAGCACACCAGTGACCCCATCAAACGCCGCCGACGAAGTCTCAATAGATGCAAAGCTGGAGGCCGCTTGGTCTTGCTTCGATCAAGGTCGCATGGAAGATGCCATCCAGTTGGCACGCCATGCGCTTGCCAACGCCGAGGAAGGGCGCGCAAATTACTCTGCGGCCCTCGGGTATTTTCTTCTTTCAGCCGGATACATCCGCGAAGCAGAGACGCTATTGGTGTCAGCCCTTGCGATGTACCCGGACTACGCTCCACTTCATTGGTACCTTGGTTTGTTGTGTGCGCGTGAACGCCGCCTTGAGGAAGCCAGCCAGTCGCTTCTCACTGCAGTCACTTTGGACCCCAAACTGGACGAAGCCGCCGCATCACTGGCATGGGTTTTGGGAGATGCGCGCCGGTTTGACCAAGCCGCGCACTACGCCAGACAGTCGCTGGCAATCAAGGCGCAACCGGATCGTTGGGGCCAGTTGGGTTGGTTCTTGTCGTCACAGAATTTGTGGGACGAAGCGGTATTGGCATTCACCGAGGCACTAATAATGGAACCTGGGCGCGTGGAAACTCGCACCCAGCTATCGACCGCACTGCAACATTTGGGCCGAAGTGATGAAGCGCTCCTGGTATTGACCGAGGGTTTGCTACACGCGCCCGACGCACCCGCTCTGTTACAACCGCTGATCCGTTTGCTGCTGGATCTGTCTAGAATCGAAGAAGCGCATAGGGCTTGTCACCGCTTGCTGCAGCAACACGCGCCAGGTGGCATAGGCTGGTATTTGCTGTCGCTGGTGCTGGTGCAACGCAAGCGGTTTGGAGTCGCAACACGTGCCCTGGTGCGCGCCCGTCGTCTGGATCCAGCGTTGCCAGAAATATGGCTGCAAACCGGTTGGCTAGCGCTACAAACGGGCAATTTGCGCAGCGCAAGGATGGCAGTCACACGCTTACTGGAACTCGCTCCGGAAGAGACCGCTGGCGACATCTTGGCAGCTGCCGTGCTGCAAAGCAGTGGTGATTTCCAGGCAGCATCCGAGCACGCACAAAAGGCCGTCACACGTGCCCCACAATCTGCCGCTGCCTGGCGCGCACTGGCCCAGGTGCGCATGCACCAGGACCGCCTAGACGAGGCCCAGGGAGCGCTAAATACCGCACTCGTTCTTGATCCCAAGGACGCCAGCCCCACACTCCAGGCGGTGATGCAATGGCGACAAGGCATACTGCAATACAAACAAGGAAATCCCGGCCAGGCAATATCCCACTTGGAACTCGCGCTCTCTATAGATTCGTCTCTGGACGAGGCAGCGGCCACTTTGGCCTGGATACTCCATGACAAGAGCAGATTAGCGGATGCCATCACATGGGTTCGGCACGCAATGGCGCGGCGTGTGACGCCCGAGCGCCTGGCCCAGCTGGGGTGGTATTTGTTGCAACAGGGGCTGGCGACACAAGCCATCCCGCTGTTTGAAGAGTCGCTGAGGACCGCTGCTCATGTGGAGAGCACCCATTTGCATCTGGCCCGCGCACTCAGTGAAGAGGGCAAGATCGCACAAGCCCGCCAGATCTTGCAAAGCGCGCTTGCCCGGTTCCCCAGATCACAAGCCCTGCTGTTGGCCATTGGATGGCTACACCGCAATGCAAACGAGTTTTTAATGGTGCAGAATATTGCCGAACAAGTGATTGCGCTGCAGCCCGATTGCGCCACCGCTTGGTTGCTATTGGGTTTGGCCGAACAAAGTCTTGATCATGGCGATGTTGCTGCAGCGCACTTTCGCCAGGCATTAGAACTGGACACATCTTTCGTCGATGCGTCAATTCACTTGGCAATCTATTTGCGAAATCAGTATCGCCTAAAGGACGCTGTGGCCGTAATTGCTGACGCTCTACGTCACAACGGCGAGCACCCAGAGTTGCGCGAATGGGAGGTGCAACTGTTTCTGGATATGGGTGAATTTGCGCTTGCGCGCCGCAGCGTTCATCAACTGCTGACCAAGGACCGCCGAAACGGACGAGTGTGGTATTTGATGGCACAAACACTACATAAGCTCCGCCGTATCAAGCTCGCTACCGTCGCAGTGAATAGGGCTCACCGACATGTGCCCCACAACGCCGAAGCCTGGATACTTGCGGCATGGCTGGGCATAGAAGGCGGTCACATTGACCAGGCGCGCCTAGCCCTAAAACAATTGGTGCAACGTTGCCCCGATCTGCCCGATTTAGATATTCAGATAGCATTCATTTTGGCGGCCTGTGGTGATCTACGCGACGCTGCGATGCACGCTCAAGCAGCGTTGGCTCGGAAGCCAACGTCCGCGCAAGCCTTGCACGCGCTGGGCCACGTGCGCCTCCGCCAGGGCTACCTGCTCGAGGCTGAGCGTCTAACACGGTCTGCTCTGGCGAACGACCCAAAACCGTCATCCACCCTGCTTCGACAATTGGGGTGGATATTGCGTACGCGCGGAAGACCGCATGAGGCCGTTGAAGCGTTCCGACAAGCCAGTGCGTTCGATGATGCTGATCCCATGTGCATTTGGGAATACGCAGAAACACAAGCACTCTGCGGTGACCTAAAAAGTGCCCTTGTTTCGCTGCAGCGCGCGCGCGAAATCAAGTTAAATGAGCCCAATGTTTATCTGCTCCATGCCCAGCTACTGGCCAAATCTGGTCCAGTCAATTGGAATGATGCCGTCAATATTTGCACTGACTTGATGCGTCGCCGCAGGTGCATACCAGATGCCCACATGGTGTTGCTGACCCTCGCTGCCAAAGGCGATGCGAAGGCCAGACAAGCATTACGCCTCAGACCGCGCTCGGAGCGACTCACGCTTTTCCAGTCTAGCCTTGACGCAACCCAATCGCGCGGCAGCCATTCAGAATTTATAGCTTTAAACAGCTTGGTGCAGCGTGATTTTCCAGACGAGGCGTGGGTACGTACTGCAGCACTGTACACAAGTGGGATCACTGGCAAGGCGCCGGAGCCAGAACGGTCCCGACAGGCCAGAGTGTGGAGCCGCCGCCTGGCGATGGAAGCAGGTACATCGCCATACACCGCTCGACAGTCTACAACCAGCGGCGCGCGTTTACGCATCGCTTACGTGGCCGCACATTTCCACCGCTCATTGCTCATGCGCGTGCTGGCTGCGCACAATTTCGATGTAGTGGACATTTTTCTGTACAGCGACATTTCGGCCGTGAGCCTGGGTGAATTGGCCAACAGGATTTGTCTAGAGGCCTTGCAGGGACAAGACTTGGACGCCTCTATGCATGCGAACCAGATCGACGTTGCAATTGATACTGTGGGTGTGGGACCCTTTCTTGGTCAAGAGGCGGTATTGTTGCAATTCGCCCGCCGAGTGGCACCGGTTCAGTGCGCCTGGTTGGGAAGTTGGGCAAGCGGCGGCGGGGTCTATGACTACCTGTTGTCCGACGAGCACGCAGTACCTGAAGCAAGCGGGGGTCTCTACGAAGAAGGCATCGCTAGGCTGCCGGGTGGGCAATGGTGCTGGGAGCCACCAGCCAGCTCCCCTGATCTTTCGGCACCGCCCCAACTCTCGGGCGGGGGTGTGACCCTAGGCTGCGCGGTGCGGGCGGTTCGTATTTCCCAGTGCACCATCCAGGTTTGGGCTCGCCTCCTCACAAACTTGCCGAACGCACGATTGATTTTAATGGGCGAGCATGGCCAGAACGTGCAGTTCCGCGCTGAATTGTTCGCCGCGCTGAGCGCTGCAGGGGTTGATCTCGGTCGCATATCGTTCCAGGCGCAATGCGCGCACCACGACTACCTAGCCAGCTACAGTGGCATCGATATTGCGCTGGATAGTTTTCCTGCCAACGGCGGCCTGTGCTTGCTGGATGCACTGTGGATGGGTGTCCCCGTCGTCACATTGGCCGGGAGCACGCTGGGAGAGCGTCAGGGCCTGTCCATTCTTGCAGCCATTGGCCACATGGAATGGGCAGCGTCAGATGAGGAGGGCTATATCAGCGCCGTTTGTGCCCTGGCAAGCGACCCTGAGGCCTTGGCTAGGGTGCGCATGAATCTTCGCTCCGAAATGGCGGAATCGCCACTGATCGATGGACGGCGGGTCGCGCACGCGATCGAGACCCTTTGCCAGCAATGGAGGCTGGAAGCGCAAGCCATTGCACAGGCGCCGTTCCCCAAAGAACGGCTACGTGCCGTGGCGCAACGCCAACTGAAAACATGGCTGGAAAAAGATTGTCGTCTGGACCTGTCTCCATCCCCAATGGTTCGGCCCTCGCCGATTGACATTTCGGTCGTGGTGGTTTTGTTCAACCAGGCCGGCCTGTCTCGGCAGGCGCTGAGCGCTCTGGCAGACCAGACGGGCGTGTGCTTTGAAACCATCCTGGTGGACAACGCGTCGGGTGCACAGATTGGTCGTTTGTTGGGCCGGGTGGATGGCGCACGCATAGTCCGCAATACGGAAAATGTTGGCTTTTTGCAAGCAGCCAACCAAGGCGCTGCACTGGCAAACGGACGCCATATCCTGTTTCTGAATAGCGACGCCATACTGCACACCAATGCCTTGCGTAAAGCGGTCGACCGACTGGACTCCGATCAACAGGTTGGCGCTGTGGGGGGGCGCATCGTGCTGGCCGACGGCAAATTGCAAGAAGCCGGTTGTATCGCCTATGCCGGGGGATCTACCGCTGGATACGGGCGTGGGCAAGCACCCGATTTGCCCCAGTTCAACTTTGTCCGTGACGTGGATTTCTGTTCCGGTGCATTCTTGATGGTTCGTCACAATCTGTGGCGTAAGCTTGGCGGATTCGACTCTGCATTTGCCCCCGCCTATTATGAAGACTCCGACTTTTGCCTGCGCGTGCAGGACGCAGGCTTCCGCGTGGTTTATGAGCCCAGCGTGTGGGTTTCTCACTTTGAATGGGGCAGCGCTGCCTCGAACCAAGAGGCCATCGCGATGATGGACCGCAATGGCCAGCGCTTCAACACGCGACACCAGGCGCGTCTGGCCCTGCGCCCGGACCCTATGCATGCATCGCCCCATCTGGACCGATGGCGGGCGCTGCGCAAAACTCGCATTCTTATTCTGGACAACGGTGTGCCGCACATGGCAGCCGGTGGTGGCCTACCCCGCGCCAGATTGATCGTGCAGGCCCTCTCCGACAACGACGTGACGCTGTTTCCCATGTGGGACATTGACGAAGACTGGCGTGATGTATACGCCTCGGTACCCGAGACAGTCGAGGTCATGCTGGGTATCGGCTCCGCCGGACTAGAAACCTTCTTGGAGCAAAGAACGGGGATCTATGACTTTGTGATGGTCAGCCGGCCTCCCAATATGGCCGTGGTAGACGTACTACGAGGCAAGCGACCAGAGTTATTTGATGGCATGCGCGTCGTATACGACGCCGAAGCACTGTTTGCACTGCGCGAGATTGGCAAAGCAACGCTACGGGGCTCAGCCATGCCAGCGGAACAAGCGCAGAAGCTGCTGCAGGAAGAGTTAGAGCTAGCCCAGCGCGCCGATACAGTCATCAGCGTATCGGAATGCGAGGCGCAGATCATCCGTGCAGCTGGCATAAACCATATCCATCTGCTCTCGCACGCCATGGATACCCGCGGGGACACACCCGATTGGTCGCAACGCGAAAATCTGTTGTTCGTGGGCGCAATCCACCCAAATACGCCAAATGAAGACAGTTTGCTTTGGTTTTGCCGAGAAGTCATGCCCCTCCTACGCGACCGTCCGGGCTTGGGCAACATATGCATTGATATCGTCGGTGACTGCACTTCTGGCTCGGTATCCGCTCTGGCCAATGAAAACGTCCGGTTGTTGAGTCGTGTCCAGGATCTAACACCATGCTACGACCAACACAGAGTCTTTATTGCACCCACCCGCTTCGGAGCGGGTGTTCCCGCCAAAGTGATAGAAGCAGCATGCAACGGCATTCCGATGGTGGTGACGCCTTTATTGGTGGGTCAGTTGGGCTGGCAAGCCGGGCATGACATCCTCTCGGCTGATGACCCACAAGCATTTGCCAATGCCATCGCCGCCTTGTACAGCGACCCCGCGCAGTGGCGCCAATTGCGCACCGCGATGCAGGACAGAACACGCTCACAATACGCACCGGCACAATTCCAAAAAACCCTGCACGACATTTTTACGCGCTAGCAAAACGCAGGAAGAATACTTCGCACCGTGACATCGCTTCGTACCACCGTTCAATCGTTCGACCTGTTCGACACGCTCGTTGCGAGAGCTTGTGTAAGTCCTTCCAATTTATTCTCGGAGGTAGGTCGTGCTCTGGGTGTAGCTGAGTTTGCATCGGCGCGCATGCATGCCGAGCACAGTGCCTTTGCCACAAGCGACAGCTTTGACCTGCCCGCCATCTATAGGCAGCTTTGCGCCACCGGATACTGCGACGCAGGCATGGCCGCTCGCTTGATGGCAGCAGAAATTGAGGCTGAATTCGACAACGCTATTCCTATAGCCGAAAACCTTGCCACCGTGCGTGACTGCGATCTGGTTGTATCTGATATGTACTTGCCTGCTGCGACCTTGCGAGGATTGCTACAACACGTGGGCCTGCGCCGCTTTGTGCACCTGTTCGTCAGCAATGCAGGCAAGCACAGAGCTACCATCTGGCCTCAGTTAAGCCAGCGCTGGTTGATCCTTCGCCACATAGGAGACAACGCACTCGCAGACGTCACACAACCTCGAGAATTTGGTATTGCAACCAAACACTTCACCGGCGCTGCGCCAAACAGTACCGAACAGTATCTTGATGGCATAGGGTTGACATGCATCAGCCGCATTGCTCGTCGCTTGCGTCTTGCCAACCCCTATGTGCCTGACACGCTGGAAGCTGAGCTATGGAATCACTTCGCAACCTTCAACATTCCGCTTCTGTGCGCTTGCACGGTTGCCGTCAGAAAACAGCGCGACGCCTGTGGAAAGCAAAAAATTCTTTTTCTATCCCGTGACTGCCACTTTCTGAGCGAGGTGTTTCTGGCGCTCTACCCAGGCGAGCCCTCTGAGCTGGTCTATGTTTCAAGAGGTGCATTGGCGGCGGATGTAGATGGGTTTGCACGGTATTTCAAGTTGCACGACCTAGACCAGTCACTGGTCTGCGACCTGGTGTCAACAGGGTTGTCCTGGCTAAGGTTCAGCCAGTCGACCCATCAGTCGATTACTTTTTTTGCACTGGTGCACATCGATAACCACCAGTACCAAACGTTCGACGCCAGCGAACTCAGCCGCGATCTCAACTTTCATTTTCAATCGGCGACACGCTCTAGCGAAATTGACAAATGGAGCCTGGCCATTGAGATGTTGAACACCGCCGCACACGGCTCCGCCGTCGGCCTGGACGCCATTGGCGATGACTTTGTTCCTCGCTTTGACACACGGCACGAGCTACCGTCGGCATTGGTCAAGACTCTGGTTTTAGCCCAGGCGGCGGCCATTCAGTGCTTGCATGCGCAGCGGCACACCGTCAGGCAGGAGTTGACTGGGCTGCGCGACGCCAATTCGGCGATAGCTACCCTGGTCCAAGGCTTGAGCGCCATCGATTGGATCAACCGCTTTGCCAGTTTTGCAATATGCCAACCCAAGAACTGACCCGCCTCGCCAATCTTTTCGGCAGTGACAAGGGTGACGCAGTACTGTGCGCTCACGGCTACACGCGTGTGTACGCAGCCTTGCTGGAACACGTGCGTGACCAGCCGATCCGCATTCTGGAAATCGGCTTGGTACATGGTCAAACGCAAGACAGCATGCGTGGTAGGTTGGGCGAAACCGGTTGCCCCAGTCTGCGAATGTGGGCCGAGTATTTGCGCGCCGCCACTATTTTTGGTTTTGATATTGAAGACTTTCGCAGCCTTTCAGAGCCGCGCATCACCATTTTCCAAGGCGATCAGTCCAGGCCCGAAGATTTGGCAGATTTGGTGGCGCAAACCGGCGGAGCGTTCGACATCATCATCGACGATGGCAGCCATGCGTCCCACCACCAGCAAATTGCGCTGGCACAATTGTTCACACACCTTGCACCGGGAGGTCTTTACTGCATTGAAGACCTGCACTACCAACCCGTAGACATGGAGCTCCCTGGCATATCCACTACCCGCGAGTTTTTGCGCGATCTGCGGTTTGGCCGCAGTGGCGCACGCCTGGCCATGGATCAACGGGGATTGGCGGTGCTACTGGGCCAAATCGGCACAATCCATTGTTTCGATAGCCAGTCCAACCGGTGGCCTCTGGCCCAACGCGAAGACGCACTGGCAGTGCTGGTGAAACGGGGTGAACATCCCCTTCTTGGCGATGCCCTTCACCAGATCGCCGACCGCCAAAACCTGGTTCCGACCCAACCCAGACAAAGCGATCACCTCGCGCAGTTGCCGGCTTCCTTTTTTGGCCATACGGCCATCCACGGCCAGACCATTTATAGGGGGTACACGTCAGCGCAGTTGGACCCGACCTATTTGGTCGTCACCGCCAATGGCCGCGGGCTGCAGTCCAATGATGCCCACCCCCAACTGCCAACGCACTATCGACCGGGCGATGATATTGACTTCCATTTGGGCGGCAATGCCCCCTTGTACCAGCGACAGGGATGGGATTTTTCTTCTGAGGGTGGTAACTGGACCATCGCACCCAGCGCCCAACTGGTGCTCAACCTAGTAGACAGACCTGTTGGGGCACGCGACTTCCTGATCGAGGTTCTTGCGCAAGGGCTGGTTGGCCCACAACATCCCACAACGCAGGCCGAACTATTCATCAACGGTGTTGCAACGGGAATCCTGGCGTTTGGACACCAGCAGTGGTGCTCCTTACCCTTCCATGCGCCGCCCGAGGGCTTGGTCGACGAAACCTTGCTGCTGGACTTCAGAATTTTGAACCCAATCTCACCCAAAGCACTGGGTTTTTCGCTCGACAACCGGGAGTTGGGCTTGCTGCTGATTCGGGTACGCATCAGCTATTCAGCCTGAGGACTGTCTGTTATATTAGGTAACTACTGGATAAATAGGTCGCGTTAGTGGAAAACTCATGCCCGACGTCGCGGCAATTCTTTCGGGGATCAGGACCATGATTGATAAAAAGGCACCCGTTTCGACCCTCCGCCCCAGGGTGCTGGCGCTTTGCCTAGCTGTTCTGGCCGCACCCGCACTCGCCCAAACTGCATCCGTCCCAACCCCGCAAGAAGTGGATCAAGCCTTCCGCGACGTACTGGCCAATGTCGGTTCCGTGGATGCCCATAGTAAATACGCCACGCTGTTGGTGCGCTCCGGCAATTATGAAGGTGGCATTGCCGCCTTGGAGGGCCTGCTGCTGGGTGCAGACGCACCATCCAGCATCCGACTTGAATTGGGCGTGCTGTACTACCGCCTCGGGTCGTACGCAGCATCGGAAAGCTACCTGCGGGCTGCCCTTGCCGATCCCCGGCTAGACACTGGACAAGCGGCGCAGGCCCAGTCCCTGCTGCGCGTAGTCGAGCAACGTAATCGCAGCTCACAGCTATCGGGCAGCGTGATGCTGGGCTTACGCGGGCAGAGCAACCCAACCGGCGCCTCGAACAATGACCTGGTGTACTACCAAGGTGTTGCCGTACCCCGCGCCAAAGACGGCGGAGCCAAGTCGGACACCGACACCCAAATCTGGGGCAAGCTAGACCATGTTTTGGATCTGGACAAACAAAACGAGGCGTCTGTCGTCACCTCGCTGGTCGTGTTTGCCAACCACTACAACTCGGTCAGCAACTACAGCGTCCAACCGGGCTCTACCAAACCTTTTGACATCGCCATTCTGGCCGGCAGCACCGGCCTGCGTTTCAAACCTTCTCCTTCGGGCACTCCGGGCTTACGCGTACGGCCCCATCTGCTGTTCGGCAGCGCCTCCGCCAATGGGAGCGGCTACTTCACCGTCGGCGGCCTGGGGATAGACGGAGACTACCGCAGCTCGGAAACCTTGGTTTGGGGCGGAACGCTGGAAAGCAGCCGGCTGGCGTTTTCCAGCCGGGACGATATTGCCAACGCTGCCTTGCAGGGAGGCAATCGGCAAATTTTGCGCCTGAGTGCCACGGTGGAAACGACAATCAACCAATTTCTGGTTGTTGAGCTGGGTTATGCGGACCACGACGGCAATGCTGCGTACACCGGGTTTCGGGGGCCGCAGGCACGGCTATCGTACGTCGTGAGCTACGCATCACCCCTTTCTGCCACCGGACTGCCCTGGACCACCACAGTATCGGGCAGTGGCCAAGGGCGGGATTACCGCGGGGCGGATCCTACGGTAGATGCACGTACCACGCGCAAAGATACGGAGTGGCGCTGGTCGCTGGTGCAGTCCATTCCCTTGGCGCGTAGCCTGGACCTGCAAGTGCAGATGGAGTACACCAACAACGCATCCAACCTTCCCAACTACAGCTACACCAACTCGTCTGGTACGCTGAGCGTGGTCTGGAAATACTGACCCCAGGCAGGAGAACACTATGCCCCCTATGGACATCAATGATTGGTGGCTGGCCGCAGCAGCAGCAGCGGCAGCGACTGGTATTTCCGCAGCTCCGGTCAGTGCTGCGACCTCGCCCAGTGGCCAGGTCGGCATTGCAACGGCGGTGCGGCCAGGCGTCGTCTCTGCCACGAATGAGCGCGTGGTGTACATCGGCAACGCCGTCACCTTTGGCGAGCGTTTCAAGACGGACAGCACCGGCACCATCCACATCCTGTTCATGGACCAGTCGTCCATGACCTTGGGACCCAACTCCGAACTGGTGATTGACGAATTTACGTTCCATCCGGAGACCAAACGGGGCAGTATCAGCATCAAATTCATCCAGGGGGCCTTGCGAGTGGTGGGTGGATTCGTCAGCAAATTCAGCAGCTCCCAAGGCCGAAGTGCAGTCCAGGTTCGTGCACCTACGGCGACCATCGGCATTAGGGGTGGCATCACCCTGGTGCAAGCCGATCAAAACAACACTCAAGGCATATTTTTGTTCGGTGATGAAATGGAGTTCTCTACTACCGATGGCACGCTGCTGCACACCGTAAACCGGCCGGGATTTTCCGTTTCATCAGGACCCGACGGCGTTGGATCTCCGTTACGACACCCCAGTCAGGATTTGAGTCGGCAGTTGGGCCAATTTAGCGGCACCCCCCCTCAGGGATCACCCCCATCGGGTGGAGGTGGCAACCTGATCAGTACCAACGACAGGCCGGATGGACTCGAGTCGCCTAACTCGACGCTGGCCAACGACCGCGCTCAAAGCGTGACCATGGATCTGAACACCAATTCCCCCGACAATACGCTGCGCAATGTCTTGGGTATCCCCGTGACGCCGATACAGTCCTGATTCGGACACTATGCGGGTACTTTTCGCGTCGGTCTACCCGCATCTTCCCGAGGTGATTGGCGGGCTGCAAACCACCACCGACGACCTTTGCACCGCCCTGATCAGCATGGGTGCCAAGGTTTCCGTACTCTGCGGATTGCGTGAATATGCCGCGCCGGGTTTATCCATGCGGGCGCAGTGCGACGAACAGTTGGGCTACCCGGTATTTCGCGTATCCAATCCAATCCAGGATCTGCCCTTAGTTGCCGCCAGCTGGAACCCTTCCATCATCGTGGTGCAGAGCGGCACCACGCTGCTGCCCATGGTGATTGGCGCGCTGGAAACCGGCAAGCCCACTGCCGTGTACCTGCACAACGTGGAAACGCACCAACTGGGCGGCACACTGGTGCCCGATCCGGCCATTCTGTACCTGAGCAATTCGAATTTCACTGCGCAGCGCTGGCGTGCGCTGTGCGGCATAACCAGCGTCGTCGTGCCGCCCCTGGTGTTGCCCGAGCGCTATTTCGTCAGCACGCAAGGTGACCGCGTCCTGTTTGTGAACCCCTCTCCGATCAAGGGCGTGGAGATCATGTTTGCACTGGCCGCGGCATGCCCGGACATTCCCTTTCTGGTGTCCGAAAGCTGGGGGCTTGATCCACAGTGGCGCGCCCATTGCCTGCAACGCGCGGCAAGCTTGCCCAACATCGAATGGAGTCCGCCCATACGGGACATGCGTGCTGTCTATGCCCGCGCGCGCACATTGCTGATGCCCAGCCTGTGGGAAGAGGCCTACGGTCGCACCGTGGTCGAGGCGCAGGTCAACGCCATTCCTGTGGTCGCCAGCAACCGTGGTGCGCTGCCCGACACGGTCGGTGCGGGCGGCATTCTGGTGGATGCCCATGCGCCGATAGAACAATGGGAGCGGGCCTTGCGCTTGGCCTTTACGCCGTCGCCACAGTACGACCAACTGTCCGAACTGGCGCGGCATCAGGCCTTTCAGACAGCGGCGGCACCCGTGATGCTGGGGCGCTTTCTGACCGCATTGGCGGCGCATGCCAGCGCCCAGTGACGCAGCCTAGCGGTCCGCCTTGAGCCGCAGGCGGACACTGCAACCCGCATTCAACGATCCCTCGATGGCCACCGAGCCACCCAGACGCTCCAAAATCTTTTGCGCCATCACCAAACCCACACCGATCCCGGTGAACTGGTTGGCGCTGTGCAAGCGACCAAAGACGCGGAACAACTGGGTTTGCATGGAAGGGTTGAAACCAACGCCGTTGTCCTCCACCTGTAGCGTGACAAGACCTGTATCGGGTTCAGAAATGTGGCTGACCTCGATCACGGCCCGCTCCTGCGCAGCGCTGAACTTGACGGCATTGGCCAACACTTGCGTCAGGGCCTGGCGCAACAACGTGGCATCGGCCAACACCACCGGCAGGTCACTGGTAATGCGCCAATCGATACTGCGCTGAGGGTGCTGCGCCACCAGTTCACGGCACACGGCCGGTACCAGCTCTTGCAAAGAAACAGCAGCCATATCGACAGGCGCCGCGCCTACGCGTGACAACGCCAGCAAGCCGTCCAGCATCACGCCCATATGGCGGGCGGAGTCGGTGATGGTGGTCAAAAACTCTTGCACCTCGGCGCTCAGTTGCGGGCCTGCGTCCTCTTGCACCAGTCGCGCATAGGACGCGATGTGGCGCAAGGGTGCCCGCAGGTCATGTGAAACGGCGTAGGTGAAGTTCTGCATCTCGGTACGCACAGCGGCCAGTTCGCCTTCCAATGCCGTGATGCGAACGTCTGCGCTATCGGAGGATGGTTGTTCGGCCATGGTTAGCTAACGCGCGTCAAGCCTTGGGCGACTTTTGCGGGCGCGACCAATTGGCAATGCTGACCTGCGTGCCACGCGCC
This sequence comes from Rhodoferax sp., assembly GCF_025356155.1. Classification (GTDB taxonomy): domain Bacteria; phylum Pseudomonadota; class Gammaproteobacteria; order Burkholderiales; family Burkholderiaceae_C; genus Allorhodoferax. The sequence continues at coordinate 21,479 of NZ_JANXUQ010000191.1, read as the reverse complement.
ACACTCAGGGCGCCGACCGGCGTGTCCTTGGTCAATGTGGAGCCGCCGCCCACGGTGCCACCGGCGCCCAGGGTGATGGGTGCCACCAGCACGCAGTTGCTGCCCACATGCACGTCGGCCTCGATGATGGTGCGGTGTTTGTTGGCGCCATCGTAGTTGGCGGTGATGCTGCCGGCACCAAAGTTGACCCGCTCACCGACCGTGGCATCGCCCAGATAGGCCAGGTGGTTGGCCTTGGCACCCTTGGCCAACGTGGAATTTTTCACCTCCACAAAATTACCGATGTGCACCTCAGCACCCAGCCGCGCACCGGGTCGCAGGCGGGCAAAGGGGCCAATCAGCGAGCCAGCCCCCACGGTCACACCCAGTTCTTCACCATCGATATGGGTAAAGGGGTGGATGACGGCGCCCGCTTCAATAACCGCACTGGCAATGACGCAGTTCGCGCCGATGGACACGCCTTCGCCCAACGAAACCTGGCCTTCAAACACGCAGTTCACGTCGATGCTCACGTCCTGCGCGCACTGCAACACACCCCGCACGTCGATACGCGCAGGGTCGGCCAGGCGCACACCCTCCTCCATCAGGCGCTGGGCCTGCTGCAGTTGGTAGGCACGCTCCAATTGTGCGAGTTGCACCGGGCTATTGACGCCAGCCACCTGCACGGGGTCGTCGATCTTGTGCGCGACCACGGGCACGCCCTCGGCCACGGCAAATTTCACGATGTCGGTCAGGTAGTACTCGCCTTGGGCGTTTTGGTTGTCGAGCCGGGCCAGCCAGCGTTTGAGTTGTTTGGCCGACACGGCCATGATGCCGCTGTAGATCTCGGTGATGGCAAGCTGCGCAGAGGCAGCGTCTTTGTGTTCAACGATGGCCTGCACACTGCCGTCTGTGGACCGCACGATGCGGCCATAACCGCTGGGATTCTCCATCTGCAATGTCAGCAACGCCAACTGCTGACCCGCGCTGGCAGCCAGCAATTGCTGCAGCGTGGAAGGCTGCGTCAGCGGCACATCACCAGACAGCACCAGCACCACACCATCGTCTGCCAGTACGGGCACCGCCTGTTGCACAGCATGGCCGGTGCCCAACTGCGGCTCCTGGCGCACAAAGCTTATGGAAAATGGGGCTGTAGCCCTCGTATTCATTGAACATGCTGCTTCAACTTCTATAGCACCATGGCCGGTGATCACCACTGCGCGACGGGCGCCCAGCGCCTGGGCGGTATCCAGCACATGGCGCAACAATGGCCGCCCGGCCAGCGGATGCAACACCTTGGGCCGGCGACTCTTCATCCGCGTGCCCTTTCCGGCCGCCATAATGACCACATCAATTGCCTGTTGCTCCAACGCCGTGTTTTGAACCTGTAAATCGGAAGTCACCTGCATGTCCCTTTCAATGCCTTCTATTGCGCGTTTTGCTGTTCGGTCAGCGCCCATTATCGGCGCGCTGCTGGCCGCGCTAAGCCTGGTGGGATGCAGCGCCGTGCGCCTGGCCTACAACAATGCGCCGATGCTGTCCTACTACTGGCTGGACAGCTATTTTGACTTCGATGGCCCGCAAAGCCTGCGCATCAAAGCCGACCTGCAGACCGTGCAAGATTGGCACCGCAAGGAAGAGATACCGATGCTGATACAGACCCTCAAAGACCTGCAGGTGATGGCGCCCAAGCCGGTCACTGCAGCCCAGGTTTGCCAGATGGTGGAGGGCCTCCAAGTCCGCATACGAACCCCGCTGGAGCGCGTGGCCCCCTCTATCGCCGCGATCGCACCCACACTGCAGGCAGCGCAGATGGACCATATCGCGCGCGAGTTCGACAAGCGCGACAAAAAGTGGAGTGAGGAATGGCTGGACGGCACGCCGGCCGAACGCGCCGACCGCCGCGTCAAACAGATCGTCGAACGCGCGGAGTCCTTCTACGGCACGCTGGAGCCCGCGCAGATCGGCATTGTCAGGGCGCATATCGAAACCTCCACCTTCGATGGCCCCCGACAGCACAGGGAGATGCTGCGCCGCCAGCAGGATTCCATCCAGGTGCTCAACACCTTGCGCGCCACCCGCGTGACGCCCGCACAGGCAGCAGCCGACATCCGTGGCCTGCTGGATCGCACGCTGAAGGCGCCCGACCCGGCGTTTCGCCAGTACATAGACCAGATCACCAACGAGAGCTGTTCCGCGATGGCCGATTTGCACAACAGCAGCAACGGCGTCCAGCGTGTGCGCCTTTTGAAAACCTTGCGTGACTACGAGGGGGACGCCCGCGCGCTGTTCAACCAAAATCCTGCGGCTCGACCGCCACAAGGCGCCTCTGCGCCTTCACCCACTCCCACACCCGCCTTTCAATAGACGACAACGGCACCCACCATGGCTACAGCCCCCTCCGACTTTGCCCAATACTGCTGCGAACTACTCTCCAGCGCCGGCCCCTGCACTGCCAAACGCATGTTTGGTGGCTGGGGCATCAGCACCGATGGCCTGACCATTGCCATCATTGCCGACCTGGGCGATGGCGAGAAGTTGTGGCTCAAGGCCAGTGAAGACGACATCCCGCAGTGGGAAGCGGCGGGCTGTCAGCGGTTCACCTACGCATCCACCAAGGATGGCGAGACGGTGTCACGCGGCATGAACTACTACAGCGCCCCTGAAGAAGCCATGGACGCGCCCCACGCCATGGCACCTTGGGCGAGACTGGCCCTGCAAGCCGCCGTCAGCGCCAAGGCGGCAAAACCACCCAAGAAGGTGACCAAGACAACAACGCCCCGCAAGGCCGTGCAAAAGCCCAAGTCCCTCAAACCCGCAGCCAAAACGACGGCCAAACCGCAGCAATAGTCCACACCGCCATTACACCGGCCACACCACCCCATGGTTGTTGAGGATGGCATCCAGCGGCACATCGTGCGGCTCGGGTTCAAAGTCTTCCACGAAGCCCACACCATAACCCAGGCCCACCGTGTACGGTTTGGGGTCCAGCGCCGCCATCATGCGGTCGTAAAAGCCACCGCCATAACCCAGCCGGTAGCCGCCCGGCCCGTAGCCCACGCAGGGCGCAAACAGCAGCGTCGGCGTGATCACTTCCGTGTCCTTGGGCTTGGGGATGCCATAGGCGTCTTCTTCCATCGGGCAGCCCGGGTACCAGGCGTGGAAGGTCATGGTCTTGTGTTCCTTGTTGACCACCGGCAGGCCAATGCGGCGCAACTGGGGTTGATCGAGCAACTCGCCGTCTTCCTTCCAGCGGTGCAGGGCCGGCAAGGGGTCAAACTCGCCCTTGATGGGCCAGTAGGCGCCGATCACAGTGTCGGGTCGGCCCACCAGCCAGATGCGCATGACCTGCTGCAAAAGATCGGCCTGCTGTAGCCTATCGGGCAGGTTGAGGCGTTGTTCAAGCAGGCTCTTGCGCAGGGCTTTCTTTGCCGCTGCTTTTGAATCATCTGAGTTGTCCATAATCTCCACATGCAGTTTTCAGCCATTCTTACATCGATAGCGCTCATGGGCGCCATTACCCTGTCCACTTCCGCCCCAGCATACGCCCAGACACGTGACAGCAACGCGCGCGCCGACAGCATTGTGCTGGAGATGGCCCAATCCTACAAAGCGCGCGACCGCAAACGCCTGATCGCGCAGTTGCCCCAAGTCCGTGGCCATGTACTGGAGCCCTGGGCCGCCTACTGGGATTTATCAGCCCGGCTCGACGAAGCCGGTCCCACGGAGATCCAGGAGTTCTTCAGCCGCTACAGCGGCAGCTACCAGGAAGACCGGCTGCGCGCCGAACTGCTGCTGAAACTGGGTCGCAACCGCGACTGGGCCACCTTCAACCGCGAATACCCTTTGTACCGCATGAACGACGACAAGTCGGTGCGTTGCTACGTATTGCTATCCGAACACATGGCCAGCGGCGTGGACAACACGGTGCTGGTGAAGGAAAACTGGCTATCTCTGAAAGACGCGGACGAGGGCTGCGCCGCCGCCGCCGAGGAACTGGTCAAAGACCACCCCGCGTCTGCGACCCCCATGGCCTGGCAGCGCGCCCGTTTGGGCATGGAGAACGACCGCCTGCGCGTCGTCACCCAAGCCGTGGGCATCGTCAGCCCCAGCTCGGTCGCCAAGCTCAACGCTATCTACCTCAACCCCGGCAAATACCTCAACGACAAGCTCACCGCCTTCCAGCCCAAGACGCGTGAGCTGGTGTCGCTGGCGCTGATACGCCAGGCCTACCTGGACCCGACTGAGGCCGCAGTTGAGATCGACAAGCTGCGCTGGAAGACGCAGCTGACCGACGAGGAACGCAGCTGGGTCTGGGGCGTCATCGGCAAACGGGCGGCGCAAAAGCTGGCCAATGACGCGCCCGACTACTTTGCCCACGGCCAGGTCACCGCCATGCACGAAGACCACCTGGCGTGGCTGGTGCGCGCGGCCCTGCGCACTGGGCGCTGGCCGCAGGTACTGCCCGCCATTGCCGCCATGCCCGAGATGCAGCGCAACGAGCCCACTTGGGTCTACTGGCGCGCCCGCGCACTGTTGCAACAAAAAGGCACGGATGGCGCGCGCGCCCACGCGCTGCAACTGCTGGAGAGCATTGCCAATTCGCGCGGCTTCTACGAACAACTGGCCATGGAAGAACTGGGCCAGCGCATCACCGTACCCACCAAACCCTTGCCGCTCACCGCTGAAGAAAGAGAAGCCGCCCGCCTCAACCCCGGCCTGAACCGTGCGCTGTACGCCATCAACATGGGCTTGCGGGCCGAGGGGGTGCGCGAGTGGAACTACAGCACCAACCTGCATGTGCGCGGCGGCATGGACGACCGCGGTCTGCTGGCGGCCGCTGACATGGCCTGCCGCTACGAAGTCTGGGACCGCTGCATCAACACTAGCGAACGCACCAAATCCACCGTTGATTTTGAGCAGCGCTTCCCCATGCCCTACAAAGCTGCGGTGATTGCGCGATCGGCGCAGATCGGCTTGGACCCGGCCTATGTGTACGGCCTGATCCGCCAGGAGAGCCGCTTCATCATGGACGCAAAATCCGGCGTTGGCGCCTCGGGCCTGATGCAGGTGATGCCCGCTACCGCCAAGTGGACGGCCAAGAAGATCGGCCTGGCCACCTTCCAGCCCCACCACATCACCGACCGCGACACCAACATCGCCATCGGCACCGGGTATTTGAAGCTGGTGCTGGACAGTTTTGATGGCTCCATGCCACTGGCCGCTGCCGCCTACAACGCGGGCCCTGGCCGCCCGCGCAGTTGGCGCGGCCAGACCGGCGCCCCGTTGGTGGAGGCCGCCATTTGGGCCGAAAACGTGCCGTTCAACGAAACGCGGGACTATGTCAAAAAGGTGCTGTCCAACACCACCAACTACGCCGCGCTGATCACCGGCCAGCCCCAGTCACTAAAGGCACGCCTAGGACTGGTCGGCCCCAAGGACGCCACTACTCCAGACACGGGGCTTGACCTGCCCTGAGCATCAATCGCACGGGGTTTCGTCATCAATGCGCCGACCATTGCGCCGTAATATCACTGCCTCAATGAACTTATACCCCCACGCTTGCCGCTTCGTGTGCTGCACTGCCCGGCGGTGAAACCCTGAAGACCCCATGCTGAAACTCTACATAGGCAACAAAAACTACTCCTCCTGGTCCATGCGGCCTTGGGTGCTGCTGACCCAGGCCGGCATCCCGTTCGAGGAGGTCATGGTGCGTTTCGACTCGTTCGACGCAGACTCCACCTTCAAGCAAAAAATGCAGAGCGCTACCCCCACCGGAAAAGTGCCGCTGCTGGTGGATGGCGACCTGGCCGTGTGGGACACGCTGGCCATTGCCGAATACATCGCCGAGCAATTCCCCGACAAACAGCTTTGGCCTGCGGACACGGCCGCCCGGGCCCGCGCCCGCAGCATCTGCGCCGAGATGCACAGCGGCTTCACCGCGCTGCGCGGCAACTGCCCGATGAACATCGAAGCCCAATTGGCAGACGCTGGGGCGCTGATCTGGCGCGACAAACCCGCCGTGCGCGCCGACGTGCAGCGCCTGGTGGCGATGTGGACTGCGCTGCTGCAAGAACACGGTGGCCCGCTGCTGTTTGGCAGCCGCTTCACGATTGCCGACGCCTACTTCGCGCCCGTGTGCATGCGCATGAAGACCTATGCTCTGCCGCTGCCCGCCGACATCGCCGCCTACGTGGAGCGCGTCAACGCCTTGCCCGGCGTGCAAGCCTGGGTTAGAGAGGCCTTGGCGGAAAAGGACTTCCTGGCTTTCGAAGAGCCTTACCGGATGGGCCCCCGCGCTCTGTAACGATGAAAACCTACCTGGTCGGCGGTGCCGTACGCGATGCTCTGATGGGCCTGCCCGTGCAAGACCGCGACTGGGTGGTGGTGGGCGCCACGCCGCAGATGCTGCTGGACCAGGGCTACCTACAAGTCGGGCAAGACTTTCCGGTGTTTTTGCATCCAGAGACCAAGGAAGAGTACGCACTGGCCCGCACCGAGCGCAACACCGCGCCCGGCTACCGCGGCTTTGAAGTCCACGCCGCACCCGATGTCACACTGGAAGAAGACTTGGCCCGGCGCGACCTCACTATCAATTCGATAGCTGCACCCGCATATTCCACGAGGGCTATAGGCCAATTTCCCTTTGAAGACCCGTCAGCAAACCCACTTTGGGTAAAAAATGGCGACCTGGTGGACCCCTACGGCGGGCAGCGCGACATTGCAGTCAAGGTGCTGCGCCACGTGACCCCTGCCTTCCGCGAAGACCCGGTGCGCATCCTGCGCCTTGCCCGCTTTGCTGCGCGCTTCACCGACTTCACGGTAGCGCCCGAAACGCAGGCCCTGCTGCGAGAGATGGTGGACAGTGGCGAGGCCGACCACTTGGTAGCGGAGCGCGTGTGGCAAGAGCTGGCCCGCGGGCTAATGGAAGCCCAACCCTCGCGCATGTTCTCCGTGCTGCGCGACTGTGGCGCACTCAGACGCCTGCTGCCTGCGCTCGACAGCTTATGGGGCGTGCCGCAGAGCGCGGAACACCACCCCGAAATCGACACCGGCGTCCACGTGATGCTGGTCGTGGACATGGCCGCCAAGCTGCAAGCGCCATTGGCAGTGCGCTTTGCCTGCCTGACCCACGACCTGGGCAAAGGCACCACGCCCGCTGATGTGCTGCCGCGCCATATCGCCCATGAAGAACGCAGCCTAGAACTGCTGAAGGACGTCTGCCAACGCCTGCGCGTGCCGGTGGACTGCAAGGAGCTGGCTGAGGTCGTGGCACGCGAACACGGCAACATCCACCGCAGCGAATCATTGAATGCATCAGCCGTGGTGCGCCTGCTGGAACGTTGTGATGCGTTCCGCAAACCGTCCCGCTTTGCAGAGGTGTTACTGGCCTGCGAATGTGATGCGCGTGGCCGACTGGGGATGGACGGCGAGCCTTACCCACAAGCGCCACGCTTAGCAGCCGCCTTGCAAGGCGCACTATCAATTGCTACTAATTCAGTAGCGGAAAAAGCAATGGCAGCGGGGGCTATCGGCCCAAAGATCGGAGAGTGGATCCACCGCGCCCGCATCGACGCCGTAGCCAACAGCCTCCAGTAGGCTGGGTGGCAGAGCGTTTTGCGCAGGTCAAGGGGGAGCCCGCGCAGCGGGCGGAGGACACGGAGCAAAACGCTTTGACGCCCAGCCTACGGGTCAGCGCGCGCTATGCAGGCAGATGCGCCCGCGTCCACCGCCACAAAGCGGCCTCTATCCATGGCAGATGGGCGCGGCCCGGCGGCTTTCAAGGTCTATCCCTCAGACTGCCTTGGCCGCGCGCGCGCCGTTGATCCAGGCCCAGGCCAGCGCACAAGCCGCCAACGTCCACACAATGACCGCACCGGACGGCAGATCCAGCACCGCCGACAAGGCCAGACCCAACGCATAACCCACCACACCAATCGCATAGGCCACGCCATGCCGCTTGCCGCTCGCCGGTGCTCGCGTGGCCAGCGCAGGAATGATGAGGCTCGCGAACACCAAATAGACCCCCACCAATTGCACCGATGCGGTCACCGCCAACGCAAACACCGCATAAAAACCAAAGCGCCCCAGCCTGGCCACCCAGCCGCGCCACAGTGCAAACAAAATCAGGGCAGACACACCGCCCAGCCACAGCAGTTGCGTGGTGTTGACCCAAAGTATCTGGCCTACCAGCAATTCCTTCAAATGCTCGCCGCCATGCGGATTGCCCGACAGCAGCAGGATGCCAGCACAGGCGGCCAAGATAAACATCACGCCGATCAAGGCCTCCTGCTGGTGCGGAGCCTTGCGCTCGGTCCATGTCAGCAGCAAGGCGCCCAGCAGCGCCGCTACCACTGCGGCAATTTGCACGGCCACGCCACCCTCGGGCAAACCAACGGCGTCCGCCGCGATGACGCCCAACCCGGCGATCTGCGCGATGGCCAGGTCGATGAACACGATGCCGCGGTCCAGCACCTGCGCGCCCAAGGGCACATGGGTAGCCAGCACCAACAGGCCGGCGATGAACGCGGGGCCAAGGATGCCCCAATCCAGCGCGGCCCAGTTCATCGCCCAGCTCAACGTTTTACTCCGGCTTCGACCAGGCGCGTTACGGTGTCATCAAACAAACCAAACAGGTCTTTGGCCGCATCCGTGCCGCCCACCGTGAACGGGATCTTGACGGCCGGCACACCGGCATTGCGCTGCAGCCAGTCGGATGCCTTGGCGTCCTGGTAGGCGGAGTACAGCGTCATTTTTGCCGGCGTGGTCTTCAGCGCCACCAGCACCTCTTGCAGGTGCGAGGCCGTGGGTTCGACACCGGGTTTGGGCTCCAGCACCGCCACCTCTTTCAAGCCGAGCCAGTCGTACAGGTAGACAAAGGCCTTGTGCTGCGACACGACCGCTGCGCCCTTGATGGGTGCGGCCTGCGCGGTCCAGCGGCCTATGGCCTGTTGCCAGCGCTGCGAGAAGTCCGCCAGGCGCTGCGCGTACTGGCTGGCATGCGCGGCGTCGACCTGCTGCAGGCGTGCGCCCAAGGCCGTGGCCACCAGCGCGATGTTGCGCGGGTCGGTCTGGATGTGCGGGTTGCCCGCGGCATGCACGTCGCCCTGCGCGCGGTCCAACTGGCCCGGCACGTCCAGCTTGCGCACAAAGTTGGCGGCGGCAAAGTTGCCCGGTTGGCCATCTTGCACCTTGGCATTGCCAGACTGCTGTAACAGCACCGGCAGCCAGCCGATCTCCAGTTCCGCGCCGGTGCAGACCACCAGGTCCGCACTGCGCGCCCGGGCGATCAGGCTGGGCTTGGCCTGGATTTGGTGCGGGTCTTGCAAGGCGCTGGTCGCCACCGACACCTCGACCAGATTGCCACCCAGCTCTTGTGCCAAGGCGCCCCACTCGGGCTCGCAGGCAAACACCCGCAGGGCCGCGTGGGCAGGCACGGCCAACAGCACCAGTGGTGCGATCAGCACTAGCAACAAAGATTTTTTGTGTTTCATCATCACGTGCTCCTTAAAGCATGAACGGGATCAATAGCCGTGGGTGCCGTGCGCGCCAAGGCTCATCTGGTACTGCAAAAAGACCTGGTTGTCGGTCTGGTTCTCGCGCGAGCGGTCTTGCGCCAGCTGCAGGCGTATCCGCGAGAACTCACTTGGGTTGTAGTCCAGCATCAGCGTGTCTTTGCTGGGCTTGTAGCCAGTGCCCGCAAGGGCTGCGGCGTTGATGCCGTAGTTGGGCGACCGGGCGTCCAGTTGTTCGGTGCGCAGGCCTATGCGCCAGTTCGGCATAAACTGGTAGACGCCTTGCAGATACCAGCCGGATTGCACAGCGTTGTAGGCATCGCTGGTGTTGGCTCCGGCTACGTCATACGCGAGCGTGCCACTGCGCGTGCTTTGCAAGTATTCGCCCTGCAGCTTGAAGTTGGTGCGCGTTGCGTTGCCGTGCGGTGCCCACTTCCAGATGCCGTCGAGGATGGCAACTTCAGTGCTGCCGCTGAAAGCGTTAGCCACCAAGCTGTTCGACGCGTCCAGGCCGCTCAGTTCCTGGCCACCGGCCTCAGTGCGCAGCCATGAAATGCCGGCGCGCCAGTTGTGGCTGACGCCTATGTCACCGCCAGTGTGCGCCGAGAACGACACCATACCAGCCCCGTTTTTGCCTGTGTCGCTACCGGGGAAGTTGCGGCCACTGCCTAACTCCAGGCCCAGCTCGATGTACTGGTCAGTCGGTGCCAGCCAGTTGATCTGCAGGCCGTCGTCGCGGTACTGCGTGCCGAGCAGGGCCTGATAGGCCAACGGGTTGTCGGCAAAGTCCCAGGTGTGGGCGTGGTGCGCATTCAGGTAGCCAATGCCTGACAGGAAACGCCCGGCCTTCAAGCCCAGGCCATTACCCAATCCTGTGGTCTGGATGAAAGCTTCTTCCACCGAGACGGTGTCGTCGCCATGCAAAGAGATATTGGCGGCACCGCGCAACCAGGGGTCGATGTTGGCTGAAAAGCCCAGCTCCGATTCACCCAGGTTGAAGCTGCGTGCGCCGGGCCCGGCCGCAGACGCCTTGGGCAACTGGAAACCGCTAATGCCGTAAGCGCCCGGGCTGACGCTGGTGTTGGTGTACTGACCAGACAGGATCAATGACATGGCGGGGTTGAAGGCATTGGCGCCACCGTTGGCGGCCGCTGGTGTTGGTACAACCAGAGCAGATGGTGGGGGCGCTACTGCAGCAGTGACCAGTGCAGGTTGGGGTGTTGGTACCACTGCGTTCACCGGCGCCTGGCGCTCGGCAGCCATCAGGCGCTGCTCCAACGCCTTGAGCCGGGCCTCGTAGTCAGCCCGCATGGACGCGATTTCCTGGTGCAGGCTTTGCACATCAGCAGGGTTGATGGCTTTAGGCGGTTGGGGAGATGCGGCCAGGGTGCCCAATGGCGCGGCCAGGGCAAGCGCGAGGCTCACCGGAATAAAAAACTTCATAGGGATTCGCTCCGAAAAATGACAATCCACGGCGCAGTGCGGCACGGGCCACATCAACGCCGAAAGGCAAGGGTCAACTCAGAGCGAAAGGAGGCGCGCGACTGGCGTAGGGTTGCCACAGCGGCTTGGCAGCCCCCGACTGGCAGGTGAAGCGGGTAACGGCACAGGGCGCGGCAGTGGCGCCGAACGCAATGGTCTGCGTGGGCAGTAAGCCCCCGCCGGTTGCCGCAGCGATCTGGCAAAGGTCGCAATAGTCGGCAACCGTGGTTGGCGATTGCGGGTCCGGCTTTTCAGATGCCTGGCTTTGTGCATGCGATATCTGGTGCCAGGCTGCAGCGTTCTGCGCCAGTGGCATGAGCAACAAAATGCCCAGCAGCCACGCGAGGTGGCCCTTGGATATTCTGTTGAAAAACCGTGAGCGCATAGAGGCACGATCTTAGCGTAAATCACGCAGCAGACGAGCAGGGCCACAAATCCGCGCCGGGCCGCCCCAAGCGGATTTAACCCCCTCGGGGGGCAGAGAGCCATACACAGTGGGCGACCGTGGGGGGCACATTCACAAGCGGTGGGTGCGGTCGCCACGGCTGAAACCCATGGCATCCCAATGGCTGCCGACGGTCAAACCGATGACCTTGAAAAACTCACCCATCTCGTGTTCCAGGATCAGCTTTTGCGCGGCCACGCGGTCCGCAAGGGACGCGGCCTGCATGGCATCCACCAAACCACAGTTCATCAAAAAGTGCGCCTGGCTGGTGTAGCCCAGCACCTCCAGCCCGGCGTCCTGCGCGGCCACTGCAATGCCGGTGAAGTTGACATGGGCGGTGATGTCTTTTTCGCCCACCAGCACCAGCGGGTCACCATCAGCGCGGTGGGTGTAGTGGCACATCACCGTGCCCATATGGCGCTGCTCGTGGTAGTACTCGCGCTCGGGGAAGCCGTAGTCCAACAGGAAGATGGCGCCCGCCTTTAAATGATCTGCCAGCGTGCGCACAAAGGCCTCGCCTTGCGGGTGAATTTCGGTCACGTAGTCATGCTTGCCGGGCACATCCTCGGGTGGGCGCAACTCGGTCAGGCAGTCTTGCCATGCGAAGCGCGCGCTCGCTGCATCCCACACCACACCGCGCTCGTGCCACACAGCCCCATTGCGCGCCAGTAATTTCACTGGCATCGCGTCCAGCACTTCGTTGCCAATCACTATGCCTTGCATTTGCTCGGGCAAGGCATCCACCCAGCGCACGCGGTCTGCATGGGCGTGCAACGTGGCACGCTGACGCTCCTTCAATGGTTGTGACAAATCCACAATGGTGTAGTGGCGCAACGTCACGCCCAGGGCATCCAACGCATCTAATATCTGCAAAGCCAATGCGCCGGTACCGGCACCAAATTCCCATACCTCATCGGTGCCCGTCACCTGCAAGGCCTGCGCAATTTGGCGGGCCAGCGCTTGGCCAAACAACGGCGTCATTTCGGGGGCGGTAACGAAATCACTGCCCGCGCCTTTGACTTCACCACTAACACTCTTCAGGCCTTGTGGCATGACACCAAACACAGTGGCCCCGCGGCTGTAATAACCCAGGCCCGGTGCATACAAAGCCTGCTCCATGAAGGTGTCAAACCCTATCCAGCCGCCTTGCGTTGAAATCAGTGATTGCATATGCGCGAGCATGGGCTGCGCAGTTGTGCTGGCTTGGGGTGCGGAGTCGGATGCGGCCATGGAAGAAGATGCGGGTGTTGTCGTCATGTCAGTGTGAATTGTCTCCGATGGCAGGCAAAGCCCTGCGCACAAGGCCTGTTGCAAAACGGCACCAACCACGCTGCGATGCGTTGACAAGCAAAACCCATGTCACCACAATTGCGCCTTCACACCGTTGTGGCCCGCGCGCCCCACAGCAAACGTTCTCAACCGACTGCGAAGGAGTGCTTCCATGATTGTTCATACACCCACCCCCTTTGTGCTGGCCGCCTGAGATGCTTGAGTTTGCCAACCGCCTGCGTTACCTGAACTAAACAACGCCGGTCTTCGCCCTGTTGCACGGGGCGTGTGTGTCTTCTCTGTCTTTGTCGGGCCGCCCGCTGGTCCCGCCTATTTCCATTTTTGGCTCTGTCGCCGTATGTGGCGTGCTGTTTCGGCACGTCTGGCTGCAGGCCTTGCAAAGACACAACAGACACCATGAAGACTATCGAATTTTCTTTTGAGACCCTGCGCCGCTTGGGACTGACTCCCGCCATGGCACAAAGCCTGGCCACTGCGGATGTGGCTGGCAGCAACACTGCAATCGCGGGCGCGCAAGCACCCCAGTGGATGCGCGCCACCGCCGTGCACCGCGAAACGGTGGAGGTGCACGACGGCACCGCACAGCACTCCGCCCGCTGCACTGCGCGCCTGACCCGCGAACTCATCGACCAGGGCAGTGCCCTGGCCGTTGGCGACTGGGTGCTGTGTGTGCAGGACGAGAACCAGCAACGGTGGGTCACCGCCCGCGTGCCACCCTTGAACCAGATCGTGCGGCGCGATGCCGATGGCAGCCGCCACACCGTGGTCAGCAATGTGGACACTGCATTGTTGGTCATGGGCCTGGACCTGGACTTCAACCTGCAACGGCTGGAGCGTTACCTGGCGCTGGTGGGCAGTAGTGGCGTGCTGCCCATCGTGGTATTGACCAAGGCCGATGTGGCGGAGCAGGCCACGCCGGGCAGCGTGCAACAGCACGTATACGACGTGCGTGCCCGCGTGGGCCAGCATGTGGATGTGGTGGCGGTTGATGGCCGCAGTGCCAGCACCCTTGGCTTGCTGCAGCCCTACCTTTGCGCAGGGCAGACCCTGGTGCTGCTGGGTTCGTCTGGTGCGGGGAAAAGCACGTTGACGAACAGCCTGCTGGGCAGTGCCATGCAAGACACGGGTGCGGTGCGCGCGCATGACAGCCGTGGCAAACACACGACCACCGCGCGTTCACTGCACCTGCTGCCCAGCGGGGCATGTGTCATCGACACACCCGGCGTGCGCACCTTGCGGCCCGACGTGGACGGCCATACGCTGGGGCAGTTGTTTGAAGATATCAGCACGCTGGCCCACACCTGCCGTTTCCGCAACTGCCAGCACCAGGACGAGCCGGGTTGCGCAGTGCGCGCGCAGGTCAGCCCCGACCGCTTGAAGAATTACCACAAGCTGCTGCGCGAAAGCCGCCGCGACACTATGGGTGCGCTGGAGCGCCAAAGCCAGTTGGCGCGTTGGAAAGTGATTAACCGGGCCGTTCGCCAACGACTAGAGTCCAAGCGAGCGGGGCCGGTGAGCTAGCCCCCACGCTTGTCACTGCGTGTATTTCGCTGCCCCCAAGGGGGAGTGTTTCGCCTTGGGGCGGCCCGGCGGCGAAACATCGGCCCACACGCTTGTCGCTGTGTCCTTAGTTCACCGAATAGATGCGCACTTCGGGGTCGGCTTTGAGCAAGGGCTTGAGGCCGACCACGACGTCCTTGGTGAAGAGATCGCTACCCAGGTAGGCTTCGGCTTGTGCGCGGCTCGCAAAGCCGTGCAGCACCTGTACGTCGTCACTGCGCATCAGCAATTCCTTGGACTGCGCGCCCGCGACCTGCTTGAGAAACGGTTGCTTGAACTTGGCGTAGACCGCACCAGCGGCGGGGCGGTCCTGCGGGTCGACCTTGAGCGTGATTTCGAGATAGGCCTTTTCGGCATAGACCAAACCCGGTGCAGCCACAGCTGAAATGAGCACGGCAGACGCCATTGTTTTTGCAAAGTGTTTTTTCATAAGTGTTTCCAATTTAAAAGTGACAAGTGATTCATGACTACGCCAGCGATGCGCTGACTGGCATGTATCGTAGGCAACCCTCGTCTTATTCGGAAATTGTCTTTTCGAATGCAATTCATTCAAGCATGCTATAAATAAAACATGAACCTCAGTCAACTTCGCTTTGCCGATGCAGTGGCCACCACCGGTTCGTTTACCGCGGCCGCGGCGCAGTGCTGCGTCACACAGCCCACCCTGTCCAACGGACTGGCGCAATTGGAAGATGGGTTGGGGGCACGCCTGTTTCTGCGCACGACCCGCAAGGTCTCGCTGACCCCGTTTGGCACCCATGTCTTGCCGTACCTGAGCGAGGTACTCAGGGCACAAGCCACGCTGGTACAGCAGGCGCAAGCCTTCCTGAGCCCCAGCAAACGGTTGGTACGCATAGGCACCTCACCGCTGGTCAGCGCGCATCTGCTGCGCCTGATGGTGGAGCCGTTTCGCGTGCGACATCCCGATGTGGACATCGTGCTGCGTGAGATGAATATGTCAGATCTGCAGCGCATGCTGCAGGACGGCTTGCTGGACTTTGTGTTTGGCGTGGGCAGCGAGAAAAAAGGGCCGTGGGTGGCGGCTGTTCTGTACCATGAGCCGTTGCTGTATATCCCTAGCGGGGCGACTGCCCCCAAGACGAAGAGCACACGCTTGGTGCAGTTCAAAGACATTGCCGATGCGACCTATGTCATGGTCCCGGATGCCTGCGGGCTGGCACGGGCGACCCGCGCCCTGTTCCGAAGCCATCGCCGCACGCTGCTTGAATATTCCGGCGAGGCCATGGGCTACCAGGTCTTGCAGGAGTGGGCGGGACTAGGCATTGGCGCAGCAATCGTGCCCCGGTCGAAGCTGAATAACGGCAGGCAAGCCGCGTTCGCCATTGCCGACAAACACGGCAAGGAGGTGACGATACGCTTCGACGCACAATGGCTTGCCACAGCGTTGCAAGCACCCCACTTGCGGGAGTTTGCGGACCACTTGCGCAATGTGGTTCCCGCATTGGTGACAGGCCTGAACCGGACAGCGTCGATAGAATAAGCGCGTCCGGGAGCAATCCCGGGCATGCGTTCTCAGGGCGGGGTGCAATTCCCCACCGGCGGTGATGGCAGCTTTTTTGTTGCACAAGCCCGCGAGCGCCCGGCCTTGGTTTCGACCAATACGGGGTCAGCAGATTCGGTGTGATTCCGAGGCCGACGGTCATAGTCCGGATGAAAGAGACGCGGTGTCAGCGAGCCCTTTTTTGTGTTTTTACGCAAGGGGCCGCTGCCGCATGGCGCGCCCTGGGTTTTTGTCGACAAACTCTTGAGCACCCGCAACACCATGGTTCAGACCGCCCATTCATCCTCCGCAGCCACCGATACATCCGGCACGCGTATCGCCTTCATCCAGTCCAGCTGGCACACCGACATCGTGAACCAGGGGCGTGATGCCTTTACCGCAGAAATGCAAAAACTTGGAATAGCTGCGGACGCGATTGACGTCTTCAAAGTACCTGGGGCCTTTGAGATTCCGCTGCATGCACAGAAACTCGCAGCCACCGGCCGCTATTCGGCAATAGTAGCCTGCGGCTTCGTCGTGAATGGCGGCATCTACCGCCACGATTTCGTGGCCGACGCCGTCATCAGCGGCTTGATGAAGGTGCAACTGGACAGTGGCGTGCCCGTGTTCTCCGTGGTGCTGACACCCTTGCACTTTCATGAGCACGATGACCACCAACACTTTTTTGCGAACCATTTCGTCACCAAAGGCAAAGAAGCCGCCCATGCCTGCGTGCAGACGCTGCAGAGCCTGCAGACCATCGCTGCGTAGCAACCGCAAATAGTTCTTGACTTAGAGTGGGCTCTAACTTTTAGGATGCCTGTGTGACCACCTCCTCAACCACCACACTCACCATCGGCGAACTCTCGCAGCACAGCGGAGTCAGCCAGCACACGCTGCGTTTTTACGAAAAGGCAGAAGTGCTGGCGCCCGCCACGCGGGCCGCCAACGGCCATCGGCGTTACCTGGCGAGTGATGTCGCTTGGCTGGCCTTTGTACTGCGCCTCAAGGCCACGGGCATGCCCTTGGCCGAGATCAAACAGTACGCAGCGCTGCGGGCGCAAGGTGAGATGACGGTGCCACAGCGGCTTGCGGTGTTGGGGCTCCACCGCGAACGCTTGGTGGTCAACATCCAGGAGCTTTCCAACAACCTTGCGGCGCTGGACGACAAGATTGGTGTGTACCGCCAATCCCTGCCTACCGTCCGCAACACCCACTCGAAAAGCAAGACATGAAACCATCCGACATCGCAACCCCGTCTCCTGCATCCACCCAGCCCAAGCCCGACGACACCACGCGTTACCAGCGCGGCCTGGAGAAATTGCGCGAGATCGACGGCGAGGCCGGGCAACGCGTCATCGATGCGCTGGCACCGATCGCGCCCGATTTCGCGCGCTACCTGATCGAGTTTCCGTTTGGCGATATCTATTCAAGGCCCCAGCTCGATTTGAAGTCGCGCGAAATTGCAACCGTCGCCGCGCTCACGGCACTGGGCAATGCCACGCCACAACTCAAGGTGCATGTGCATGGCGCACTCAATGTGGGCTGCAGCCGCGATGAAATCGTGGAGCTGATGATGCAGATGGCGGTTTATGCCGGCTTCCCTGCCGCTTTGAATGGACTATTTGCGGCGCAAGAGGTGTTCACGGAGCGCGGGTTGCTGGCGGTGTAGGGGCCTGGGTGCCAAAGCCTTCTGCTCCGTGTCCCCCGCCCGCTACGCGGTCTCCTCCTTTTACCTGCGCAGAACGCTTTGGCACCCGGGCTCCTAGACCTTGGTGACGAGCGCAGCGATCAACCGTTCCATATCCGCATCGCTGTGCGCAGCCGATAGCGAGATGCGCAAACGCGCCGTTCCAGCAGGCACGGTCGGTGGTCGTATGGCTGGCACCCATATGCCCTGCTCCCACAGTCGCGCCATGCGCTCCAGGGCCTGTGCATTTTCGCCAATGAGCAGTGGCTGTATCGGTGTGATGGAAGGCAACAGCTTGCCGACATCCGTGCGGTCGGCCAGGGCTGCGCGCAGCCGCGCCGCGTGGGACTGCAAACGCTGGCGCCGCCAGCCCTCAGTCTGGATCACCCGCAGGCTGGCCCGCAAGGCTTCGGTCACCATCGCCGGTGACGTGGTCGCAAAAATATAGCTGCGTGCGCGCTGCATCACCAGCTCCACGACGCGGGCGTCACCGGCAACAAAGGCACCTGCCGAGCCGGCGGCTTTGCTCAGCGTGCCCATGAGGATGAGGCGCGGCGATTGCACGCCCCAATGCTCGGCGATGCCACGGCCACCGGCACCGAGCACGCCGAAACCATGCGCATCATCGACCAGTAACAACGCGTCGTACTGTTCGGCCAGGCGCAGCAACTGCGGCAGAGCGGCAATATCACCATCCATGCTAAACACGGCATCGGTGACGATCAGTTTGCGGCGTGCGGTAGATGCCTGCAGTTGGCGGCCCAGCGACTCCAGGTCGGCATGCGGGTAGACCGCTATCTGCGCGCGCGAAAGGCGTGCACCGTCGATCAAACTGGCATGGTTGAGCGCGTCACAAAACACGGCGTCTCCTCGCCCAACAAGGGTCGGCACCAGGCCCACATTGGCGGTGAAGCCCGATGCGAAGTACAGCGCACGGGGCAGGCCCAGGAACTGTGCCAGTTCGGCTTCGAGCGCTTCATGCGATGCACTGTGGCCGCACACCAGCGGCGATGCCGTGGCGCCTACGCCCCAGCGGGCTGCGGCCTGTTGGGCTGCCTCCACCACGGCCGGGTGCTGGCTGAGGCCGAGGTAATCATTGCCACAAAAGGCCAGCATGTCGCGCCCGTCCACGCGCAGGGTTGCGCCCGCTACCGCCTGCACCGTGCGACGCACGCGCAGGAGTTTGGCGCTGTCCAGCGCGCTAAGTTCTTCCGAAAGACTGTCGAGCACGCTCATGCAAAAATATCCGTGGGCAGCCGAAAGTGTGCAGCCATGTGCTGCGCGTCGGGCATGGCGCTGTATGGCAAATCGGCCAGCCGCGGCGCCTTCAATTGGGATTGCAGCCAATCGATATTGGCTTGCTGCTCGGGCATGTCGGGATCGATGTGGTTGGCCACCCAACCCGCGAGCTTCAGGCCGCGGGCAGCGATGGACTCCGCTGTGAGCACCGCATGGTTCAAGCAACCCAGGCGCAAGCCAACAACCAGGATGACGGGCAAGCGCAGAGCGACCGCCAAGTCGGCTCCGTCCTGCGTGGCGGACAAGGGCACGCGAAACCCACCTGCGCCCTCCACGACCAAGGCATCGGCCTGTTCGCGCAAGCTGTTGCACGCGTCTACTATCGTTTGCAGTTCAATATTGACACCGTCGCGTTGCGCTGCAATATGTGGCGACACCGGTGCTTGCAACAGATACGGGTTGACCAAGGACCGCGACACATCCACCGTCGCAGCCGCTTCCAAAGCCCACACGTCTTCGTTGCCCCAGCTACCGTCCGGCGCACGTTCGGCGCCCGCGGCGACTGGTTTCATGCCGGCGATGCGGGCATACCGCGCCCGCAGATGGAACATCAACGCACACGCTACCAGCGACTTGCCGACACCTGTGTCGGTGCCGGTCACAAACCACGCGGCGGCCATTGGCGCCGCCCCGCCTTGCTTTGCACTCATGTCAGCGCACCGTGCAAGGCCTGCAAACTGCCCTCAACCAGATGGGCCATAGCCCCATCGTCGATGACATAGGGCGGCATGAAATACAGCGTGCGGCCAATGGGGCGCAACAGCAGTCCCTGCTCCAGCGCGGCACGGTGGAAGCGGCGCGAGAACAGCGGGTCATCGGTCACGGCATCCCAAGCCCAAATCATGCCCATCTGGCGGGCATTCTGCAGGCCAGGGTGTTCGTCAAGCGGGCGCGCCACGAGGCTCAAACACCTGGCGGTATCGCGGTTGCGTGCCAGTTGTGCGTCGTCCAGCAAATCCAGTGTTGCCAGCGCAGCGCGGCAGGCCAAAGGGTTGCCGGTGTAGGAATGCGAATGCAGGAAACCACGCGCCGTGTCATCGTCGTAAAACGCGGCATAAACCTCATCCGTTGTGAGTACGGCCGACAAGGGCAGTGTGCCGCCGGTGAGGCCCTTGGACAGGCAGATAAAGTCCGCACGGATGCCCGCCGCTTCACACGCAAAACGTTCCCCGGTGCGGCCAAACCCCGTGGCGATTTCGTCGGCAATCAGGTGCACGCCGTACTGCGTACACAAAGCTCTGGCGCGCCGCAAATAGTGCGGGTGGTACATAGCCATGCCGGCAGCACACTGCACCATGGGCTCTACGATCAGCGCGGCAGTATGTGCGTGGTGTTCTTGCAGCCAGGCTTCCAGCGCTTGTGCTGCAGACTCGGCCTGCTGTTCGGCATCCATGCCAAGCTCGGCCAGGCGCGCATCTGGGCTGGGCACCACGGCCGCAGCGCGCACCAATGGCGCATAGGCACTGCGAAACAGTGGGATGTCGGTGACGGCCAGCGCGCCCACAGTTTCGCCGTGGTAGCCCTGGGCCAGGCTGACAAAACCATTCTTCTCGGGCTGCCCCTGGTTGCGCCAAAGGTGCGCACTCATCTTCAGCGCGATCTCGGTGGCACTGGCACCGTCGCTGGCGTAAAACGCGTGGCCCAGGCCTGTCAACTGCGCCAGGCGTTCCGACAGCTCGATCACAGGCTCATGCGTCAGACCCGCCAGCATCACGTGGTCCAGGCTATCCAATTGCGCGTGCAATGCGGCCTTGATGTGCGGATGGCCATGGCCAAACAGGTTGACCCACCACGAACTCACCGCATCCAGGTAGCGCTTGCCGTCGGCATCAAACAACCAGACCCCCTCACCGCGGACGATGGGCACCAGGGGTTGTGATTCATGGTGTTTCATCTGTGTGCAGGGGTGCCACACGGCGGCACGGCTACGCTGCAGCAGGGATTCGTTTCGGCTCAGGGTCATCTTGTAGTGCGTCGTCTCCGGGATAATTTACTGCGCCGGTTCGATTGGGTCATCCATACCCAGCGTCTTGACGCCCGCGTCGCTGTCAAACTCACTGAAGTTCCAGCGGCCATCGACATTGACGATGTTGTCGGGCACCGGGCGTGGTGTGGCAGTGGTGCCGACCAGCGCGCGGCGCATGCTGTCGATCCAGATGGGCAGCGCCAGTGTGGCGCCAAACTCGCGAGTGCCCAGCGAGCGGGGTTCGTCGTACCCCATCCACGCAACCGATACGATGTCGTTGGCATAACCCGCGAACCAACCGTCCACTGCATCGCTGGTGGTGCCGGTCTTGCCAGCCAAGTCACGGCGATCCAACTTCTGGCTGGCCATGGCGCCGGTGCCCGAGCGCGTGACCTCACGCAGCATGCTGTCGGTGACAAAGGCGTTGCGGGCATCGATGGCGCGTGCCTCTTCAGGCGGCGTGGCGGATCGGTCTGATTCAAACAGCACCTTGCCACGCCCGTCGCTGACGCGCTGCACCAGCCACGGGCTGACCAGGTAGCCGCCGTTGGCGAACACGCCATAGGCACTGGCCAATTGAATCGGCGTGACCGAGCCCGTGCCCAGCGCCATCGTCAGGTTCAGCGGGTGCTTGTCGGCATCAAAACCAAAACGTGGCAGGTAGCCGCGTGCATAGTCCACGCCAATGGCTTTCAAAATGCGCACTGACACTACGTTCTTGGATTGGGCCAGCGCGTCCTGCATACGGATGG
>NZ_JANXUQ010000174.1 GCF_025356155.1 Rhodoferax sp. | reverse complement strand
ACACACCACAGCACTTTGCGTAGCCAAGCCTCGGTAGGTGGCAGGCGCATGCATTGGCGGGCCTGCTTCAGCGTCATGCCCCGGTACAGCGGCATGACCATATAGGCCGTGCCATTGGCCTCCCAGAAGCGAAAAACGCGTACCAGTGACGGATGTTCGAACTTGGCCAGCATGCGGGCTTCACCCACAAAAGAGCGCAAGCCCTTTTGGAAAGTTTCTTCGTCGTTGGAGGCGCGGACCGCGATGTTGAGGCTACCGTCGTCACGGCTGGCCAGCGCCGTGGGCATGTATTCCTTGATGGCAACGTCGCGCTGCAGCGAGTGGTCATAGGCCTTGTACACCATGCCAAAACCACCAACGCCAACCAGACCGCGGATCTCGAACTCTCCCAGCCGGGTCCCGTTGGCCAATGCGTCTACATGGCTTACGTCTGGTGCAGCAACGCGAATCGGCAATTCAATCATGTGTCCTAAACTTGGAAAACACCCACGGACTACCCACCAAGGAACTCGGCCATCGAGGCTTGCATTCTATGGCCTAGCCTCAAAACAAGGCACCAGCAAGAGGTAACAAGTTGCTGACATTTGCGTTTGTGCGACGGTTTGCTCCGATGAAGGGCTGTGCGGCGTTTTGCCAGACCACTCCTGCAATGCCCAATGGTTACACCACTATCGTCTATTTGCTATGACTTATATAGCTACACGCGCTTGTTCCACGAGGGCTAGCGGCACTTTTTATCAATGAAGGTTTCAAAAGAGTAGGTGAAAACCCCATATTGGGTAATCCTTCAAGGCCGTGGCGTGACGAGAACCCAATATGCCTAAAACCAACGGTGAAGTCTAACGCCCACCTCCCACGCGCTGCAAACCCAGCACCAGGCTGACGCCGTCTCCATCGTTGCGCGCGGCAATCGTGCCGCCCATCTTGGCCATATAGGTTTTGGCCACAAACAGGCCCTGGCCGCGATTGCCATTGGCGCCCGATTCGACCTGGTCCGACACCCCATATTCAAAAATCTGGTCTATCAGCGTGGTCGCGATGTGCGCGCCGGTGTTGTGGACGGTGATGGTTGCATCGGTTTCGGTGGTCTCCAGCGCGAGCGTGATGGCGCTGCCTGGCGCGCGGTAGCGCTCGGCGTTGCGCAGGATGTGGGTTACCACGTCCTCCAGCGCATATTCCTCAGCCCGGACCAGCACGGCATCACTGCCGTCCAGATACTGCACGTCGCTCAAGCCTACGCTGGCAGAATTGGCCGCGATGTTGTGCAGGAAGCTGTTGATCTCCACCGTTTGCACCGCCAAGGTGGTGGATTGGAATGCCTCACTAGGGCTGGCGCTGCCGTACAGGATGCGTACCGCCTGCTGCATGCGGTGGATGTAGCGCAGGCTGGGGTCAGCGTCGGTGTTGTGCAGCACCATCAGCGACTGCAGTGGCGACATGATTTCGTGTCCTACGGCGTGCCACATATCCTTCTCTTGTTCGGCGCGGATTTGCTCACGCTCGGCGTCTTCCTTGACGCGGCGCAAAAGGTCGTTCAGGCAGTTGGCCAGGATGCCCAACTCGTCACTGCCGCGCAGGTCGGCCAGGTCAAACTGGTCCAGCCCGACCGTGGTTTTGACAGTTTTGGACAACTGGGTGGAGCGTTTGGTGAGCCGCGCGATGCGGCGGATGATGCCGATCTCGATGACCAGCCAGGCCAGCGCAATCGCCAGCAGCATGGCGGCCACAAACCACGACAGCCGCGTGGCCACGACACTCAAGCTTTTGTTGACGCTACGCGCATCGCCCTGCAACTGGATCGTGTAGTTGCCCAGTGGCGTGGCCACGTCTTCGGTAAGTTCAATCGGTGCGTCGTAGCTGTCCACCGGCAGGCGGCGGATCAGGCGTGTCAGCAGTGGTGATGACTCTGCTGCCGCTGCCTCGCTGCCGCTCAGGCGAACCAAGTCCGCGGCTGCAGTCTGGCCGTTTTTGCGTATGCGCAGCGTCTCACCCGCCAGCAACTGGGCGCGCAAATCGCCCAGGGAGAAAGGTGCTACCGCGCCCTCGGCATTGCTGTCAAACAGCGCAGCGCCGTCGCCCGGGGGCAGCACTTCGACACGCACCTGCATGTCGTTCAAGTCGGTTGGCGGCCAGACCGGCTTCTCTTTCTGGAACAGGGCGTCGCGCAGCACATCCACCGGCAGGCGCAGCGAGAAGAAGGACTTTTTCTCGCAGTCTTCGGCCTGCGCGGCGTTGCCCGGCGTAAGGGCATTGATGCAATTGGCGCCTTGCCACACCCAGCCACGAAAATCGCGCACGGTGCGGGCATTGGTGTAGTCGCGGGTGCCGATGTCCACATAGCCGGTGAAGCGGCCACGCACGCCTTCGCGTTGTGGGTTGCCAGACTGCGCCGGTGTCTCAAACGGCGCGATCCAGCGGTAGGTCTGGCCGCGCATTTTTACTTCCACCCGCACTCGGTGGGCCGTGTCCAGGTACTTGTCGCCCATGGCGTGGGGCACCAGTGCCGTGCTGGCAAAGGTGCCGGCCGCATAAATAAATCCTCCGGCCCAGGGGTTGCTGCCGATGGCCACGCACAGGCTGCCATAGTGCGGGTATTGCACCAGGCAACCGGTCATCTCCACCGCATTGCGCACTTTGCTCTGGTCGTCAAAGTCGATCGCGGAAAACGGTAGCAGCACCGGGTGCAGCGGCGGTGTGGGCGCGGCATCGTCTGACGGGTTGAGCAGAGCCAACTGGCCACTGGGGTGGCGCAACTGGGCGGCGATCTGCTCCTTGGTCTTGGCAAAACTTTGCTGGTAGTTATCGTAGCTGCGCTGCTTTTCTTCCTGTAGCACATAGACCGTCATCACCAGGGTCGCCAGCGCCAGCAGGAAGAAAGCGGTACGAAACAGCACCCGCAAGCGGAACGAGGCCAGCCACGCCAATGTGGTGTCGATGGAAGCACTGGTGGACTGGCTCACTTGCGCACCTGCGCTGCCAACTCGTCGGACCAGCGAAAACCACGCATCGGTATGTTCTCGATGCGCTCGAAGTGTTCGTCCAGTTCGCGGAAGGCCTCGCGGATGGTGCTGATGTGTTTGCGGATGTTGTCGCGGTTGCGGCCGCTCTTGACCACTTCAAACAGTTCGTCGTACGTCACCACCTGGCCGCGCTTCTGGTAAAGCGCGGCCAGGATGCGCTGAGCGGTCAGCGGCAGGTTGATGCGCTTGCCGCGCCACAGTGCGCTGCGCTGGCGCAGCGGGTCTATCGAGAGCTCGTCGTTGGCGGGTGCCGCAGTGGGCGCCGGGTCCCGCTCCTTGGCCGCACGCAGTATCTCCAGAAATGTGTCGACAAAATCGCTTTCTTCAAAAGTGGTTTTTTGCAGGTAGTCCCAGGCGTCCAACGCCTTCATGATGCTGCGGTAAATGGCGGCCGGCATGGCGGACACCACCAGCACCGGCGTGCCTTTGCGGCTCTTGTTGATGGCGTTGATGATGGCAATGCCAGCGTTGCGTTCGCGCCCCAGCTCAATGTCCAGCACGACCACGTCGTAGCTTTCGCGGGCTATAGCTGCCTCGGCATCGTCGCGCGTGAACCAGTTGTCCACCTGGATGCCGGGGCGCGCGCCCTGTATCCACGCGGTGAGCTGCTGGCTGGTGGGAATGTCGTCTTCAATGACGGCGACCTTGAACATGGATGTTTCCTTGGGGCTTGTCGGGGTGCAATGGCCCCGAGTATCTCCTGTCTGCACGGCTGCGACGCAGGGCGGGTGTGAGTGTTTCTTCACGCCCGGTGAGTGCTCTCACCCCATGGCGCCATTGTTTGCTCGGTGGGTCGGCGCGCACGATTGCACCCATCCCAACCACCACGTAGAAAGCCAACATGTCAGACCGCCTCAACACCACCCTTCGCGCCATCGCCCGGACCATCGCCACCCAGGCTCAAAGGATCACCCGGCGCTCGGCCAGCCAGGTGGGTGCGCTGTCCCGCAGTACCGCTGCACACATGCCGGGCCGCGCCAGTCTGATCGCACTGGGCTTGCTGGCAGCCGGCGGTTATGCCATCTACACCCACCCACCCATGCAAAGTATTGCCCGCGGCGAAATGGGCATGCGAATGAACCAACTGACCGGCGCATCGACCGAGGTACGCGATGGTGCCGTGCTCATCATCCCCGGCCTGCACGAACTGCGCCGCTTCTCGTTGCGTGACCAGGTCTACCGCCCCACGGCCAATGCCAGCGCCAGCGGCCAGGCACCCTTTCAGTCGGTAGAAGGTTTGTCGATTGGTGTGGATGTTTCGGTGCGTTATGCACTGGACGCCAACAAGATCTCCGCCATGGCCCGCGACTTGCCCGAAGACATCAACAAAGAGATCGTCGAACCCGTCGTTCAAGGTGTGTTGTACAAAACCCTGGCTCGTTATACCGTACGTGAAATCTTCAGCAGCAAACGGCCCGAAATCCAGCAAATCATAGAAGCCGAACTGAAACCCCGTCTGGCCAAGGACGGCATCAAGCTCGAAGCCGTGACCATGGGCAAGGTGGATCTGCCGCACGACTACAAGGCGGGTATGGAAAACCTGTTGGCCGAAGAACTGGCCACCGAGAAGATGCGCTACACGCTGGAACTGAAAGAAAAGCAAGTCAAGCAAACTGAGCTGGAAGCCATGGCCGACAAGGTGCGCCGCGAAACATCGGCCCAGGCCGCTGGCGAAGAGCAAATCATCGCAGCCAAGGCACAGGCCGAGGCTATGAAACATGTTCTGCCCTTCAAGCAAAAGCAGATTGAGCAGCGCGCGCTGGAAGCCGAAGCCGAAAAGGTGTCGCGCATCAAGACCGCCGAAGGCACAGCCCAAGCCCGCCGCATCGAAGCATCTGGCGAAGCCGACTCCCGCAAGAACCTGGCTGATGCCGAAGCCTACCGCCAAGACCGCATCGGCAAGATCACCAGCGAGCAGTTGGCCCGCGATGGTGCGTTGATATCGAAGAACCCGCTGCTGATCCAGAAGACCATGGCCGACAAGCTCTCGGACAAGATCACCGTCATCATCGCGCCGACTCCGTCTGATGGTGGCTTCATAGGCTCCGCGCTGTTGGGTGCGGGCAAGCAAAACACAGCACAAACCGTTCGTACCACCCAAGCGCCAGAGGCCAGTGCAGTGACGGCCCAGGCCGAGCAAGACACAACGGAAGGCGGTAAATAACATGATCGCCGCATCCCTATTGGCGATTGCCATCGTCACCCAAGACCAATCGTCTTTGCGTACGGCACCGCGCGATTCCGCACCCCAGCAGGCCGTGTTGGCACAGGGCGATAGCCTGGAGATACGCGGCCAGAAGGGCGACTATCTGCAGGTCTATGACCACCGCCGCGAACGCGCCGGCTTTATCCGCGCAACCCAGGTGCGCAGCCAGTCGCTAAAGCCCGAGGCGGCACCCGAGCTGCTGTCGGTGGTGCGCTTCTTGCGCGACACGCCAGGGTCCGAATCCCTGGGCATTGGTTACGCCGCGGCCTATTTGCGGGCCGCACCCGCCGAAGCCATCAACGGCGAGGCCTTTGATGCACTGGGCGCCATGGCCGAGCGGCTCGCCCGCCGCGCCTCCGCCCGCCAAGGCAAGCCAGGCGGTGACGCATTGGCCGCACACCTGGAAGTGGCGGCAAGTTATGGCGTGGAGATGCTGAGTTTTGAGCGCGATGGCCAGGTACAGCTTTGCTACAACGGCGATGCACACCGCCGCGTGCTGGCACTACCGGCTACCGATAGCCAGAAGGCCTTGGCTGCGCTGGCCCTGACCAAGCATGAGTGCATGGCACCCAACCTCAACCCTATTGAGCGCTTTGCACAAGACAATTGGCGCGCCGACGTGCTGGACCGTGTGGAGATGCGTGACCTGCCCGAGGTGCTGAAGAACCGCGTGCATTTGCGCAAAGCTGGAGTATGGGCCAGCCTGGCCTTTCAACGGGCACGCCGCAGCGAATTTGCGCCCGCCACCGTGCAAGCCGCTGCGTCCCGTGCGCTGCAGGAATTGGCTGCGGTGAACAAGATGGAGTTGGCGGAAGCGGATGCTGCCGCCTACAGCGATGCCGCCATTCGTGTCGGTTCATCCCGCTGGGGCGCAGAGCCTGCTTTGGCGGACGGTGCTTCCGGCAACGCAACCCAAGCCATCACCAAACTGTCGGTACGTTTGAGCATCGGCCAGCCCGGCGAAACTTGCGTGCACGTGGTGGATGCCAAACATGACACCAAGAACCCGCTGTTCACCCGCTGCACCTATGGCGTGGTGTGGGCTGCGTCTGCCAGCGTCAACCGGCAAGGCACTGCTTTGGCGCTGGCCGTGCAGCCACTCGACACCTGGCGCGAGATGTGGGTGTTCCAGCAAGGTCCTAGGGGCTGGGGTGTGGACGTGTTGCCTCCGGCCTTGGATAACCCCAACCTGGGTTACGTGGAGTTTGCCGGCTGGGTGCCAGGCGCGACCCAGATGCTGGCCGCGCGCGAAGCCAAGATCGACGGCCGTTTTAAGACCAGCTTTGAAGTGTTGCGCACGGCCACACTGGAAGTTGAAAAGCAGGCGGACCAGCCGAAAAACCTCAGCCTGTTTTACCGCTGGCAAGACCCGGCTTGGAAGGGGCAGACGGTGAGTTTGCGGTAGGGGCTTTCAACCTACCAGCTTGCAAATGGTGAAGTTAAAGCTGCCAGTATGTCGAGAGACGTGCGAAGCCGCGCGTTTTCAGTCCTGCGTTTGGAACGCACTGCGGTATTTGACAAAGCCGCGCTTTGTTGAGCCCACAAATCCGGCGCGCTCAAAGAAGCGGTGGGCTTGCTCGCGTTGGAAAGAGCTCAGCAGCATGATTTTTGAGCAGTCGTTGGCCAGGCAGAACGCCTCAATATGGCGCAGCAAGGCAGCGCCCATACCTTGGCTTCGCATGCAGGTATCGACCACCACGTTTTCGACGACCGCAAAGGGCTGCGTGCCGAACATCACGTCGGCGCACAGGGAAACCAGGGCTGAGCCCTGTACTTCTCCTTGGTATTCGCAGACAAGCAAAGCGGTATTCCTATCGTTGGCCACCGCGGCGATCCGCTCTGGTTGAACGGTGACCGCGGGATGGCCAACCAGCTGCCGGTACAACTCGGTGATGCGCTGCGCATCGGTCGGCAATGCGGTTCTGATGGTAGTCGGCACGTCAGACGATGGTGGTTTCACGCCAGCCGCGACTTATCGCATTTGGAGCGCCATTTTTGCAGCGAAATGGGGTCACCCGACATCGGGTCCTGCGCGTTGCAACTGGGCGCCGGGTGGGCATTGGCTGCGATGGCGCACAACAATAAGGAGGCTGCAGAGTGGCGCAAGGCGTGGGGTGTAGAAATGGTGGTCTCCTGCATGCCGAATTTTGACATGCAACTGGCACCGATGTGTCAGCCCCGCAGATGCACATAGACCTGCGCCGCTGTGCCAATAACCAGGCACGCCAAAGCCACCCCATCTGCCATGAAGACGCGTTCCAGTTGCGGGTTGTAGCCGCCGACAGACCACGCCAGCCACAGAAACGAGGCGACGCTGACAAAGCCAGCGATAAAGGCCACGGTCTGCAGTGTGGGCTGGAAAGCCGCATAAACCAGAAACAGCCCAAGCAGGCCGAACAGCACTGCGCGGTGGCGCATCAGGATGGCGAGATTGGGTTCGTTGAACGGCATGCCATAAAGGGTTGTCAGGCGTTCCGCACCGATCACACCGGACAGTGGCAGCAAGTGGATGATGCCAACCACCACCAGCATGGCGGAAACGAGGTAGTGCATGGTCGTGAATTTCCTTGCGTTGGTCATGGCGCAGGGCGTTCCGTGCGGGCCGTTGCC
>NZ_JANXUQ010000139.1 GCF_025356155.1 Rhodoferax sp. | reverse complement strand
CGCGTGGGCCCTGCGCCCGTCCTACATCGCCTGCGGCCCCATCTTCGCCACACAGTCCAAGGACATGCCGTGGATCCCGCAGGGGCTGGACAATCTGCGCTACTGGGCAGGGTTGCTGCCGGTGCCCGTGGTGGGCATCGCGGGGATTGATGCACGCAATATCGCCGATGCCGCGACACAGGCTGTGGCCAGTGCGGCGGTCATTACGGCCATCACGCGGGCGACGGACCCGGAGTGTGCGTGTCGCCAACTGACGGCGGAATTTGCGCGCGGCCAGGGGCTGCCGCGTGAAGCTTTGCCCATGCGGGCCCGGAGCACGTTGCATTCGCGCATTGAGTGAATATATTGCAGGTCCGGATACGACCAGACAGGGCCGTAGTTTCGATTGAAACTGCGCAGCTTCTTCTACTACCTATCCGAAACGCACCACATGAACTCATTGAACAAGAAGGTCGCTATCGTTACCGGCGCCAGCTTGGGCATAGGGCGCGCCACGGCGATGTTGTTTGCGCAGATGGGTGCGGCCGTTGTGGTCGGCGCGCGCCGCGGCGATGCGCTGGACAGTCTCGTCAATGCCATTGAAAAGTCTGGCGGGCGTGCAACCGCCGTGGTCGGTGACGTCACCGATGAATCGTTTGCCATCGAGATGGTTCGCACCGCAACTGACCGTTTTGGTGGCCTCGACATCGCCTTCAACAACGCGGGAACACTCGGTGCCATGGGGCCCACGCCAGAGATATTTGCCGCGGATTGGCAGTACGCGCTGGATGTCAATTTGACCAGTGCGTTCTTTGGCGCCAAACACCAAATCCCCGCCATGCTGGTCCGCGGTGGTGGGTCGGTGATTTTTACGTCGACCTTTGTCGGATACACGGTGGGCTTCCCCGGCATGGCCGCCTATGCCGCCAGCAAGGCGGGCTTGGTGGGGCTGACGCAAACCCTTACCGCGGAGTTTGGTCCTCAGTCTGTGCGCGTGAACGCCGTGCTGCCCGGCGGTACGAATACACCCATGGGCAAGTCCATGACCAGTACGCCCGAAGCACTGGCCCATATCCAGAGCCTGTATGCTTTGAGGCGCATTGCCCGGCCGGAGGAAATTGCGCAGTCGGTCTTGTACCTGGCGTCTGATGCGTCGTCGTTTATGACGGGTGCTGCATTGCTGGTGGATGGGGGTATTTCGATCAACCGCGGCTAAATACACATCCACCGCAGTTGACCTATTTCCCTACTGGCCGCTCTGTCAATGTCAATTTGATGTCGATATCAGGATGCTTTTCATCCGCACCAAGGTGAATCCCAGCGGTCTGCCCGAGCGACAGCATCACGACCGGTTTTGCGACGTCTTGTTGACCGTGTTGGATATTGCTGCGCACCAGAACGTTTTTTCCATCTTTTGGTTCCACAGAAAGACTGAAATTCCAAACCATGGGATCGGCTCCAAACTGGATGATTGCCGGCGATCCGGCGGTGGTGCGAACGCGAGGATTAAACGTTTGTCCTTCAACCTGGATTGCCATCAAGATATCGTAGACCTGACCCGATGGACCTGCTGATGCGATGACGCTGTTTGGCACTCCAGACTGCGCTGCCCATGCTCCATACGTACATGCTGCCACAGTTGCAGCAATAAGGATGCGGCCCAATAGACGGCGAGCAGAACGGGCAGTGGTGTTGTTCAGTTGCATGATTCTTACTTTCAAGGGGTGGGTAAATTGCCACTGGCAAGCCAGCGGTGTGCGACCAGAGGCAACCTGGGTCTTCAGGATGGCGTCGGCGTAGGTGCGACGCAGGCCCGGGTGCCGACGCATCACCAAGTCGTCGCAGCCCAGTTCCTGATCGAACCGAAACGTGTGGGCGGCGAAATGGGCGAGGGGGTTAAACCAAAAAATGCATTGCAAAGCCGCGCACATCACGTTCGCGATGGGATCCCTGCGACGCAGGTGTGACCGTTCATGCGCCAGTATCAGCAACCGCTCGCGTGCTGTGTACCGTTGGCGAAAGTCGAGCGGTAAAACGACCACGGGGCGCCAAAGGCCCAATAGAAGAGGGCCAAATTTTGAGGCTGCCGCGCTCCTCGGTCGCGCCACGCCATGCCGTATCGCCAGGGGCCCCAGTGAATCTAAGAAACCTCGGTGTTGAACGATGAACGCGAGTAACACAAACAGAGCGCCAAGTCCCCAGATGGCGACGGCAATTGACGCGCTGGCGCCGTACGGATGACTGGCTGTTTGCATGGCCGCGTTCACCGCTTGCACCGGCAGTGCCACGGCGTGTGGCCAAGCTTGCATCGTGGCGTGCGGCAGGAGTGGCGTGATCGCCGCGAGGGGAACCGTTGCCCATGCCAGGTATGCAATGCTTGCACCAAAGGCTTTGCGCAATGCCGTACGCACCAAAAGCACAACCAGAATAGATGCACTGAGGGCGATGCACGCCACACCAACGGTTTGCAGCACTTCACTGCCCATCGCTCATCCCTTCGATCAGCTTGCGCAGCTCCCGTAAATCGGCCTTGCTAAGGCGGCGGTGTTGACTCAGGTGCGCGAAAAGCGGGGCGATTTGACCGCCGAAAACACGGTCAATGAAGCCCGTGCTTTCCGCAACTTGCCACTGATCCCGCCGAAGTACGGGGCTGTAAAGGTAGCGACGGCCTTCCAAACTGGCAGTGATCGCGCCTTTCTTGAGCAAGCGATTCAACAAGGTCTTGATCGTCGATTCGTGCCATGACTGACTGGCCGCGAGTGATTGCATGACTTGTTCGGCACTGAGTGGATTTTCAGACCACAAAGTCTCCATCACTACGGCCTCAGCCTCGCTGATGCTTGGGATTGGCGGGGGGTTGATTTTCATGTTTACGTGTGTAACTGATCGCAATGATTACACATGTAATTGTTTCCGGCAACCACAAATTTCACGAAAACATCGCGTCGAAACAATCGCGGGTCGACTCTGCGTCACTTCCAGCGGATATGAAAGAATGCCCGCATGGACCAACTTCGCGCCCTTCGTGTATTCGCCCAAGTCATTGCGGAAGGCAGCTTTGCGGGGGCGGCCAGGGTGCTGGACCTTGCCCCGGCGGTGGTCACCCGCGCAGTGTCCGACCTGGAAGACCATCTTGGCGCGAGGCTGCTGAATCGAACCACCCGAAAGCTGGCGTTGACCGAGGTGGGCCAAGACTACCTTGACCGTGCCAAGCGCGTTTTGGCGGAGCTGGATGATGCGGATGCCCTGGCCAGCGCGGTCAACAAAGCGCCCAGCGGGACTTTGCGCATCCTGTGTCCCCCGGCATTTGCAACCCATCAGTTGGTCCGCCACCTGCCGATTTTTCGACAACGTTTCCCCGGCATTCAGCTGGAGCTGTTGGCGGCTGGGCCGGTGGGTGCTGCTGATGAAAACTTCGATGTGTCCATACTGTCCATTGGACAGCAACCCCTGCGGGGGGACTTCGTGGTTCGACCACTGGCTGCGTCGACCTTCGTTCTTTGCGCGGCTCCTGGCTATGTGAAACGGTGTGGGCAACCCCAACTACCGGAAGACCTGCTGCTGCACGACGGCCTGCTTCCGGACGTGGCCGCGGTCAAGCGCGAATTGACGTTGTATCGGGGAGTGAATGGCTCTACCGGTGCAACGCGGCGGATACTCAAAGTGAGCCTGCGCCCACCCGTCCTATCGACCGCGCAACTGGAAGTCCTCTACGCTGCAGCTGTATCCGGCATGGGGGTTGCTGGTCTGCCAACATTCATGGTGGCAGATGCGTTGCGGGAGGGTCGCTTGGTACGCGTGCTGCCGGGTTGGCATGGCGGAGCCTTGCAGTTGTATGCAGCCATACCCACGCGCAAACATGTCCCTGCACGCACACGGGCCTTCATCGATTTTCTGGTTGAGACCTTTGGCGGAAACCAGGACGACCCCTGGCTCGCCACCATCAATCCATAGCCAGTTGCTGGGTCAATTGGCGCCCCCCAACAAGTGCCATGCTTGACCGCGTGCAGCCAAGTTTGCGCAAATGGCCATGGCGGCGAGGCAGGCCAACTGCAGATATGCCACGGTACACATTGCCGTCATTTTTCGGTCGCTCACGGTGGGCAGTCGCCTCTGCTCGAGTGGAACCCGCCAACGGCGAACCTCTAGCGTCGGAACCAATGACAGCACGCTGGCAAGCCCGTAAAAGCCCATCTTAGCGAGGAAGGGGCCGCTGCTAAAGTAGTAGGCCGGTCCCTTCTCCAAGTAGAAAACCCGCACCAATCCGACGACCAGCACCAGGGTCGCGGCGATGCCATTGAGCATGTCGGTCCTGCGTAAGAGGCGAGCGCCAGGCAAGGTGAGCGGATGCCTGAGTTGGTAGATGGAGGCTAGCGTGCAGACGAGTAGGGTCAGAACGGCTGCGTGGTGCAGGGTGGCGAAAAGTGTTGTCATGGTATGCGACGATCAGCGGTATGCGGGAGACACGGACGCGTATTCCACGCGGGCGTCCAGGTCATTGAGCTTGCCGGAGGCGTTTTCCATCGGCGGCACCCGACCTTCGTATCGAACCGCCGTCTTGCTGCTGGCGTCAAACACAACCCGCAGCGGTGCGCTGGCCATGCGGATCAAGAAGCTGCTGGGCGTGATGGTGAACGCGGCTTGACCATTGACCACCTTGTCCAACTTCAGGTCAAAACCATAGGTGGTCTTGTCCTTCAGCACTAACATTCGCACGGGTAGGGATGTGCCGGCCACGAGTGGATCCCAGTTCTTCAGAATGAAACCAAATAGGGAAGGTCCGCAGACGACCGGGTCGGAAACATCTTCAGACGCCGTGCTGCGTTTGCCGTTGTCGTTCAGTTCGTACTCCAGATGGCGGCCGCCGTTGCTGATTCGGACCGATCCGATAAAGCCGGATTGCCGGTTAGTCGCCTCAAACCGCTGGGTTGCGTAGTGGGGCGAAACCAGTGCTGACTCGACGATGATCACGCGCCCGGCAGGGTCGCTGGTGATGTGGCTTGCGGTCAATCCCTCGGGTGTCGTCAGCACGCGCCGCTCGTAGCGGTAGAGCGGCGCCCCTGCGGGCGTGCGCTGGGTAAAGGTATCACCCCGGTACACCAAAGTCCCTGCGGATTCAGGAGATGCTTGCAGTGCCTCTAGTTTGGCGAATGCCGCTTGTCCCCCCTGGGCAGGGGATATGGCGGCGGTCAACAGGTATCCCGCCAAAGCGAGCAGGCGTGTGGGGCGAACAAAGAGAAAGGGCATGTATGCGGTCCAGATTGGGGGAGTGCTTCGGTCCATGCAATGACTGTAAGCAGATGGCCGCACAAGAAATAGCCGCAAACTGCGAAGACACTCTTGCTGGATTGCGAACAATCCGGCTGCCTATTTACGCTGGCGTGGCATCCAGTGCGTCAATGCACTCAACCATCAGCGCCCTGCACCGCTCCATCAACTCCTGCATGTCGTCCAGCGTCATGCCCTGTGTAGGCAGGGGTGGCAACGCGCGAATCCGCAACACCCCACTGTGCCAGCGGTTCAGCCGCATCGTGCGCTTGTAGTTGCTGCAGCAAATCGGCACGATGGGCACACCGGCCGCAATGGCCATCTGGAACGCCCCCTTCTTGAACGGCAACAGGCCATTGCCCAGGTTGCGCGTGCCTTCAACGAAGACCCAGATCGACGTGTCGTGGTGCTGCAGCGTGTCGGTGGTCTTGAGCATCGCCGCTTTCGCCTTGGCGGCGTTGCCGCGCTCGATCAGCACATTGCCGGCCAGCCAGTAGATCTGGCCAAAGATCGGAATCCATCGCAGGCTTGTCTTGCCGATGGTCACCGTGCGGCGTGGCACCACACTGCCCAAAATGAACAGGTCGTAATTGGATTGGTGGTTGACGACGATGACACAGGGGCTGGTCAGCTTCTTCAGCTCGTCCACCTGCAGCTCGGTCTGCAATCCCAGGAAGCGTAAAGCCGGTAGCGAGTACACACGTCCGCACAGGCGGCTGTTGTCGGGGTCAAAGGGGCGTCGCAGCACGATGAACATATTGACGGCACCGGCCACCAGAAAGTGGACGCCCAGCAAAAAAAGACGCAAAGTATGGAGCATGGAAAAGTGGCTGCAAACAGGAATCAGGTCGCACGGGCAGGGCTTGCTTGTGGCAATTTGCCGGTGGGCGAGTGTAGTGGAGGGCGGATTCTGGCACAATTGACGTTTACGTAAACGTCAACTATGACGCCCCCTTAAATCAGTTGAGGACAGGGCTACAGGTCTGTCCCGCAACGTCTTCGCAAACCAGGAGAACCAGCATGTCGGATTCCATCGTTATCGTCGGCGCAGCCCGCACCCCCATGGGTGCTTTCCAGGGAGATTTTTCCAGCCTCGCGGCGCATGACCTGGGTGGTGCAGCCATCAAGGCGGCCGTGGAACGCGCTGGCATCAACCCAGAGCTGGTGACCGAAGTTTTGTTCAGTAACTGCCTGATGGCGGGCCAGGGCCAGGCGCCTGCGCGCCAGGCCAGCTTCAAGGGCGGCCTGCCCAAGAGCGCGGGTGCCGTCACGCTGTCCAAGATGTGCGGCTCGGCTATGCGCGCGGCCATGTTCGCCAACGACATGCTCATCGCGGGCAGCCACGAAGTGCTAGTGGCCGGCGGCATGGAGAGCATGACCAACGCACCTTACCTGTTGTTGAAGGGCCGTGGCGGCTACCGCATCGGCCATGACCGCATGTACGACCACATGATGCTCGACGGCCTGGAAGACGCCTACGAGGCCGGCCGCTCAATGGGCACCTTTGGCGAAGACTGCGCCGCCAAATACAGCTTCACTCGCGCCGAGCAGGATGCGTTTGCCACCGCCAGCGTGCAACGCGCCAAGGCGGCCACCGAGTCCGGCGCGTTTGCCGCCGAGATCACACCGGTCACCGTCAAGGGCCGTGGCGGCGATGTCGTCGTGTCCATCGACGAAGGCCCCGGCAAGGTCAAGCTGGACAAGATCCCCACGCTGAAACCTGCGTTCAAAAAGGACGGCACCATCACTGCCGCCAGCAGCTCGTCCATCAACGACGGCGCCGCTGCACTGGTGATGATGAAGGCATCCACCGCCGCCAAGCTGGGCTGCAAGCCGCTGGCCCGCATCGTGGCCCACGCCACGCACGCGCAAGAGCCCGAGTGGTTTGCGACCGCCCCGGTCGGCGCCACCCAAAAGGTGCTGGCCAAGGCTGGTTGGGAAGTGGGCGATGTGGACCTGTGGGAAGTGAACGAGGCCTTTGCCGTTGTGCCCATGGCGCTGATGAAAGAGTTGAATGTGCCCCATGACAAGGTGAACGTGAACGGCGGCGCTTGCGCGCTGGGCCATCCGATTGGGGCGTCTGGGGCGCGGATTATGGTGACGTTGATGTATGCCTTGCAGGCGCGGGGGTTGAAGAGGGGGTTGGCTACGTTGTGTATTGGGGGCGGGGAGGCTACGGCTGTGGCGTTGGAGATGGTCTAACCT
Source organism: Rhodoferax sp. (assembly GCF_025356155.1). Lineage (GTDB taxonomy): Bacteria > Pseudomonadota > Gammaproteobacteria > Burkholderiales > Burkholderiaceae_C > Allorhodoferax. Next base: position 13,320 of record NZ_JANXUQ010000139.1, on the reverse strand, counting down.
TTGGGTTTCTGGTTTGCTAACGTCTGGACATCCAACTTTCGAATAACCGACTCCGAAGTCCAACAACCCACTCTCCCCCAGCCCCTCTCGCCCCGCCGGGCGAGAGGGGAGCCTTAACAGCCGATTTGACCGCGCGTGCCGAACGCGGAATTACTGGCGAGACGCTGCGGTACGGGTTTGGAGTGCGGAGGCGTTTGGGGCGGCGGTCGTAGATAAGTCGTGTCGTCGTGGTGTGCCAACGCTGGCCGCTGCGCGTGCCAGTGGTTGCTTGCCTACGCGTTTGCGCTCGCTACGACCGTTGGCAAGAAATCTGGAAATACAAACACGCAACGCAACCTCTCTGCTGTAATTCCGTAGTCGACGCGCAATTCCCAAATCGGCTGTTAAAAGCCCCCCTCTCGCCCGGCGGGGCGAGAGGGGTTGGGGGAGAGTGGGTTGTTAGGAAATTTGGTTGTCCAGGAAGTCCGGTTTTAAAAAAAGATACGAGGAAGCAAAAAATGCTATTAACCCAAGACCAAGAAATGGTTCGCGACGCCGTCCGCGCATTCGCCCAAGCCGAGTTGTGGCCCAACGCCGCCAAGTGGGACAAGGAACACCACTTCCCCAAGGAAGCGCACCAAGGCCTGGCCGCGCTGGGTGCCTATGGCATCTGTGTGCCCGAGGCCTATGGTGGCGCCAATCTGGACTACGTGACCCTTGCCTTGGTGTTGGAAGAAGTCGCCGCTGGCGATGGCGGCACCAGCACGGTCATCAGCGTGACGAATTGCCCGGTCAACGCCATCTTGATGCGCTACGGTTCCGAGGCGCAAAAGCAGAAGTGGCTGGTCCCGCTGGCCCATGGCCAGATGCTGGGGGCCTTCTGCCTGACCGAACCGCATGTGGGCAGCGACGCCTCTTCACTCAGGACCACTGCAGTGCGCGAGGGCGATGAATACGTCATCAACGGTGTCAAGCAGTTCATCACCAGCGGCAAGAACGGCGACGTGGCCATCGTCATCGCCGTCACCGACAAAGGCGCGGGCAAAAAAGGCATGGGCGCCTTCCTCGTGCCGACCAATGCGCCCGGGTATGTGGTGGCACGTATCGAAGACAAGCTGGGCCAGCATTCCAGCGACACGGCACAGATCAACTTCGACAACTGCCGCATCCCGGTCGAGAACCTGATTGGCAAAGAAGGCGAAGGCTACGGTATCGCGCTGGGCGGGCTGGAAGGCGGGCGCATCGGTATCGCGGCGCAGAGCGTGGGTATGGCGCGCAGCGCGCTGGACGTGGCCGTGGCCTATGCCAAGGACCGCCAGAGTTTTGGCACCGCCATCTTCAACCACCAGGCTGTCGGCTTCCGCTTGGCGGAATGTGCCACGCAGATCGAAGCGGCACGCCAGTTGATCTGGCACGCGGCCGCACTGCGCGATGCCGGTCGGCCCTGTCTGAAAGAGGCCGCGATGGCCAAGCTGTTTGCCAGCGAGATGGCCGAAAAGGTGTGTAGCGCCGCGATCCAGACGCTCGGTGGGTATGGTTATGTCAGCGACTTTCCGCTGGAGCGCATCTACCGCGATGTGCGGGTCTGTCAGATTTATGAAGGAACGAGTGACGTGCAGAAGATCATCATCCAGCGGGCGCTAGCTGGCTGAGCCAATAGTTTTACTGCGCGTTAAAGGCAATTTCCACTTGCACGGTGCGCGGTATGCGCACTGGCTGAAATACCCACTTGGCGACTGCATCCGTCGCCGGTCTGCCGAGCTTGCGGTTGGTGTAGCTCACCACCGTGGGGTCGGCGACTGTTCCGTCGGTTTGCACAGTAAAGCTCACAACCACCTTGCCGTGCGAGATGGCGTTGCGAAGGTCTCTGGGAAATTCGGGCTGGGTTTGCGAAATGATTTTGAGGTCCGCATCCAGCTCGTCGCTGGCCTCTGCTACCGGGGCCGCTGGCGCGGGGGCCGCCGTTACTGCCGCGACTGGAGCGCTGGTTATCGGGACCACATTCGCAGCTGCCTGTGGCGCAGTCTCTGCTGGGGGCATTGCAGCGGGTGTGGGGGCACCGGTTTGCGCTCGCTCGCTACTTGCAGCGGGTGCCGTTGCTTGGGCTTCTGGCCTGCGTACGGGTGGTGCAGCAGGTTCTGCCTTGGGCTTGGGCTTGGGCGCGTCAGTAGGTTTGCGTTGGGCATCGCCCTGAATCTTGATCCAGCGGAATACGCTGTAGGCAGGGTCTTCCGTACGGTTCGTGCTGCCTGCGGGTGCGGTAGGTGTTTGTGCCCATATCGGCGACGAGGCAAACATCGCGCAGACCAGCGCTGCGAAACTGGCAAGTGGTAGCAGCGGGGCGCGCACAGCTGGCGCACACAGATGTGGTGCTACAGCGGAAATAGATGAGTTGAACAACGCATGTCCTGTTCTGGAAAAATGGCTCTGGCGCAGGGCGTAAAACGCAGCACCAAAGTAGTATCACGGCAAACTTGGGCAGCAACAATGGGGCTAACCCCGATCACACGAGAGCAATAAACATGCCTATTGCAACCACCTCGCGCCAGCGCGTCGATGCCGGTATGGCAGCCGTCCGAACCTATGCGGTGACCGAGACCCTGTCCCGCCTAGGGGACCCCAAAACCCAATTCGTGGAAATACGCGATATCCGCGAGCTAGCTGATGGAACGGTTGTTGGGGCCTTCCATGCGCCGCGCGGCATGCTGGAATTTTGGATGGCCCCGGCCTCACCGTATTACAAACCCATCTTTGACACTGCGCGCAAGCAAAAGGCCTGGATCGCGGCAATCAGATCCTCGGCTTGCACGCCAGGCCTGTCGGCTGCTGTCCACGACAGCGGACCCACCAGCGATTCAGCAATAATGCCCACCAACGCAGCCGCGCTGACACTGGGCACTTGGGGCACAAATTCACCGCTTGCTATGCCTTGCGCCACAAGGTCCACAAACACATCGGCATAGGCCTGGCGATAGCGCAGTCGCTCTGCATCGACCAGCGCATCCACCGGCTCGGCAATCAGCGCAAAGGCCAGCCGCGGGTGGCGCAAAGCGCGCAGTGCAAAAGAATGCACGGTGTGCTGCAGGCGCTCGCTGGGTGTGCCCGAACCCTGCGCCGTGGCCCGCACCATGGCGACCTCTTTCTCGGTGGCGATGCGAAACACCTCGGCGCACAGCTGAGCCTTGGACTCAAAGTGTTTGTAGACCGCGCCAGTGGCAATGCCGGCCTGGGCTGCCACCGCGACGATAGTCAGTGCGCCAAAACCACCACCGCTGACCAAGCCCAGCGCAGCGTCCAGTAGGCGCTGGCGAATCTCCGCCTTGCGTGCCAGTGTTTTTTCAGTGGGCCGATAAGCCATGGAAGGAAGGGGGGATGGTTGGGTGGGCGAAAAGTGAACAGGCGCCACTGTAGCGCACTGGGTAGCGCGGGCTGGTCGGTGCGGTAGCCGGTTGACGCCCATTTGACAGCGCGGTGTACTGGCGAATACATAATATGAACTTGCATTCATAATTTCTATCAACCATAGTCCAACGCCGCGAACACCCGTTGCGGCACCGGGAGACCACACGATGCCGCAAACCTCCACAGCCGCCGCCGTTGCCATTACCTACGGGCATCTGGCTGAAACCCATGTGGTGGAGAACCAGCCCCCACCGCTGCGCGACTACAACACCTACCAGCAAGATGTGGCCCTGCGCGAAGCCGTGGCCCGCGAAGGCGCGGCCTGGGCCGAATCGGAGCTGCAAGCCTTCGGTACGCTGACCGGTGGCCGTGAGCTGATCGAGCTGGGCTTCCAGGCCAACGAGAACAAGCCGGTGCTCTACACGCACGACAACTACGGCCACCGCATTGACGAGGTGCGCTTCCACCCGGCCTACCACCGGCTGATGCAGATATCCACCGAGCACGGCCTGCATGCATCGCACTGGCGCACTCCGCAGCCCGGCGCCCATGTGGCCCGCGCCGCCATGTGTTACCTGCAAAACCAGGTGGAGGCCGCGCACGGCTGCCCGATCACGATGACATCGGCCGTCGTGCCCGCCCTGCTGGAGCAACCCGACCTGGCCGCGCAGTGGCTGCCCAAGATCACGGCGCTGCAATACGACCACCGCAACATACCGATGGAGCAAAAGTCAGCCATCACGGTCGGCATGGCGATGACGGAAAAACAGGGCGGCTCCGACGTGCGTGCCAACACGCTGCGCGCCCATGCGCTGGGCACCGGCGGGCCGGGTCAGACGTACGAATTGGTCGGCCACAAGTATTTTGTGTCCGCACCCATGAGTGATGCGTTTCTCGTGCTGGCGCAAACGGAAAGCGGCTTGTCCTGCTTCTGGCTGCCGCGCTGGCAGGCCGACGGCCGCAAGAACCCCTTTCAAATCCAGCGCCTGAAAAACAAGATGGGCAATGTGGCCAACGCATCGTGCGAGACCGAGCTGCGCGGAGCCCACGCGCAGATGGTGGGCGGCGAAGGCCGCGGTGTTGCCACCATTTTGAAGATGGTGACGATGACGCGGTTTGACTGCATGGTGGGGTCGAGCGCCGGCATGCGCCAGGCCGTCGCCCAGGCCTTGCACCACTGCGCGCACCGCTCTGCATTTGGCAAACGACTGGCCGAACAGCCGTTGATGCAAAACGTGCTGGCCGACCTGGTTGTCGAGGGTGAGGCTGCGCTCGCTATGACGATGCGCATCGCCCGGGCACTGGACATCGGCGAGGCCAGCGAACATGAAAAAATGCTGGTGCGCGTAGGCACTGCAGTCGGCAAATACTGGATCTGCAAACGCACCCCTGCCCACGCCTACGAGGCCATGTAATGCATAGGCGGCAGTGGCGTCATGGAAGACTGCATCATGCCCCGGCTGTTCCGCGAATCACCGGTCAACTCCATCTGGGAGGGCAGTGGCAATGTGCAGTGCCTGGACATGCTGCGTGCGATGGGCCGCAACCCTGGCTCGGTCGACGCGTATATGGACGAGGTGCAAGCCGCAGCGGGCACCGACCGCCGTTTGGACCAGTACGTGGCCCGCTTGGGCAGCGAACTGCTGGACCCATCCGCCATCGAATACCGTGCTCGCGGGGTGGTCGAGAAGATGGCGCTGGCACTGCAGGGCTCGCTGCTGGTGCGATACGGCAATCACGCCGTGGCCGACGCGTTTTGCGCATCGCGTTTGGGGGAACACAGCAGCGGCTTGACGTTTGGCGCGATGCCCCGGGGGCTAAATTGCGCGGCGATCATTGAGCGGGCTACGCCGCGGTTGTAAGGCGTACAAGGGCCAGTACCACTTACATCCAGATCCTGATATCCCGACGCTGCGGCTTGCAATTGCAGGCTGTATGCATCAATCAACTGATACAGCGCAAGTCGATTCGCCCCATCTGTCCCTTGGCGGTCCCCGCTCGGGGTCCTACAGTCAAACCCTTGACTTAGGAGTTGCGCGATATGTGGACCGATTTACTGCCCTTGATGACCTATTGCTTTGTGATGTCGAGCACCCCCGGCCCGAACAATGTGATGCTCGCCACCTCGGGCGCGATGTTTGGCTACCGCCGCGCATTGCCGCAAATCTTTGGCACCAACAGCGGTGTCGCCGTGCAGACCTTCATCACCTGCCTGGGGCTGGGCAGCCTGTTCGTGGCCTTCCCCGTTTTGCACCAGATCCTGCGCATAGCTGGTGCGCTGTACCTCGTCTTTCTAGCCTGGAAACTCAGTGCCAGTTCGCTGGGCGAAGCGCGGGAGACGAAGCCGCTGAGCTTTACCCAGGCTGCGCTGTTCCAAGCCGTTAATCCCAAAAGCTGGGTTAAGTCCATCACGCTGGCAACAGTGTTCATGCCGGTAGGCCTGAGCGCGCCAGTGGGTGCGTTGCTGGTGGCGGTGGTGGGCTTGGTCATCGGTTTCCCCAGCGCGTCAATGTGGGCGCTGTTTGGCGTGGCCATTCGCCGCCTGCTGACCGACCCGTTCAAACGGCGCATTTTTAACCTGACCATGGGCGCCATGCTGGTGGTGTTGGCAGTCAGCTTTCTGCTGTAATCTCGCTCTGTGTTTTCCCTTGACCGCAACGCCCCCACCGCGCTGGCCGACCAGATCGAGCTGCGCCTGCGCGAGCTGATCGCGGGCGGTCAACTGCCCGCCGCCGCGCGGCTGCCGTCCATTCGCCAACTGGCCGCGCAATTGGCGGTCAGCCCCAACACGGTTGTCACCGCCTATGACCGGCTGATGGCCTTGGGTTTGATTGAATCGCGCGGAACGGCCGGCTACTTTGTCTGTGAAACACGGCGCTCGACGCTGCCCGACGCCGCAGCATTGGAAGCCGGCGAAGAACAAGAGGGCGTATGGCTGGCGCAGCAGGCCAACGACCAGCGCGCCGGTGTGCTCTTGGCCAGCAGCGGAGCACTGCCACCGGCGTGGCTGGAAGACGCAGTGCCCGCCGCCGCCGTGCAGCGCGGCCTGGCCCGCGCCACCGCCGGCATGGCGTCGCGCTGCCCGCCGCAGGGCCTGCCCGAGCTGCGTGAGCGCATCGCCATGGTGATACGCGGCGTGGGTATTGCCGTGGATGCGGGGCGCATCCTGACCACCTACGGCGGCACACACGCCATCGACCTGATCTGCCGTGCCTTCCTGCAGCCCGGCGACACCGTGCTGGTCGAAGACCCGGGCTATTTTTTGATGTTCGACCGGCTGCGCAAGGACGGCCTGCGCATCGTCTCCATCGCCCGCCGCCCGGATGGCCTGGATTTGGAGCAACTGGATGCCGCCTGCCGCGAACACCGGCCGCGCCTGCTCTTCATCCAGACCGTGCTGCACAACCCCACGGGCTGGAGCAGCTCGGCGGCCAATCTGCACAAGGTGCTGATGTTGGCGCAGCAATATGGGTTTTTGATTGCCGAAGACGATGTGCACGGCCACTTCCACCCCGGCCATGCGATGCGGCTGGCCAGCCTGGCGGGGCTGGACCGTGTCATCTACTACTCCAGCTTCTGCAAGGCCTTGAGCCCCGCGCTGCGCATAGGCTACATGGCGGCCGACCACCCGCTGCTGAAGGCCCTGATGCGCGAGAAGATTTATTCGGTGCTGACGACACCGGCACTGAACGAAAACGTAATGCTAGAGATATTGGCCGCCGGGCGCTGGCGCAAGCACCTGGACCGCTTGAACGCCAAGCTGCTGGCCGCCCGCCATGTCAGCGCGCGCCAGTTGACCGATGCCGGTCTGGTGCTGGACCACCCCGGCGAGGGCGGCTTGTTCCTGTGGGCGTCCGTGCCCGAGGATGTGGACCTGAACCTGCTGGTGCAAGACGCCTACCGCAACAAGATCTTGCTGGTGCGCGGCGCCACCTTCAGCGCCGACAACCCCAACGATGCACACATCCGCTTCAACGTGGCGTTTAGCCAGCAGCCACGGCTGGCCGATTACCTGCGGGAGCGGCTGCAGTCTCTGGCGGGTGCGCGGGCGGCACTGGCGCGGGTCAGCGCGGGGGCGGGTGCAATACCTCGAAGTTAAACCAGCCGGTAGCCCCCGTGGAGTGTGCGTGAGTAGCTATCAAATGTGTAGTAATTTCGACGGAGCTAAGACCTTCGTGGAAACCGGGCATCTCGGACGGGGGAGTTCAATTCGTCCTACTGGCGCTTGAACGCGCGCACACGCATGTACTGGCGCTGACTGAGGTGACCAGCAACCTCCAGCATGGTGTCACCGGCCAACAGCAAAAAGCGGATCGCTTCGCTATCTGGGCCTTCCGCATTCTTGCATTGCATCAAGACTTGCTTGTAGCGCTTCTTGGGGTCAAGCAGATCGACACCGGTGGATGCATCGCCCAGGTGGATACGTTCAAGTTGCGCCCGGTCGGCACCAAATCCCAGCGGTGTCGAGCCACCGCTGTAGCGCAGGATGCAGTTGCTGACGTCGAGTAAGTCCCGCGACAGTTGCATGCCCTTCGACGCTACCGTTCGCGTGGTCATACGGGTTCGATTGCCGTCCTGGACGATGTCGGCAACTGTTTCCCTTGGGATGTCTGGATCGCTTGATTTCCACTGACCCAGCCAAGCTGCGTCCAGCGTGCTAGAGCTGGTCTGCTGGCCCATAGGCACCCATCCATGGTACCCAACCCGGCTCATCAAGAAAATACCCCAACGCGGGTCTTGTTCCAATAGGTTGGTGATGTTTTCCTCTGTGGCGCGTAACAAGGCTTTCAAGTCTTTCTCGAAATCTGGGTCTTTGACATCCATGTGGGAATAGTACTCGCCCGACAGGCCAAAGCCGACGCGCTGGCACGGGCTGAGCGGGCCTAGGTGCCAGTAACACAGCGTGGGCTCAAAGGGCACATAGCGCCAGTGATCTTGGTGATTGAAAGAAAGCCCGTTCCCGCCATCGCCGTAGAGTAGTTCCGGTCCCCACGTCAAGACCGCGGGTCGCAGCGCTGTGCGATTGACGTTGAGCTTCTCGAAGCTGGCGGCCCCAGGGATGTCTGCCGAATGAACCAAGAAAGCTCTGGGCACGTCTTGGCTGGCCGCTTCGATCAAGGCCTTGTTGCGGGCCAATCGATATTCCAATTTAGGATCATTCTTGACACCGAATGTTGTGATCGTCTCGTAAGGAATTTGGCCAAAGTTGCCCTGTTGAAGTGCCTTCAATACCAAGCCTTGCAACACCTCGAGACCCGCCGGTGAGCGCGAGCCGCAACTCTTGCTTTCACAGAAGCCTGGCTCGTCCTCAATCCGAACGGCGGCGGGAAAGCCGGTCTGGCGCAGTCGGTGGATCGCTTGTCGACGAATCTCTGGCCCGCCCGCGCAGGTGGATGGATATTGGTCTCTGGTCAACACGGGGGAGCTGTCACACCGGATGAGGATCACCTCCGCGACCTTGTCGCCTTTTTTTACGGCTGTGAGTAAAGCTGGCATCCAGGCGGCGTTGAATGCATTTTGGATACGTTGGTAGTTGGCAAAGCGGGTTTGAATGCGCGTAGCACACGCCTTTTCTGCCATAGCGCTTTTGACGAGGTTCTTTTGCAATGCTGCCTTTTGTTGAGGCGTCATCGGCCCTGGGTCTTCACCCTCATCTCCCTCGCGGTAGCAACCATCGGTGTTGTCATCCGCCACTAGCGGCTCGACTTGGCCCAATGCATCACGCAGTTGCCAAACATCCACAAATCCTCGGGAGTCCACTTTCGCCTCGAACGTCGGGACGGTGGCAGCTTGGGCCGTCAACATCGTGCCACCGATGACAGCGGCCAATCGCACCCCAGATTGACTGATGGCCGCGATTCGCGATTTGAGGCGTGTCATAAGAAAGTACAAGTTCACGGGATCAAGTATGGCGCGGTTTATGAGTGCCCCAGCACGTCTGACTTAAAAGTTCAGCCTGCCGATATCTATTTGACGATTGTTGGCCTGCATGTATCGTGGAATAAGCCTGAGTAGCTATCAAATCTATGGTTAGCAAGCCGGCGCTCAAGGCCGGATATCGGGCGCCGGCGTCGTCGGTACACCCTGGTCCCTGGCCGCCTGGTGCTGCACCGCCAAAGCACGCTGGAAGGCGGGACGGTCTTGCATGCGCGCCCAGTACGCAGCCACGGCCGGGCTGAATTGGGCGTCTAGCCCCAGGTGGCTGGCCAGCATCAGCGCATAGGCGACCGTCACATCGGCAGCGGTGAAACGCCCGGCACAAATGAAATCCTGGTGCTGCACCACCGCATCCACTGCCCGCAGCCGCGCCAGGAACCAGCGGCTGTAATCCTGCGCCACTTGCGGTTGCAGCCGCTCGGCGGGCTCGAAGTGTGTGTAGCGCAGGACCAGGGTTTGCGGAAAGGTCAGCGTGGCGTCGCTCATGTGCAGCCAGTTCAGGTAGGCGCCATAGGCGGCGTCATCCACCGCCACACCCAGTGTGCCCGGGCTGTGCCGCGCGGCCAGGTATTCGCAGATGGCGGTGGACTCGGTCATGCGGGTCTCACCATCCACCAGCAGTGGCACGGTGCCCAAGGGGTTCTCCTGCAGAAAGCTGCGTGCCAAGGCGCGGGGCGGGAAGGGCAGCATCTTCAGCGCATACGGCAAGCCCAATTCTTCTAGCAGCCACAGGGGGCGGAAGGAGCGGGCGCTGACGCAGTGGTAGAGGGTGATGATCATGGGGCTAACAGCTTAGTTGCGTTTCTTGTACGCGCGTAGGTCGTGCATGTCGGGCAGCGCGCGCGGGTCCTGGCCCTCGGGGAAGATGCGGTGCTTCTGGATTTTTTGCGTGCCGGTGGTCGGTATCTCGGTCGCAAACCACAGCCAGCCTGGCGCCTTGTAGTAGGCCAGATTGGCGTTGCAGAAGTCGAACAGCGCGCGCGCGTTGTCCGCCGTTTCGCAATCGCTGCGCCGCTTGAGCACCACGCAGGCCAACACCTCTTCTTCGCGCACGTCATCGGGCAGCGCCATCACGGCCACATTGGCGACCAACGGGTGTGTCAACAATAGGGCTTCCACCTCGGCAGCGGCAATGTTCTCGCCCGAGCGGCGGATGATGTTCTTGCGCCGGTCCATGAAGTGCAGCATGCCGTCGGGCGAACGGGTCACGATGTCGCCGGTGTGGAACCAGCCACCGCGCCACGCGTCTTCGGTGGCGGTGGGGTTGTCCAGGTAGCTGCTGAAGAAGTGGCGTCGGGGCGTGGTCTCGGAGTGGCGCACCATCAGTTCGCCGGGGGAGCCATCCGCTACTACCTGACCGCTCTCGTCCATCACGCAGGCATCCAGCCCTGGGCGGGCGCGCCCAAAGGCACGGGTGCCGACCTGGCGTGGCGCATGGTTGTCGCACAAGGGCCGCACCATCTCGGTCATGCCCCACAGCTCCAGCAGCGGGAAGCCGTAGCGTTCTTCAAACACCGCATGCAGTTGCGGTTCCACGCCCGCACCGTAGCCAAAGCGTACGCAGTGGGCGCGCTCCAGCGGGCTGGGCGGTTGGGATAGCAGCATGGAAACGACCACCCCCAGGTAGTGGACGATGGTGGCGCGGCTCTCCACCACCTCGGTCCACCAGCGGCTGGGCTGGAAGCGGTCGGTCTGCACCTGGCAGCCGCCGCTGAGCAGCATGCAATAGAACGACAGGATGGACGCGTTCACATGGAACAGCGGCAGCGGGTTGTACAGCCGCTCCTGCCCCTCGCGCACCGTGCCCAGCCCGCCCTGGTGGGCGTACCAGTGGCCGGCCACCAGCTCGTAGGTGTGGGACAGCACGCAGCCCTTGGGCTGGCCGGTGGTGCCGGAGGTGTACAGGATGCTGGCGGGGGTGTCGCCGGTGGGCTCGCCTGCTGCGGCAGGCATGCTGGCCGTGGGCAGGGGCTGGTGCGCGAAGTCTTCCAGCAGTGCAACCGGTGGCTGGTGCCGGGTCAGCGCCAGTGCGGCCTGCACCGCGTCATGGCGGCTGGTCAGTGCAACGATCAGGTCGACCTTGGCGTGGTCCACCACATAGGCCAGTTCACGCGGTCGGTAGTCCGGGTTGATGGGCACGCAGCAGACACCCAGCGCGTTGAGTGCCAGTTTGTGCAGCATGTGCTCGGGGCGGCTCTCCAGGAATAGACCGATACGGTGGCCCAGTCCGTAGCCAGAAGCGCGGTACTGCGACATCAGGCCACGCACCGCATCTGCGGCTTGGGCGTAAGTGATCTCGCGGCCCGCCGCGTCGTAGTTGCGCGCGGGGTTGGCGGGCACGGCCAGCAGGCTGTTAGATGCGTAGCGTTCCGTAGCGCTGAAGAACGCATCGCCTATCGTGGTGGAGTCGTCAATGGTAATCATCGTCATGGTCCTTGCAGTCTACAAACAGCAGGGACGCAGCGTGTGCCATGAAGGGGACAAATCATGCCAAGGGATGCCAGGAGCCGTCTGACTAACCCTTTGTTTTGCGCTCAGTCAATCTGATTGAATTGCCTTCAACGGCCCAAAGGGTTCCGTAGGGAGGGGTCGCGACGAGCAGGGGCTTCTTGGCCCGGAGGCTCCAAAAAACATGTGCTTCTGTGGGAACCGGATCCAGCAGGTGAGTAATGAACAGGCCAACCGCATCAGGGGCTGTTTGCAAGGTGATGCAGGTACGGGTGAAGCCGCGCTGACCGGAAATTTTGTTGCCGCTGACATCTATGCGGTAGGTGCCACCGATTGGAACAACATTGCTTTTTGTCGTTCCAGGCAGCAAGTAGACGATCCAGTTGTTGGCAAGTGTATCGGCGGCGGGCAGCACCACTGAGTTGTATCTGTCGGAGCAACGTTCAAACTTTGCTGCTGAAGCAACTGCGCGTGCGGAAGCGGCACCCAACTCATAGTCCGTAAGTGCGGTTGCTGACTCAAGTGCCATGACGGGGCCAGCGGTGCCATCTCTTGAAACTGCAATCCGGTACAGCGCAGAAGGCGTTTGGTCAATGAAGGTGACAACGATTTGGCCCTGTTTCTCCTCCGTAATCCAGCCTCTGATACGTTGATCTTCTTTGAATGCGTGGAGCTTGAACGCTGCATCGGTAGCAACAGCCGCCGCGCGATCGTGGAGATAGATGGCCAATCCGATACGTTCAGCAGATTGGACGGCCGCAGCCTCTTGACTTGGCGGGAGATCCTTAGGCAAAGCCTCTTCTGCTGACGCCGAAAGGCAACGAAGGAAGAGGACGATGGCTAAGGCGGCGCGAGGCATATGGGACGTCGAAAAATGTGGCGAGGTCATTAAATTCAGTTTACGGCAAGGGAAGCGCCTGCTTGCGAAACTCCGCCGGCGACAGCCCAGTCCAACTCTTAAACGCGCGGATAAAACTTTTCTCATTGCGAAAGCCGGCTGCCTCGGCCACCTGCTTGATCGGCCGTTCGGTGCGGTGCAGCAGGTCGACGGCTCGGCCTTGGCGCACCTCGTCTTTCAGGCCCTGCAGCGTTGCGCCTTCTTCCTTCAGTTGGCGGTGCAGTGTGCGCGGCGACACGTTGAGCAGCGTAGCGAGTGCTTCGGCACTGTGCGTTTGCTGGGCGTGGCTGGCAAGGGTCTGGCGCACACGTTGTACTAGCAGGCGGTCGCGGCGGTATTGCAGCACGGTCAGGGGCAGGGCGTGTTGCAGCATCTGTTGCAAGGCTTTTTCGTCGCGGCGCAGTGGCAAGGCCAGGTACCGCGCGTCGAACTGGATGCTGGCTGGGCCACTGCTGAAAGCGGTGGGGCCGGAGAAAAGAACAGCGTAGGCGTTTGCGTGTGTGGGCGCTGCAAAGGGAAACTGTGCCCCCAGCAATGCGATGCGTGAGTCCACCAGCCAGCACGCCAGGCCGTGGATATTGCGCAGCACGGAGACCAGGCAGAACTCGCGCATATGTTGTGGCAGGCTGCGAGGGCTACGGTTTACCGGCTCCGGG